>NZ_JAOCQE010000117.1 GCF_025290915.1 Streptomyces sp. 15-116A | reverse complement strand
CCGTGGGCACCGGCGCCGCCCGCGCCACGACACCCGCCGCCACCGCGATCGCCCCGACCGTCACCGCGTCCGCGTCCGCCGCCAGATAGCCGCTCGCCACGATCGCCAGCGCCGCCGCCGCGACCGTCGCCATCAGCCCGTACATCCGCTCGTCCGGATCCGCGTGCGACCGCAGCTGCAGCACCAGCGACAGCAGCACCCACACGCCCAGCGTCCCGAGGATCGCCGCGGGCGACCGGTCGGACACCAGCAGCGCCGCGTCCGCCACCAGCGCGCCCAGGAACCCCAGCGCGATGCCCTGCCGCGCCGGCCACATCCCGTTCAGCCGGAACCAGCCCGCCGCCGTGACACCCTGGAGGATCACCAGCGGCACGAGCAGCGCGTACGTCCCGAGGGCCGCCCCGCCGGCCAGCAGCAGCCCCAGTACGGCGGTCAGCAGCGCCGGCTGCATGCCGGGCTCGATGATCGGCGACCGGCCCTCCGCGCGGGCCCGCTGCGCATCCGTGATCCGCGCGTTCCCGGCGAGCGTCGCGGGGCCGTACTCGGGCACGTCACCAGGAGGGACCGGGGCTGGGGCGGGAGCGGCGCCGGCCGGTACGAACGCGTCCTGGGCGGCCGCGGGCATCGGCCCGGCGTGCACCGCGTCCTGCGGCGGCAGATACGCCGTCTCCTCCGCGGACACAGGCGACACCGGCGGCTGCACCGACGTCTCCCACGTCTGCCCCTGCCACTGCTGCGTGTGCTGCTGCGCGGCGTACGGGTCGTCGTATCCCTGCCAGGAGCTGTGCCCCGGCCCGGAGGCGTGCCCCTGCCAGGAGCTGTGCCCCTCGTAGGGCTGCCCCGCGTAGGACTGCCCGTCGTAGGGCTGCCCCTGGTGCGGCTGTCCCTCGTAGGGCTGCCCCTGGTGCGGCTGTCCTTCGTACCGCTGTCCCTCGTACGGCTGGTTCGTCATCGCTCCGCTCACCCTCCCGCGAACGGCGGAAGCACCTCGACCGTGCCGCCGTCGGCCAGCCGTACCGTCTCATGCGCGCGGGTCCCCGCGGGATCACCGTCGACGAGGAACGAGCACCGCCGCAGCACACGCGCCAGCTCACCGGGGTGCCGCTCGCGCACCGCGTCCAGTGCCTCCGCGAGCGTCGCCGCCTCGTACGGCTCCTCGGCCACCCCGGCCGCGGCCTTGGCGGCGGCCCAGTACCGCACCGTGACCTTTGCCATCTGCTGGTTCCTCAATCGCTTCCGTCGCCCGCCGGTGAACACCGCCAGGCTAGCCCGCCCGGCCGGCCACCCAGTCCCCGATCCGGTGCAGCAGTTCCTCCGGGGCCGCGTTCTCCGCGTGCCCCATCTCCGGCTCGAGCCAGAGCTCCCCGTGCTCCCCGGCGGCGGCCGCCAGCATCCGCGGATGGTCGAGCGGGAAGTACCCGTCGCGTTCCCCGTGCACGATCAGCAACGGCCTCGGCGCGATCCGCGGCACCGCCTCGACCGGGGACAACGGCACCGGGTCCCACCTGCGGCGATGGATCCGCGTCCGCAGCCCGTAGCGCCCCACCAGCCGCCCCGCGGGCCGTGTCACCAGCCAGTGCAGGCGCCGCATCGGAGCGGTCCCCCGGTAGAACCACCGCGCGGGTGCGCTCACCGAGACCACGGCGTCCGCGTCCCCGTCGAGCCCCGCGTGCCGCAGCACCACCGAGCCGCCCATGGAGAAGCCGACCGTCGCCACGCGCGCGTGCCCCAGTTCCCGGGCCCACGACACCACCGCCGCGAGGTCCAGCACCTCCCGGTCCCCCACGGTCGAAAGACCGCCCGACGCCCCGTGCCCCCGGAACGAGAACGTCACCACGGCCCCGTACCGCGAGAAGGACCGCGCCACCCTGCGCACATGTGGCCGGTCCGCGTCCCCGGTGAACCCGTGGGCGACGACGAACACCAGATCACGGGCGCCCGCCCCGGGCTCGTACACGGCATCGATCGACACCCCGTCGGCCGTCCGGAGAAACGTCCGGACAGGCTCCGTCGGCGGCCCGCCATCCGTCTCACCATTCGGACGATGGGTGGAACGTGCCACATGACCTGCCGGACCGGTGCTCATGTCGGCTATTGTGCTGCGGAGAGGACTCGGGCAGCGAAGCCCCCGGGTCCTTTTGTGCTTTCGGAGCGTTGTATACGACGTGTACGCGTCGACCTGGTCGGCGCGGGCCTCGATCGCACGCAGCAGTGCCGTAAACGTCCTCGCAGGGACCGAGGAGGAACCAGACGTTATGGGCGAGCGAACCGTGCACGACCGCAGGACGACCCGGGCAGGTGGGCGG
This sequence comes from Streptomyces sp. 15-116A, assembly GCF_025290915.1. Lineage (GTDB taxonomy): Bacteria > Actinomycetota > Actinomycetes > Streptomycetales > Streptomycetaceae > Streptomyces. Next base: position 16,276 of record NZ_JAOCQE010000117.1, on the reverse strand, counting down.
CGATGAGCTCTCTTCTGCTCCTGACCAACGCCCTTCAGCCGTCGACGGAGGTGCTCCCCGCCCTCGGTCTGCTGCTGCACAACGTGCGCGTGGCGCCCGCGGAGGGCCCCGCCCTCGTCGACACCCCGGGCGCCGACGTCATCCTCGTCGACGGGCGCCGGGACCTCCCTCAGGTCCGCAGCCTGTGCCAGCTGCTGCGCTCCACCGGCCCCGGCTGCCCCCTCGTCCTCGTGGTGACCGAGGGCGGCCTGGCCGCCGTCACCGCGGACTGGGGCATCGACGACGTCCTCCTCGACACCGCGGGCCCCGCCGAGGTGGAGGCCCGGCTGCGCCTGGCGATGGGCCGCCAGCAGATCGTCAACGACGACTCCCCCATGGAGATCCGCAACGGTGATCTCTCCGTGGACGAGGCGACCTACTCCGCCAAGCTCAAGGGCCGGGTCCTCGACCTCACCTTCAAGGAGTTCGAGCTGCTGAAGTACCTCGCGCAGCACCCCGGCCGGGTCTTCACCCGCGCCCAGCTCCTCCAGGAGGTCTGGGGCTACGACTACTTCGGCGGCACCCGCACCGTCGACGTGCACGTACGGCGGCTGCGCGCCAAGCTCGGCCCCGAGCACGAGTCGCTGATCGGCACCGTACGCAACGTCGGGTACCGGTTCGTCACGCCGGAGAAGGTCGAGCGTGCCGCCGAGGAGGCCAAGGCCAAGGCGGACCGCGCGAAGCCGAAGGCGGCGACGGGCGGGGGTGGTGCGGCGGGCGCGGGTGACGCGGCGGGCGCGGCGGACACGGCCGGCGCTTCCGGCGGCACCCCGGTGCGCACGAAGGCGTGAGCGTGAGTGCGTGCCGCACATAACCCCCCGTACGCCCTGCCCGGACCGGGTATATCCGCGTAGACTCCGCGCGTGGCCAAGGTGACTAGGGATGATGTGGCGCGGCTGGCGGGTACGTCCACCGCCGTCGTGAGCTACGTCATCAACAACGGACCCCGGCCGGTCGCCCCGGCCACGCGCGAGCGGGTGCTCGCCGCGATCAAGGAGCTGGGGTACCGGCCCGACCGCGTCGCGCAGGCGATGGCGTCCCGGCGCACGGACCTCATAGGCCTGATCATCCCCGACGCCCGCCAGCCCTTCTTCGGGGAGATGGCGCACGCGGTCGAGCAGGCCGCGTCCGAGCGCGGAAAGATGGTCCTCGTCGGCAACACCGACTACATCGGCGAGCGCGAGGTCCACTATCTGCGGGCCTTCCTGGGGATGCGCGTCTCCGGCCTGATCCTCGTCAGCCACGCGCTCAACGACCTGGCCGCCGCGGAGATCGACGCCTGGGACGCCCGGGTCGTCCTGCTGCACGAGCGCCCCGAGGCCATCGACGACGTCGCCGTCGTCACCGACGACCTCGGCGGCGCCCAGCTCGCCGTACGCCACCTGCTGGAACACGGCTACGAGTACGTCGCCTGTGTCGGCGGCACCGCGGAGACCCCCGCCGTCGGCGACCCGGTCTCCGACCACGTCGAGGGCTGGCGGCGGGCGATGGACGAGGCCGGCGTCCCGACCGAGGGCCGTCTCTTCGAGGCCCCGTACAACCGCTACGACGCCTACCGCGTCGGCCTCGACATCCTCTCCGGGCCGCAGCGCCCGCCCGCGATCTTCTGCTCCACCGACGACCAGGCGATCGGCCTGCTGCGCGCGGCACGCGAGCTGCGCATCGACGTGCCCGGCGAGCTCGCCGTCGCCGGATTCGACGACATCAAGGAGGCGGCGCTCGCCGACCCGCCGCTGACCACGGTGGCGTCCGACCGTTCGGCGATGGCCCGCGCGGCGGTGGACCTGGTCCTCGACGACGGTCTGCGGGTGGCGGGGTCGCGGCGGGAGCGGCTGAAGGTGTTCCCGTCGCGGTTGGTGGTACGGCAGTCCTGCGGCTGCGGCTGATCGCGAGCCGGGGCCTCTTCGGAGCGGACCGGGGCTTCTTCGGAGCGGCCGGGGCTTCCTCGGAGCGGCCGGGGCTTCCTTATATCGGGCATACGAGCTTCTGTCGGGCTTCTCAGGCCGTCCTCAGGATGCTCTCATCGTCGGGCGCGAGTCTCATTGCCATGACGGACTACTCCTCTCCTGTGAACCCCGGTGACCAGGTGCACGCTCCCGGTCACGTGAACCCCGAGTGGCCGCCCCCGCCGGCGTTCCCGCCCGAGCAGGCCGCGCAGCCCGAGCAGCGGCCCGAGCAGCGGCCCGAGCGGCCGCGGAGGAAGCGCAACCGCGGCCCGGTCGCGCTGCTCGCCGCCGTGGCGATCGTCGCCGCGGCCGTCGGCGGCGGCACCGCCTACGGCGTCCAGGAGCTGACCGGCAACGACACGGTGGCCTCCAGCTCCACCAGCACGAACGTGGTGCCGGCCGGTCAGAAGGGCACCGTGGCCGGCGTCGCCAAGGCGGTCACCCCGAGCATCGTGGAGATCAAGGCCGCCACCAACGCCGGTTCCTCCACCGGCTCCGGCGTGATCATCACCGGTGACGGCGAGATCGTCACCAACAACCACGTCGTCGCCGGCGCCTCGTCGATCAAGGTGCAGACCAGCGACGGGAAGACGTACGACGCCGAGATCGTCGGCACCGACAGCTCCAAGGACCTCGCGCTGATCAAGCTCGAGGACGCCTCCGGACTCCAGGCGGCCACCCTCGGCGACTCCGACGGCGTGCAGGTCGGCGACCAGGTCGTGGCCATCGGCTCCCCCGAGGGGCTGACCGGCACCGTGACCAGCGGCATCGTCTCCGCCCTCGACCGTGACGTGACCGTCTCCACGGACGAGAGCCAGGGGCAGCAGCAGTGGCAGCAGGGCGGCGGCTGGCCGTTCGAGTACGACGGCCGGGAGTTCAACGGCGACACCGGGCGGTCGACGACGACGTACAAGGCGATCCAGACCGACGCGTCCCTGAACCCCGGCAACTCCGGCGGCGCGCTGATCGACATGAACGGCAACATCATCGGCATCAACTCGGCGATGTACTCGGCGAGCGGCGCGGAGTCCTCGGACGCGGGCAGCGTGGGGCTGGGCTTCGCCATCCCGGTCAACACGGTGAAGGCGGACCTGGCGAAGCTGCGGGCGGGCGCGAGCGACTGATCCCGCGCGCGGCTGGAGTCGTGCGACGCTGAAAGTCCGCAGCTCCGGCTTCAGCTCCCCCACCGCAGACAGAGGAACCGCAACCGATGAGCCCCGTCCCCGTCCCCGTCCCCGCAGAAGGCGACCGTGCCCCGCAGCGCATCCTGATCGTCGACGACGAACCGGCGGTCCGCGAGGCACTCCAGCGCAGCCTGGCCTTCGAGGGGTACGACACGGAGGTCGCCGTGGACGGCGCGGACGCGCTGGAGAAGGCGGCGGCGTACCGACCCGATCTGGTCGTCCTCGACATCCAGATGCCCCGCATGGACGGCCTGACCACCGCCCGCCGCATCCGCGGCACCGGTGATCTCACTCCCATCCTGATGCTGACCGCCCGGGACACGGTCGGCGACCGGGTGACGGGGCTGGACGCGGGCGCCGACGACTACCTGGTCAAGCCGTTCGAGCTGGACGAGCTGTTCGCCCGGATCCGCGCGCTGCTGCGCCGCAGCTCGTACGCGGCGGCGGTGGCCGCGTCCGCCGATTCGGGCGACGTCCTGACCTTCGCCGACCTGAGCATGAACCTGGCGACGCGGGAGGTGACGCGGGGCGGGCGGCCGGTGGAGCTGACCCGCACGGAGTTCACCCTGCTGGAGATGTTCATGGCACACCCGCGCCAGGTCCTCACCCGGGAGCAGATCCTGAAGGCCGTCTGGGGCTTCGACTTCGAGCCGTCGTCCAACTCCCTGGACGTGTACGTGATGTACCTGCGCCGCAAGACGGAGGCGGCCGGCGAGCCGCGCCTGGTGCACACGGTGCGGGGCGTGGGGTACGTCCTGCGGCAGGGCGGCGCGGAGTGAGCAAAGTCGTACGCCGCTTCCGTGCGCTGCCCATCCGGGCACGGCTGGCGTTGCTGGTGGCGGCGGCGGTGGCGTTCGCGGTGGCGGCGGTGTCGGTGACGTGCTGGTTCATCGTGCAGGGGAAGCTGTACGGGGAGCTGGACGACGACCTGCGGTCCTCGGTCGTCGTCTTCGACCGGGGCCAGCTCGAGAATTTCGCGTCCACCTGCGGGCAGACCCCTCAGACGGACACCATCAGCCCGCGCAGCGCCACGTACGGGCAGCTGGTGCGCACCGACGGCACGGTCTGCCTGCTGCCCTTCGCCTCGGCGACGGTCAAGGTCACCGGCCAGGACAAGGACGTGGCCGAGAACCCGGATCCGGACCAGGGCACGTTCCGCAACGGCACCGACAGCAACGGCGACCCGGTGCGCGTGCTGACCACAGCGGTCACCGTCAAGACCCCCGTCGGCCGGGGTGTGGTCGAGGGCTACGCCTACGTGGCGGCCGTCCCCCTGGACAGCACCCGCTCCACCCTCAACGAACTGGCCCTCCTCCTGCTCCTCGTCTCCGGCGTCGGCGTACTCGGCGCATCCGCCGCCGGTCTCGCCGTCGCCCGCGCAGGGCTCCGCCCCGTCGACAAGCTGACCGAGGCCGTCGAGCACGTGGCCCGCACGGAGGATCTGGACATCCGCATCCCCGTGGAGGAGGAGTCGGACGACGAGGTGGCCCGCCTGTCCCGCTCCTTCAACTCCATGACGTCCGCCCTCGCCAGCTCCCGCGACCTGCAGCAGCAGCTGATCGCGGACGCCGGCCACGAGCTGCGCACGCCGCTGACCTCCCTCCGGACGAACATCGAACTCCTCACCCGCAGCGAGGAGACGGGCCGCCCGATCCCGCCCGAGGACCGCAAGGCGCTGCTCGCGTCGGTGAAGGCACAGATGACGGAACTGGCCGCACTGATCGGTGACTTGCAGGAGCTGTCCCGCCCGGACGTGGGCCAGCACTCGGCCCGCGCGCAGATCGTCGCGTGGCAGGACGTCGTCGAGTCGGCGCTGCGCCGCGCCCGGCTGCGCGGCCCGGAGCTGACGATCACGGCGGACGTGCAGCCGTGGTACGTCCGCGCGGAGCCGGCCGCCCTGGAGCGGGCGGTGGTCAACATTCTGGACAACGCGGTGAAGTTCAGCCCCGAGGGCGGCACGATCGAGGTCCGCTTGGCGGACGGCGTCCTCACCATCCGCGACCACGGTCCGGGCATCCCGCCCGACGAACTCCCCCACGTCTTCGACCGCTTCTGGCGCTCCCCCAGCGCCCGCGCCCTCCCCGGCTCGGGCCTGGGCCTGTCCATCGTGGCCCGCACGGTCCGCCAGGCGGGCGGCGAGGTCACCCTGACCCCGACGAAGGACGGCGGCACCACGGCCACGATCCGCCTGCCGGGGGCCCCGACACCACCGCCGGGGGAGGTGCCGTAACAGCGTCAGCGCTGACGCAGCGAGCGGATCAGCTCCCGGAGCCGGTGCCACGCCTCGGGGTCGGTTCCGTCGCCCAGCCGGTGGTGCCGTAGCGCCCCGGCCTCCATGCGGCCGACCGTGAATGTCACAGGCGCCGGGGGGTGGTTCGAGGCGGGCGGAGACGGTGAGATCGCGTCGCGCCGACCGGACGACCCGCGATCGTCAGCACCGCTCGCCTCGGTCACGTGGGGAACTCACCGAGCCAGCTGCCCTTCAGCAGATGCTCGGGCAGGTACTCCGACTCGACCTCGATGGGCCGGCCCGCGTCGTATGCGAGGCAGGCGAGAGCGAGGGGAGCAAGGGCGACATCACCGTCGCCGCTCTCCTTCCGCTCCTCGACGTCCGCCGTCCAGTACTCCTTGTGCAGCTGGACCGCCTGCACAAGCGCCTCGTTGAACCTGTCCGGGTCCCGGCTGATGAACCGGTAGAACACATTGACCGGCGGATAGAGAATCTTGAGCATCAACTCCCGGTCCTCGAAGCGGAGCTGATCCGGATCCGTCTTGTCGAACGTCGAGACCAGCTTCTCGCCCAGCCCCGGCCGCTCCAGCCAGTACGTCTGAAGGACATCGACCCAGTCGTAGATGTACTCCTCGAACACCGCACCCGAAGCACGCAGCGTCTCCACAGGCACCCGGCAGAGCTGCGTCATCCGATCCTGATCACGGCAGATCACGGCAAGCCAGAAGGCGTCCAGCCACGTACCGGCGTCCACGAAGTGCGTGACCCCCACCGCCGGGATCGAGCGCACTTCGTGAGCGATCACACACTCCACGGTCGAACCCTCCGGGGCAGTGGCCGACGCGAAGAGCGCAGAGCCGACCTGCATCGCCATCACCCAGAATTCCCACGTCTCGAGCCTTTCCGCCGCGGGATCAAGCGAACACTGCGTCTTGGCCGTATGCAGTGCGCTACTGAAGGCAAGCCCGAAGCCACCGGCGGACTGTTCCAGGCGTTCGACATCCTTCGTGGTTTCCTCCACGAACTCTTCCTGGAGTCTGCTTGGCTCGGGATGACCGATCTCCGCCGGGGGACGCCCAATCCTCGTCGGTACGGACACGTTCCTCATCTCGACATGACGAACCGGCAGTGCACGCAGAGCCACGTCATCCGCCGCGCAGGATGAGTTCTGCGGTGGCCAGCATCCGGACGATGTCAATCGGAGGACTGGCGAACTCCATTCTCACGACTTCGATGGGGTCGATCTGGCGGGTCAGGCCGTCGTGCCCGGTCGCCTCGATGACGTAGCGGTGTTCACGGGGTGCGGTGGGGTTGTCCGTCACAGCCCAACGCGCGTCGTGTCTCTGGATGAGGAAGTCAGCTACGTAGGACGCCAGGTCGGCGTGCAGTGTGATCCAGTCGGATTGCTCGAACTCGTCGAGCGGAGCGCGCGAGACGTAGTCCTGGAGGGCCGGAATGAGGCTCATGGCGTCACGGGTGTACATCTCCGGAGGGACCCCGAGCATGTCCGCGACGTCGATGATGTTGCGACGACCCTCCTCAGCCCATTGCTGGAGGTTCGGTTCGCTCCTCTTGCTCACGTGGCACACAATCTGTGGGTTTGCCAACTCTGGCGGTGCCCCGTACCGACACATCTGGTTGGGTCTGTTAGCAGCACCACAGCGCGTTGAGCAGTCCGAGAAGGATCAGCAGCGCAGTTCGAGTCGCCCCCGTCGCTGCAACTCGACGTGTGCCAGGCGTCGCTACAGAGGTCGGGCGTGTACTTCATGACCGACGCTCCCTCTGTACGTACCTGATGAACGGCATCGAGTTCGACAGCGCCAGATGCCGTCGCCGATCGTAGGACAGACGGTGAGGGAGGACGTCTCCCGGATCGCCACTGGAGGACGTGCCGCGCATCGCGGTCAGCCGGGGTGGGCGTATCCGTGGGCGGGGCGGGGCGTGAGCTGCCAGGATCGGTGTATGGGGATGGATCACTGGCCGTATCCGCCCGGCGAAGCGGACCGTGTCGAGTTGTTCGACGCCGTGCGGAGCGGACCGCAGTACGTGTTGTTCGGGGGGCAGCGGCCTTCGTATGCGTTCACTGATCCCGGCCGGTTCGACGACCCGGAGCTGCATCGCTGGATTCCCTGGGGATACAAGATCCTGTGGGCAGCGCAGAAGGTGGCGGTGCTGCGGCATGGTGAGGTCGTGCGGGAATGGCCGGTGCTGCACCGGGATCCCCGGGTGGATCCGGTGGACCCGCCCGAGGGCGAGACGCTCTACCTCGACAACTGGCGTCGGTCCGTGTGCGGGTACCGGGTTCTCACCTCGCCGGCCGCGATGGTCACTCCGCAGGACGCCTACGACCCCGGCGCCGCCATGGCGCTGGCACGCACCGCCTCGCGCACCGAGGGCCGGGCTCTGGTGGTGTATCTGTACGACGCCCGCGACTGGCACTGACACGGGACCGGCATCGGCACCGGCACCGGCACGGGACCGACACCGGCATCGACATCGACATCGACATCGACATCGACCAAGGGCCGTCGTCCGGATCAGTGCATGCGGAATCTTCTGGCCGCCGCCGCTCCCGCTTCCGCGTCCCAGGCTCCGCCCTCCCCGATGACCGCGGTCACCTGCGCCGCCGTGACCTCTCCGTCCGCCGCGATCAGCGCGTCGACCGCGTCCGGGCGGGGCAGTGCTCCGCCGAGTCCCGGTGCCTCGCGGGTGAATTCGAGGATGCTCTCGCGGGTCGACTCGAGGGTCACGGCGGGCAGGCCCACGCTGTGGAAGCCGTCCTCGGTGTGGTACGCGGCGCGCTGCCACCGGCCGCCGGTCACCGGGTCCGCTTCGAAGCCGTAGACGAAGCCCACGTAGCGCTTCTCGTCCAGGGAGCGCCGCGCCACCGGGTGCCACCAGTCGGGGGCCCCGGCGAGCAGGTCCGTCTGCTCCTCGCCGAACTCCTCCGCGGCCGGTCCGTAGTACGTCTCCGAGTACTCGTGGTCGTATCCCGTCAGGACCGCGCGGGCGGCGCCGAGGTGATGCAGGTCCGCCCAGTTGCCCCCGCCGTCGTCGAAATGCCAGACGGGACCGTCCGCACGGCACATGTCGCCCCAGCCCCGGGCCGCGCAGATCGCCGCGAACGCGGCCCAGCGGCCCCGCATCTGTCCCGGTGCGGGGAGGTCCAAGGTCACGAGTCCCATGGACACCATTACACCGCCTGCCACCGACAACCGGCCAGCGGCAGTCCCTTCGACCGCCGGCCTCCGGATTCCTCAACTCCCTTATTCAACAACGCAGTTGGCGGATTCCCTGCTGGCACCGCACCTCCCGCGCTCCCTAGCGTGAGCCTCGACCGCGGTCATGTCGGCCGCACACCAGCAAGGGGGAACACGTGAAACTGTCAGCGAGGAATCTGCTGAGGACCTCGACGGTCCTCGCCGGTGCCGCACTCCTGGCCATCACCACCGCCACGTCGGCCTCGGCGGCCACCGCCAGCCACGGTTCCGACCAAGCGCAGGCGACGAGCTACTCGATGCGCGCCTTCGACGGGGAGCGCGACGGCAACGGCGTCTACGCGGACGCCTACCTGGCCAACGGCGCCCACGTCTCCCAGTGGGACGGCAACGGCGCCAAGGGCGACTGGGGTCCCTGGGCCACCTACAACTCCCAGATCAAGCAGTTCCGGGTCTGCGAGGACCACGTGGGCTGCTCCGGCTGGATCTACTGGCCCAGCTGAGCAGCTGAGCCGACGGGGGCGTACGACCACTGCGGCGGTGCCGAGGATCCCTTCCGGCACCGCCGCTCCTCGCGCCGCGCCGACGCGCCTCCGCGCGTAGCGCGCCGTCAGCACGGAACGTGTCCAGATGCATTGGGGAGATGGGGCAACACGTTGTGTGCAACAGCCCGTTGCACAATCGCCCTGAGGCCACATCACCGTCCTGTGCGCGGCCCCGGCTCAGTTCCCCGTCGACAGGTCCTCCCCCGTCACCCGCACCCTGATCCCCTCCTTCTCCACCCGTACGTCCCGCAGGCGGAGTTCGCCGTGGGGTGGGGACGGGAGGGTGAAGGCGAGGGAGAGGTGGTCGGCGAGGGCCGGGCGGGTGAGGTGGGTGAGGGTGTCCAGGAGGTTGGGGTCCAGGCCCAGGCGGCGGAGGGTCTCGGGGTGGTCCAGGGCCAGGTCGACCAGGTTGAGGCGGGCCGCCTTGCGGGCGAAGCTCGGGGAGCCGGTCAGCTCGGTCAGCTTGCCGTCGTCGCTCAGGGCCTCACGGATCACCGCATCCGGCACGCCGAGCCGTCGTGCCATCGCCGGCAGCGAGAGCAACGCCTTCGCCTTGCGGGACTCCCGGGCCACATCGGCCGCGGCGGCCGGGGTGAGGTGCAGGCCCTGGGACGCGCGGGTGCCGGGGCGGTACGTCGCCAGCTCACCTATCTCCAGGCGCATGCCGCCGATGCTGGTCGAGATGCCCCGCTCACCGTCCCGCCGGATCCGCGCCTCCGCGCTCACCCGCAGGTCATGACCGGCGACGGGCAGCGTGCCGCGGGCGCGGATCCTGTCGCCGCCCACGCCGGTGAAGGTCACCTGGGACGCGCCGAGTTCGCGGTTGAGGTCGGCGAAGGAGAGCAGCACCTCGCCGTCGAGACGCGGGGCCCCCGCGCCCCGTACGGAGAACGCGCCCTCGGTGTCCAGGCGTACGTCCCGCGCCGTGGCGCTGACCCGGGCCAGCGAGACACGGTCGGCCGCCACGTCCGGGACCGTCAGGCGGACGGAGTCCAGCCGTCCGCTGGCGGCCTGGGTGAGGAAGGGGAAGCCGCCGATCTCCACTTCGGGAGCGGCGGCCAGGTTCATGCGGTCCCGCAGGACGTCCGCGGCACGGTGTTCCGCGTACAGCACGGCCCAGCGGTCCGCCAGCGTCAGGAACGCGATGAGGACCAGCACCGCCACCAGCGCCTTCGCGGCGAGCGGCAGGCTGGAGAAGCGGCGCCGGCGACGGCGACTGCGGCCGCCTCTGCGGTGTACAGGCGGGGACCAGGGATCCTCGGAATCCGATGCGTCCTCAGCACCCGCAGAGCGCCCGGCGCCCTCGACCGAGCCCTCCGGATCCCAGGAGGCACGGCCGAAAAAGTCCTCCAGCCGGGTCTCCTGCAGAGGGCCCTCGTCGAGGGCGCCGAGTTCGTCGTACGGGTTCGGGCGGCGGTGATGCGCGGTTATGCGGTGGGGGGTACGCATCGATCCATCCGATCATGCGTACCGGCCCCACCCGCAACCTCTGCCCGAGGTATGCGACCTAGTTCACGACCGTGATCCGGTCCGCCTTCGGCGGCTCCAGCGGGTCCGTCGCCGACGAATTGGCCGTCAGGTACTGCTCCAGCGCCGTCAGATCGTCCTCGCCCACCAGGTCGTTCGTGCCCTGGCCGAGGGTCGGGAAGCCGTCGCCGCCGCCCGCGAGGAAGCTGTTGGTCGCGACGCGGTAGGTGGCGCCCTCGTCGATCGGCTGGCCGTTCAGCTTGACGGAGTCCGTGACGACCCGGTCCGCGCCCGTCTTCGTCAGGTCCAGGGTGTACGTCAGGCCGGACGAGATCTGGAGGACCTTCGGCGCCGCCTCGTTCGCGCCGCTCACCTGCTCCTTGAGCGCCTGGATCAGCTGCGCGCCCGTGAAGTCCTGCAGGTTCACCGTGTTGGCGAACGGCTGGACCGTGAAGCCCTCGGCGTACGTCACCACGCCGTCGCCCTCGCCCGCCTTCGCCGCGTAGGTCAGCGGGGCCCGGATGCCGCCGGGGTTCATCAGCGCCAGGTCCGCCGACGGGTCCAGCGTCTTCGCGTACGCCAGTTGCGCGTCGGCGATCAGGTCGCCGAGCGGGGACTCCGTGCCGTCGCGGGAGATGTCGGCGGAGATGTAGCCGATGGGGCGGTTGCCGATCGGGGCGGCGAGGGTGTTCCACTTGTCGATGAGCGCGGTCATGTCGGGCGCCTTGGGGACGTCCCGGGTCACCACGTGGTTCGCGGACTTCACCGACGTACGGGCGATGTCACCTGTGAAGCGGTCGTAGGTCAGCGTCGTGTCCGTGTAGAGGCGGCCGAAGGACGCCGCCGAGGTGACCATACGGGGCTTGCCCGCCGGGTCGGGGATCGTGCAGACGTACGCCGCGTGGGTGTGGCCGGTGACCAGCGCGTCCACGTCGGGCGTGACGTTCTTCGCGATGTCCGCGATCGGGCCGGAGATGCCGTCGCCGGCGCCCGGGGAGTCGCAGTCGTAGTTGTACGACTGGGACGCCGGGAAGCCGCCCTCGTGGATGAGCGCCACGATGGACTTCACGCCCTTGCGGCGCAGTTCCTTGGCGTACTTGTTGATCGTCTCGACCTCGTCCTTGAAGGCGAGGCCCTTGACGCCCTCCGCCGAGACGATGTCCGGGGTGCCCTCCAGGGTCACGCCGATGAAGCCGACCTTGACGCCGTTCTTCCTCCACACCCAGTAGGGGTCGAGGAGGGGCTTCTTGGTCTTCTCGTTCAGGACGTTCGCCGCCAGGTACGGGAAGTCGGCGCCCTTGAACTTCTTGTCGGTGTAGCAGCCGTCGGTCGGGTGGCAGCCGCCGTTCTGCAGGCGGGTGAGTTCCGCCGCGCCCTCGTCGAACTCGTGGTTGCCGACGGACGTGACGTCCAGGTCGAGCTTGTTCAGCGCCTCGATCGTCGGCTCGTCGTGGAACAGGCCCGAGATGAGCGGGGACGCGCCGACCATGTCGCCGCCGGCCGCGGTGATGGAGTAGCGGTTCCCCTTGCGGGCCTCGCGCAGATGGGTGGCGAGGTATTCCACACCGCCCGCGTCGATGGTCTTCGTCGTGCCGTCCGGCTGGATCTCGGTGACCCGGCCGGAGGAGCCCGCGGGCGGTTCGAGGTTGCCGTGCAGGTCGTTGAAGGAGAGGAGCTGTACGTCCTGGTAGCGGCCGGGGAACGTGTGGCCGTGCGACGCGCCCTTGCTCGACGTGTTCTCGCCCGCGCTCGCCGACCCGGGCAGGGCCGCCGCGGCCAGCGCGCCGACGGTCAGGACGCCGGCTGCGGTCGCGAGGAGACGGTTCGTACGGCGTCTGCGGCGCGGGTGGTGCGCCGGGGAAGTGGCTGGCATACGCCCCCCTGTGGGTCCCTGTGGGTCTTGGTGGGCCGTGTGTGGCCCGGGCGCAGCCTAGAGTCAACGCGCGTAGCGCGACAGGGGGTTCGGGGTTACATCCTGGTTTATTCTTCCGATCGCGTACGACTCCCGACGCCCTGCTTCCCTTCCGTGCCGCCGTTGCCGTCCGTTTTGCGGCCCGTGCCCTTTACTCTCGTACGCATGACCAGCGACGACATCGCGCGGCCCGGGCGGCCCCGCTCGCTCCAGACCTACGCCGCGCTCTCCCCGGAGCAGATCGAGGCGGTGCTCGCGCTGCTCGCGGAGGCCGCCCGGACCGACGGTCAGCAGGCGGTGTCCGAGCAGGGGCGGCTGCAGTTGCGGGGCGGGGAGCGGGAGGGCGTCGCCCATCTGCTGCTGTCCGTCGACGGTGAACTCGTCGGATACGCCCAGCTGGAGGACACCGACCCGGTGGAGCCGCCCGCCGCCGAACTCGTCGTGCACCCCTCGCACCGCGGGCACGGCCACGGGCGGGCGCTCGGTGCGGCGCTGCTCGCCGCGTCCGGCAAGCGGCTGCGGGTGTGGGCGCACGGGGGTCACTCCGCGGCGCGGCATCTGGCGCAGGTGCTCGGTCTCACGCTGTTCCGTGAACTCCGTCAGATGCGGCGGCCGTTGGCGGGGCTCGACCTGCCCGAGCCGGTGCTGCCGGAGGGCGTGACGGTCCGCACCTTCGTGCCCGGGCAGGACGACGCGGCCTGGCTCGCGGTCAACGCCGCCGCCTTCGCCCACCATCCGGAGCAGGGCTCCCTCACCCAGCGCGACCTCGACGACCGCAAGGCCGAGCCCTGGTTCGACGCCGAGGGCTTCTTCCTCGCCGAACGGGAGGGCCGCATCGTCGGTTTCCACTGGACGAAGGTGCACGCGGAGGAGGGCCTGGGCGAGGTGTACGTCCTCGGGGTGAGCCCCGACGCGCAGGGCGGCGGCCTCGGCAAGTCCCTGACGACGATCGGCCTGCGCCACCTGGCGGGGCGGGGGCTGCCGACGGCGATGCTGTACGTCGACGCCGACAACAAGGCGGCGGTGTCGGTGTACGAGCGGCTGGGTTTCGTGACCCACGAGACGGATCTGATGTACCGGACGGAGACGTGAGCCGACGCGGGTGAGGTCACCTCAGGTCTTGTGATGTGACACCGGTGGGCGGTTCACGCTGCCCGGCACACCCTCGCAGTTGACTTCCGGGCACCCTTGCACCACCCTTTCACTACTCAATTAGTGAAAGGGTGGTGCACCGAGTGGTCGAGTACCGCATCGACCGGCACAGCGGCGTGGCCACCTACGTCCAGATCGTGCAGCAGACCAAACAGGCCCTGCGCCTGGGCCTGCTGGTGCCCGGCGACCAGCTGCCCACGGCCCGGGAGGTCGTGGAGGCCACCGCCGTCAATCCGAACACCGTGCTGAAGGCCTACCGCGAGCTGGAGCGCGAGGGCCTGGTCGAGGCCCGCCGCGGCCTCGGCACCTTCGTACGGCGCTCACTGGGCTCCGCCCCGGCCGACTCCCCGCTGCGCGCGGAGCTGGAGGACTGGGCGGCACGGGCCCACGAGGCCGGCCTGGAACGCGAGGACGTGGCCGCGCTGTTCACCGCCGTACTCGACACGCACTTCCCGGCCCCCCGGCCCACCTCTCAGGGAGACCCCATATGACCGACCCGGCCCTCGAGGCAGCCGCGCTCGGCAAGCGCTTCGGCCGACGACGGGACACCTGGGCGCTGCGCGACTGCTCCTTCCGGCTGCCCGCCGGCCGCGTCTGCGCCGTCGTCGGCCCCAACGGCGCGGGCAAGTCGACGCTGCTCGCGCTCGCCGCCGGGCTGCTGGCCCCCACCGAGGGCACGGTCGCCGTCCTCGGCACCGACCCGGCGTCCGCCCGGCCGCGCGTCGGCTTCGTCGACCAGGCCAAGCCGCTGTACCCGCAGCTCACGGTCGCCGAGACGCTGCGCATGGGCGCCGACCTCAACCCCGGCCGCTGGGACGCGGACACCGCGCGGCGGGTCGTGGCCGGCGGCGACCTGGACCCGTCCCGCCGGATCCGCGCCCTCTCCGGCGGCCAGCGCACCCGGGTGGCGCTCGCGCTGGCCCTCGGCAAGCGGCCCGAACTGCTGCTCCTGGACGAGCCGATGGCCGACCTCGATCCGCTGGCCCGGCACGAGCTGATGGGCATGCTGATGGGGCAGGCCGCCGGGCACGGCACGACGATCGTGCTGTCCTCGCACGTCGTCGCCGAGCTGGAGGACTCCTGCGACCATCTGCTGCTGATCGGCGGCGGCCGGGTCCGTCTCGCCGGCGAGATCGACGAGCTGCTCGCCGCCCACACCCGCGTGTCCGCCCCGGCGGCGACGGAACTCGCTCCGCACCAGGTCGTCGAGTCCCGCACCACCGGACGCCAGCTCAGCGCGCTGATCCGCCCCACGGGCCCCCTGCCCGGCGATTGGCGCAAGGACGCGCCCTCGCTGGAGGAGCTGGTCCTGTCCCATCTGCGCAACCCCGAGGCCCCGGCGCTGACGCCGGCCGCCCACGACACCACGGAGACCGCCGCGTGACCCCCGCACCCGCCTCCGGGCGCCCCGCGCCCCGTCAACTGCGCTGGCTGCTGCGCCTGCACCGCCCGGCCGCGCTCGCCTGGGCGGCGTTCACCCTGGTCACCGGCGCAGCCCTGCTGTGGCTCGGCGGCCCGCTCACCGACGCGGCGGCGACAGCGTGGAAGGAGTACAACGCCTGCGCGTTCGCCCCGCGTTGCTCCTACGACCAGGACGCGATCCTGCGCTACAAGGACACGTACACGTACACGACGACCGCCGTGCTCGCCGCGCCGTTCCTGGTCGCCGCGTGGGCGGGCGCCTCCCTGACCGGCCGCGAGCTGGAGTCCGGCACCGCCCGGCTCGCCTGGACCCAGGCCGTCTCCCCGACCCGCTGGCTGGCCGCCCGGCTCGCCTTCCCGGCGCTGCTGATCACCGTCTCGACCGGCCTGCTGGTCTGGCTGCACCGCCGGGCCTGGACGGCGGGGAACGGCCGCATCGACACCGCCAAGCCCTGGTACGACATGCCGACCTTCTACGCGAACGGCGTCCTCCCCGTCGCCCTGGCCCTCGCCGGACTCGCCGTCGGCGTCCTCACGGGCCTGCTGCTGCGCCGCACCCTGGCCGCGCTCGCCACGGCCGCCGTCGCCCTCGCCGGGCTGTGGACCGCCGTCCACCTCGTGCTGCCGCACCTGTGGACCACCGTGACCGAGCGCGGCAGTCTGGGCGAAGGACCGCCGGGCGCCGGCATCGAGGCGGGCGAGGGCATCCTGACCGCCGACGGCACCCGCCTCCCCGCCCCCTGCGGCAGCAGCCACCTCCCCGGCTGCCGAGCGGAACTCGCCGACCTGAACGCCGTCGCCTTCTACCGCGACGTCCACCCGGCGTCCCACTTCTGGCCCCTCCACCTGGTGGCCCCCGCCGCGGTGCTCCTCCTCACCGCGCTCCTGGCCTACGCCGCTTTCCGCCTCGTACGCCGCCACACCGCCGGCCCGGCCACCAGGCCGACGCCGACGGCGGCACCGGCCACAGCCCGCGCCCCCGAACGAGCAGCGGCATGACCGCCGGAAGCCGCGTTCGCCCCTGCATCCGCGGTGAACGGGTCGGAGGGAAACGCACCACCCACCCCACCACCACAGCAACCCACGCCGTACGAGACGCGGAAGGCCCCGCCGCCCCATGACCACCGCTCCCGCCCCCACCGCCACCACCACCGGCCCGGC
>NZ_JAOCQE010000116.1 GCF_025290915.1 Streptomyces sp. 15-116A | reverse complement strand
GGCGGTGGCGGCGGCGGCGCCGGATACGCGGGCGGCGGCGGTGGAGCCGGGTCCGCCGACGACGACCGGCTCACCGGCAGTGGTGGCGGCGGCTCCAGCTACGCCGACCCGGACCGGATGAGCGACGTGCAGCTGCTGGTCGGCGAGCGCACCAAGGCGCCCGGCAAGGACGACCCGTTCTGGGCGCCCTCCGACAACCCGATCGACTCCGGCGTCGCCGAGGGCGGCCCCAACGCGCCGGGCGGCCCCGGCCGTGTGGTCCTCCAGTGGAAGGGCACCGTCCCCGCGGAACTGAGCGCGGTCTCCGGTGACGACCAGACCGTCGACCCCGGCTCCGAGTCCGCCCCGCTGGCCGTGACGGTCCGGGACAAGGACGGCAAGCCGGTCGTGGACGCCTCCGTGACGTTCGCGATCGAGGACCCGTCCGGGCTGGGTGTCGTCTTCGACCCCAGCTACGAGACCAAGAAGCTCGCGATCGCCACCGACGCGCAGGGCCGCGCCCAGACCCCGCCCATCAGCACCACCTCCCGCCAGGGCGAGTTCACCGTGCGCGCCACCTCCGCGGGGCTGACGCAGGTGTTCACGCTGCGGGTGAAGCCCCTGGCCAATGAGGTCGAGGCGGTCGGGGGTGACGGCCAGAGGACCGAGCCGGGTCAGCCGTTCCCCGAGGCGCTGCGGGCGCTGGTGACCGACGACGGCGAGCCGTCCGCGGGCGCCGAGGTGGACTTCCGCATCGAGGCGAGCCGTTTCGACGGCGCTCCCACCTTCGAGGACGGCGCCGAGGGCGTGCGGGTGACGGCCGACGCCGAGGGCATCGCCACCGCCCCGGAGATCGTCGCCGGTGACGCCCCGGGCACGTACACCGTCACCGCGAAGGTCTCCGGTGGCGCCGGCGCCACCTTCACGGTGGAGGTCGTGCAGAAGGGCGACCCGTCCGCCACTCCCAGCCCGAGTGCCTCCGCCGGCACGGGTGGCACGGACGGTGACGGCGGTACCGACGGCAACGGTGACGACGACGGCGCGGGCAACGACGACGGCGCGGGCAGCGGTTCCGGGGACGGCGACTCCGCGACCGGCGTCCTCGGCGGTCTGGCCGACACCGGCGCGGGCGGCATCGCCCTGCTGATGACCGTGGCCGCCGCCCTGGCCGCCGCCGGATTCGCGGCCGTCCGGCTCTCCCCGCGTCTGCGGACGCGCTTCCAGGGCCGCCGCTGACCCTCAGGTCCGGGGTGCGGGACGCGTGACGTGGTCCGCACCCCGGACCTTTCTCATCGGCGCACCTCGCCCAGGGCTCCGCGCAGCCGCTGGGCGCGCAGGACCAGTTCCAGTTCGAAGCGGCGGTCCGGGTCGTCGATCTCGTCGCCCCACAGTTCGCGGATCTGGCGCAGGCGGTAGCGGACGGTCTGGGGGTGGACGCCGAGGCGGGCCGCGACCTCGGGGGCGCCGCCGCGCGTCTCCAGCCAGGCCAGCAGGGTCTCGGCGAGGCGGCGGCCGTGGGTGGGGCCGCAGTGGGTCAGGGGGGCGAGGCATCGCAGCGCGAGGTCGTCGATCAGTTCCTCGGGCTGGAGCAGCACGAGGGCCTCGGTGTGCTCGGTGCAGTGCAGCACCTCCCCGGACGGCAGCAGCCCCCGCTCCATCAGACGTACGGCGGCCTCCGCCCAGCGCAGCGACTTCGCCGCGTCGGCCAGCGGCACCGGCGGGCCGATCGCGCCGGACCAGCCGGTGAGCGCGCGGTGCAGCAGCTCGGGGCGGCCGGCGGCGTCCGGTTCGGGGACGACCATGCGGGGCTGCTCGTACTCCATGTCGAGCAGGACGCCCTGCCCGACCGCCGGTGCCATCGCCTCGCGGGCCGGGCGCAGCAGGACTCCCGCCGCGACCTTCTTCGGCAGCGGCCAGCCGATCCGGGCGGCCCGTTCGGCGAGCGCGTCGGTCGGATCGCCCCGGTGGTGCTCGGCGAGCAGCAGCTCGATCAGCTTGCGCTGCAGCCGCAGCCGCTCCCCGGCCTGCCGGGCGGCGGCCTCGGCGTACCCCCGTACGGACTGGTCGACCAGGCCGTCCAGGTACTCGTAGCCCGCGTCGACCAGTTCGTACATCGCGGGGGGCGGGATGTCGACGCGCTGGCCGATCTCGGCGAAGCAGCGCCAGGCCAGGCGCACGCCCATGCGGTAGATCGCCTGGAGCGAGTCGAGCGACCTGCCGTGCAGGCCCTCACCCCGCCCGAACTCCTGGAACACGCCGGGCGGCACGGTCGGCCGGCCCTCGGAGTTCTCCAGGTGCTGTACGAACACCTCGATGGCGCGGCGGATGCCGACCAGGGCCATGGGCTCGCCGGAGTCGTCCAGGACGACGGGCAGGTGCGGGTACTCGCGCTGGATCTCGCTCATGATCTGCTCGGCCAGCGCGGGCGCCTCCGCCATGGCGATCTCGGCGAACCGGCGCACCTGGTAGCGCGGTACGTCGTGCCAGGCGGACCGGGTCGTGAGGGTGCGGGAGGCCGGCACGGGTCAACTCCCCTGACCGGCCTGCTCGTAGGTGATCAAGGGGGTGTTCGGCTGGTCGGGCCTCGCTTCGAGCAGGGCGACCACACCGAGCGCGGCGCCCACGGCGAGGGCCGCGCCGAGCGCGACGGTCAACGCGGCAGCGAGCAGTCTGGACATCGCAGGGTCAGCCTCTCTGTCGGGAGGTTCCCCACCCCCGGCATCGTGTCCCGCCACCCATGCGGTCGTGCCCACAGTGTCGACATGACATTGACACTCCGTCAAGGGGCGCCTACGGTTCCCGCCCCAATACCGGATGCGCACTTTCCCTCACGGCGCCGGCCTGACCCGTCGCGCCGTCCCAAGCCTCTGGAGTGCCCGGATGCGCCGTACAGCTTCCCCTTTCTCCCTGGTCGTACTGGGTTTCGGCACCTTTCTGCTGGTGCTGGCCCCCCTGCTGGCGTGGTACGTGCAACCGCGTGCCGCGGTGAACCCGATCGACATCGACACCACCGCCGTCTACACCGGACGCGGCAGCGTCTTCGACACCGAGAAGATCGAGACGGTCCCCGACCAGAAGATCACCGTCACCCAGCGCGTGCGCGGCAACGTCGAGGACAGCGAGCGCAGCGGAAACGCCGTCTGGGACGTGGTCACCACGGTCGACACGGACAAGTCCCTGCCGGCCGCCGACCCGCACGACGCGCTGGACGTCAACGTCCACCGCTGGGTGCTGGACCGCGAGACGACCGAGCCGGTGCACTGCTGCGAGGAGAAGCCGTACATCGAGGGTGAGGCGTATCTGAAGTTCCCCTTCGACGTGCAGAAACGGTCCTACCAGTGGTGGGACAACACCCTCGGCGGCACGGTCGTGCTGCGCTACCAGGGCACCGAGAAGGTCCAGGGCTACACCGGCCTGAAGTTCACCGGCTCCGTCCCGCCGACCAAGGCCGGGACCCGGCTCGTCCCGGGCAGCATCGTCGACCAGCCGGACCGGCCGCAGGTGCTGGCCGAGGAGTGGTACTCCAACCACGGCGTCGAGCTCGTCGTCGACCAGGCCACCGGCCGGGTGATCTACGCGCAGACCGGGCCCAGGCGCACCCTGCGCGCACCGGGCGGGGAGAAGGACGCGGCGGTGCTGCTGGACGCCGAGAAGATCGCGTTCACCACCGAGACGCAGAAGGAGGCGGTCCGCCAGGCCGAGCGGGACAGCGGCCAACTGCAGCTGGTGGGCGAGACGTTGCCGATCGGGACGGCGGTGGCGGGATTCGTTCTGGCGGTGGCCGGTGGGGTTCTGGTGGCACGTGGACGGAAGGAAGACGGAACGCCGGACATGGCTGAAACGCCGGATATGCCCCAGCCGACCCTCACGAAGTGACACGACGTCAGCTGCAACAAAGCGGAAAATTGTCACACCGGTGAGTAGCCGTGGGGAACGCGTGGGCGAAAACTGTCCAATCCCCACCCGACCACACCGTGTCCCCACCGCACCCTCACCGGTCCGAAACCCACCCCACCCCACCCCACCCCACCGTTCGCAACCCCACCGTTCGCACCGACCCCACGCTGTGACCCCACGCTGAGTTCCGCACCCTGACACGAGTTGGAGCACCGATGCCCCAGCACGTTCCGTCCATGCTGCGACCCGCGTCCCCCAGCGCGCCGCAGCACCCTCCGGCGACTCCCCCGCATCCCCGCCGGATCGTCTTCCTCGCCCACCGCGACCTGGGCAATCCCTCCGCCGGCGGCTCCGAGCTGCTGGTCGACCGACTCGCCGACGGCCTGACCCGCCTCGGACACCAGGTCACCCTGCTGTGCGGAGGGCCGGCCGCCTTCCGCGACTACCGGGTGGTGTCGGCGGGCGGCACCTACGGCCACTATCTGCGCGCCCGCTCCGCCTTCGCCCGTCAGGTCGGCGACTGCGATCTGCTGGTCGAGGTGTGCAACGGCATGCCGTATCTGGCGCCGCTGTGGCATCACGGACCCACCCTGTGCCTGGTCAACCATGTGCACACCGATCTGTGGGGCATGCGCTTCGGCGGCGCGCTGGCACCGGCGGCGCGGATCGGGCGAAGACTCGAACAGTGGGCGCTGGGCGCCGCCCGGCCGAGCGGGCTGATGGTCGCCGTCTCCCCGTCGACGGCGCAGGCGCTGCGCGGCATCGGGGTCGCGCGCGAGCGGATACGGATCGTGCACAACGGTGTCGAGGAGCCGGGACCGCTCACCGGGCGATCCGCCGAGCCGCTGTTCGTGGCGGTGGGGCGGCTCGTCGAGTACAAGCGGATCGATCTGCTGCTGCGGCTGTGGGAGCGGGTGCGGCCCGTGACCGGCGGGCGGCTGGTGATCGTCGGGGACGGGCCCGAGCGGGAGCGGCTGGAACGGATGGCCGGACCGGGCGTCGAGTTCGCCGGGCATGTGTCCGAGGCGGAGAAGCACCGGTTGCTGTGTGCGGCGTGGCTGTTGCTGCATCCGTCCGCCGTGGAGGGGTGGGGTCTGGTCGTCACCGAGGCGGCGGCTCGGGAGACGCCGGCGATCGCGTTCGACGTGCCGGGGCTCCGGGACTCCGTGGTGGACGGGGAGACGGGGGTGCTGGCGCGGGGGGAGTCGTCGTTCGCCGCCGCGTGGTGCACGTTGGCGTTGTCCTCTCATCGGCGGGAGTTGATGGGGAAGGCGGCGCGGGACCGGGCGGCGCGGTATCGGTGGGATCGGACGGTTCGGCAGTTCAGGGCGGTGGCTTCGGAGGCGGTGCGAGGTTGGGGGCCGTGACGCCTAAACGCCGTTTCGGTCGGGTTGTCGCGCGAGTGCCGGTCGTCCGTGGCTGGTCGCGCCCCGCGGCGGAGCCGCACATCGATACAGCCCCGCGCCCCTATGACACTCGCGTGTCTTTCAAGGATCCCTCTCTTCGGCGGTCCCTTTCCCTCTTCCGGGCCTTCATGCGCGAGCAGGATGATCCCGAGGGCTGTTACTCGCTTCTTGCCCGGGATGCCGTCGATCAAGTCGAGGCGTACGACCGTGCCGTTGCCGGGCGGGTCGTCGTGGACGTCGGTGGGGGGAGCGGGTACTTCACCGAGGAGTTTCGGCGGCGTGGGGCGTTTGCCTATCTGTTCGAGCCCGATCTGCGGGAGCTCGGGAAGAAGCCGCCCGACGGGGCCGTGATCGCCGACGGGTATCTGCTGCCGTTGGCCGACGGGGTCGCCGATGTCGCCTTCTCCTCCAATGTGCTGGAGCACGTGGCCGATCCGCAGACCTTTCTCAGTGAGCTGGTCCGGGTGACCCGGCCCGGTGGGCTGATCTATGTGTCGTTCACCAACTGGCTCTCGCCGTGGGGCGGTCACGAGTGGGCCCCGTGGCACTACTTCGGCGCCGAGCGGGCCCGCGCCCGCTACCGGCGGCGTACCGGCAAGGACGCCAAGCACACGCTCGGCGAGAACCTCTTCCCCGTGCACATCGGCACCACGCTGCGGCAGGTGCGCGCCCGTGACGACGTGCGGATCGTCTCGGCGCGCTCCCGCTACTGGCCCTTCCTCACCGAGGCCGTCGTCAAGGCGCCGGTCCTGCGTGAGTTCGCCACCTGGAACCTCCTCCTCATCCTCCGGCGGTGTCCCGAATGACGACCACGGTCCAGGCTCCCCCTCCGGCAGCCGTCCCTCTCACCGCGACCGCTGCGGGTCCCCCCGAGGGCCCGCGGTCGCGGCGCTGGCTGCTGGGGTTCTGGGCCCTGGTGTTCGTGCTGTTCGTCGCGGTGCAGCCGGGGCGGCAGACCTTCGACACCAAGCTCGGGGTGACCGTCGATCCCGGTCAGTTCCTCGCCGACCTGGGGCAGCTGTGGCACGACCGGGGGTCGTTCGGCGGGATCTCCGATCAGTACGTCGGCTATCTGTGGCCGATGCTGCCGTTCTACTGGGTGTGCGACCTGGTCAGCCTGCCGGTGTGGCTGGCCGAGCGGCTGTGGATGTCGCTGATCGTGTCGGTGGCGTTCTGGGGTGCGCTGCGGCTGGCCGAGCGGCTGGGGGTGGGGAGCCGTGCCTCGCGGCTGCTCGCCGCGGTCGCCTATGCGTTGTGGCCCGTCTTCACGACCGTGGTGGGGTCCACGTCCGCTGCCGCGCTGCCCGGCGCCCTGCTGCCGTGGGTGCTGCTGCCGTTGACGAACGAGCGGTACGCGGCTCGGGTCGCCGCCCTGCGGTCGGCGCTGCTCGTGCCGTTCATGGGCGGGGTCAATGCCGCGTCGACGCTGGCCTCGCTGGTGCCGGTCGGGCTGTATCTGCTGTCCCGGCCGCCGGGGCCACGGCAGCGCAAGCTGATCGCCTGGTGGGTGCCGGCGGTGATCGTGGCGACCGCCTGGTGGTGGATTCCGCTGCTGTTGCTGGGCGTCTACGGCGAGAACTTCCTGCCTTATATAGAGAGCGCGCGGACGACCACCGACACCATGGCCGCGACCGAGGCGTTGCGCGGAGCCGGGAACTGGGTGGCGTATCTGCACTTCGGTGAAGCGTGGCTGCCGGCCGGCTGGGCGGTGGCGTCCTCGGTGCTCGTGATCGTCTGCTCGGCGCTCGCGGCCGGGCTCGGGCTCGCGGGGCTGGCCCGGCGGGACATGCCGGAGCGACGCTGGCTGGTGCTGACGGTGCTGGTCGCGGTGCTGGTGCTGCTCGCCG
The DNA here is from genome assembly GCF_025290915.1 of Streptomyces sp. 15-116A. Taxonomy (GTDB): domain Bacteria; phylum Actinomycetota; class Actinomycetes; order Streptomycetales; family Streptomycetaceae; genus Streptomyces. The sequence goes on along the minus strand of NZ_JAOCQE010000116.1, from coordinate 11,546 downwards.
GGTACGGGGGCGCGTTCGGGGCGCCGTTCCACGGCGTGGTGCAGGACTGGCTGGACGGCTGGCTGGCGCCGTTCCGGAACATCTACAAGTTCCAGACGGGGCTCGCGCTGGCGCTCGTGCTGGGGATCGCCCATCTGGTGGGTGTCGCACAGCGTGAGCCGGGCGGGGAACGCCGGGCACGCGGGCGGCGGTTCGCGCCGCTGGTGGCCGCGGTGCTGATCCTGCCGGGGCTGGTGTGGCCGTATCTCAACGGGTCGATTCTCACGCCGGGTTCGTTCCAGGAGATCCCCAAGTACTGGCGGGCCACGGCCGACTGGCTGGAGAAGTACTCGCCCGACTCGCGGGCGCTGGTCGTGCCGGCCACCGCGCACGGCGTCTACACGTGGGGCTCGACCATCGACCAGCCGCTGGACGTGGTCGCCGAGTCCCGCTGGGCGCAGCGCGACTACGTGCCGTTCGGGACGCCCGGCAACCGGCGGGCGATGGACGCGGTCGAGCAGGCGCTGATGACAGGCGCCGAAGTGCCGGGGCTGGCCGACTACTTGAGCCGGGCGGGTGTCTTCTATGTGGTCGTCCGCAATGATCTGGACCCGGATCAGCTGGGCTATGTGCCGACGACGACGGTGAAGCGGACGCTGGAGCAGTCCGGGTACGAGCGGGTGACCGGGCTCGGGCCGGTGACGACCGGCGGGCGGATCGCGGACGACACGCCGTTGCAGGTGGAGGGGCTGTATCCGCGGCAGCGGGCGGTGGAGATCTACCGCCCGACCGGTGCCGACGTGCCGCGTCCGGGGCAGGCATCGCTGGCGCCGATCGCGGACACGGCGGTGGTCTCCGGTGGTCCGGAGTCGCTGCTGCCGCTGGCCGGTGAGCTGCGGGGGCGGCCGGCGGTGCTGACCGGTGACCATCACCCGGGGCTCGGCACGCCGCCCGTGCAGGTGATCGGTGACGGGATGCGGCGCGCGGACACCCGGTTCGGGCTGGTCAACGCCAACACGTCGTACACGTACACCAAGGACGAGCGCAACGCTCCGGATGCCGCGCAGGACGCGGGTGAGGGGCCGCACCAGATCCTGCCGACCGAGGGGCAGGTGCACCAGACGGTGGCCGAGCTGCGCGGCGCCCGCTCGGTGACGGCCTCCTCGTACGGCAACTGGCTGTTCCATCTGCCGCAGTTCGACCCGGTGAACGCCTTCGACGGCGACCCGGGCACCGCGTGGGCGGAGGGTTCGGCGGATTCGCCGGACGGGCAGTGGCTGCGGATCGAGTTCAACGGCCGTTATGAGATGCCTGACTCCATCGGCATCACGCCACTGCCGCAGGACAGCGTGCGGGCCGCGGCGACCAAGGTGCGGGTCGAGACGGAGAACGGCTCCGAGACCAGCTTCCTGCGGGCCGACGGCACCAAGCAGCGGATCAAGGCGCACGAGGGCGGCACGCGGTGGATGAAGCTGACGATCGTCGACTCGGTGGCCCGGACCTCCGGTCTGGCCGGGGCGGGCTTCACCGAGATCGACCTGCCCGACGTGCAGGTGACACGGCTGCTGCGGCTGCCGGCCGACGCGGAGAACTCCACGGCCGCCGCGCAGATCGTCTCGCTGCACCGGGCCGCCGACCCGACCGGGCTGTCCGCCACCGGCACCGAGGCAGGGCTGCACCGCCGGTTCACCACGGGCACGGCGGGGACGTACGAGGTGCGGGCGAACGCGGTGGCGGTGCCCGGTGAGGCGCTGGACCGGCTGCTGTACGAGGTGGCGCCCGAGCAGCGGGACCGGATCGTCGCCACCGCCGACTCCACGGCGCGGCTCGGTGCGGGGCTGTCCGCGCGGAATCTCACCGACGGTGATCTGACCACGGCGTGGATCGCGGGCGACCGGCCGACGATCCATCTGAGCTGGGAGGGCAAGCAGGCGGTCGGTGAAGTGGTCCTGGCCCCGGCGGGCGGACTGTCCACGCGGGCCGCCGAGGTGCACATCAGCTCCCCGGACGGCGCGGCCATCGCGGGCGTCGACGAGAACGGCATCGTCCGCTTCCCGCCGATCACCACTGACCGGCTGGACATCACCATCACCCAGACCGCCCCGCTCACCCTGCACAACCCCGTCGTCGACGAGGACCTGCAGCTTCCGGTGGGCCTGACCGAGGCGTACGTCCCGGCACTGGAGCAGTACCGCACCCCGCAGCCGTCCGGCGGCCGGGAGTTCTCGCTGCCGTGCGGGAAGGGGCCGGTCCTTGCGGTCGACGGCGAGCTGTACGAGACGAGCGTCAAGGGCACGGTCCGGGACCTGGTGGAGCGGCGCCCGGTGCAGGTGACACTGTGTCAGGAGGGGCGCGGCGAGGAGCAGCTGGAGCTGTCCGCGGGCCCGCACCGGGTCGAGGGCGGCGACGCCGGGCCGCTGGCGCTGACCGAGGTGACGCTGACCCGCGGGAGCGTGCCGGAGGCGGCGACGAGTGGGCGTGAGATGCGGATACAGGACTGGCTGGGCGACCGCCGGGAGGTGAGCGTCGGCTCGGGCGCGGCGTCGTACCTGACGACGTATCAGAACTACAACGAGGGCTGGACCGCGACCCTCGACGGCGAGGAACTCACCCCGCTGCGGCTGGACGGCTGGCAGCAGGGCTGGCGGATCCCGGCGGGCGCGGGCGGCACGGTGAAGCTGTCCTACGAGCCGGCCACGACGTACGACGCCGCGCTGATCGGCAGCGGGGTCGGGATCGCGGTGCTGATCGGGCTGGTGCTGTGGCGCCGGAAGGCGGAGAACCCCGACGAGCCGCAGCAGGTTCCGGCGGCGCCGGGACTGTGGCTGGGCGCGGTGGCACTGACGCTGGCCGGCGTGATCGTCGCGGGCTGGTGGGCCCTGCTGGTCCCGGCGCTCGCGGTCCTGGCCTCGCGTCGGCCGGGGGTCCTGGCACCGGTCGCGTTCGTGTCCCTCGCGGGCGCGGGTGTGGCGGCGGCGACGGGGGCGGGCGAGCCGGTGGGCGCGGGTGAGGGTGCGTTTGGTCATGCGGCCCAACTGCTCGCGTTGATCGGGTTGTTCGCGGCGCTGGTGAGCATCGGTGAGCCGCGCGGAGGAGAGGAGCGGGCGGAGTCGGTCGGGGGTGCGCAGGACCCCGGGACGACGGCGGTACTGCCTCCGGCACCGGCACCTGGCGGGGCGCAGGCGCCTGGCCCGGAGCCGCGGCGCGCATCGCCACCGGCTTCGGGATATTCGACGCCCCCGGAGCCGCCGAGCCCTGTGCCGCCGAAGGCCGCGACGCCGGACGCATCGGCACCGAGCGCATCACCGCCCGGCGCCGGGCAGCCGCCGCCCGCCGCCTCCGACCCGCCCACGCGGCGGATTCCGAGGGCGCCCGGTGACTCGGGGAGGGAGGGCTCCGTATGACCGCACCTGTCCGCGTCCCCTTCCCGGTGGTCGACGAAGTCGCCCGGCACTGTCTCCAGGAGGAGGAGCCGGAGACGGTGCACATCGAGGTGCATCTGCCGGGCCCGCTGGACGAGGCCCGGCTGCGCAAGGCGTTCGTGGAGGCGCTGCGCCGGCATCCGCGCATCCTGATGCGTGAGGCGCCGGGCCCCTGGTACCGGCGGCGCTACGAGTGGGAGCTGACCGAGGACCCGGACGTGGAGGTGGTGACCTTCCCGCCCCCGGGACGTGACGCCCTGCGCGACGCCCGCACCCGCGCCCTGACCCAGGCACCCCCGCTCACCGCGTCCCCGCCCATCCGCCTGGAGGTGGTCTCCCCGGCCCACGCGGCGGAGGGCAGCGAGGCGAGCGACGCGGTGGGCGCCACCCTGCCCGGCGGCAACTCCGGGACACTCCCGGCGGGCGCCACCGCATCCGGTGCGCGGACGCGGTCGACGCCCGACACAGCCACCGGCTCGGCATCGCACCCCGCGCACACGGGCCCCGGCACCACCGCCGGCGGCACCGTCCTCTTCCTCACCATCAACCACACCGCCCTGGACGGCCCCGCCTGCCTCCGCGTCCTCGCGACCGCCGCCGAGCTCTACGGCGGCCGGGACAACTCCGCCGCCGCTCCCCCTGTACGGCCCCCCGAGACGCCGCAGCCCCCGCAGGACATGCCGTCGAACTGGGCGCCGCCCGCGCGGGTCGCGGCCGGGGCTCCGGAGCCGTCGCCCGGGAACGGGATGCTCGTCACCGAGCTGCGGCTGCCGCACCGGCCCAAGGGCGCGCCGTACACGGTGAACGACCAGCTGATGGTGACGACGGCACTGACGATCGCCCACTGGAACCGGGAGCACGGCGCCAAGCCCCGCCCGCTGCGCATCACCATGCCGGTCGACGACCGCCCCCGGGACGCCTCCATGCCCATCGGCAACGGCACCCGGCTCGTCGAAGTCCCTTTCGCATCCGAGGAGTTGGACCCGGCCGAGATGCCGGAGCTGCTGCGCAGGACCGCGCTGCGGACCCGTGCGCTGAAGTCGCTCCCCCGGCCGCAGCTCGGCCACGGTGCCGCGCTGCTCACCGCGCCCTGGGCGCCGGTGGCCTGCCGGGCCGCCCTCACCCGGGCGTTGCGCAGGGCGGCGGCGCCCTGGACGTCGACCACACTGCTCAGCAACATCGGCCGGATCCCGTACCCCCTGGACTTCGGCGAGGAGGCGGGCCGCGCGCACGCCGTGTGGTTCTCGGCCCCCGCCCGGATGCCGCGCGGCCTCACCGTCACCACCGCCTCCACCGCGGGCCGGCTGCATCTGGCGCTGCGCTGGTCGCGGTCCCTGCTCAGTCACGGCGACGGCGCGCATCTCCGCGATCTGTTCGAGCACTATCTGCACACCACGGAGGCGATCTGAGTGACGGCCACCGCACCTCCGCCCCGCGACCTGCGCGACTTCTACGAGAACCCCGCCGTCCCCGTCGCCTCGGGCCCCGCCCGCAGTCGCCGCCAGGCCCGCATGCTGGCCCGGGCGCTCGGCCCGGCCGGAGGCAGCGGCGCGAAGACCGTGCTCGACATCGGCTGCGGCGACGGCACCGCCGCCGCCACCGCGGCCCCCTTCCTGCGCGGCCACCGCATCGTCGGCGTCGACTGGTCCCAGGACGCGCTCGCCCGCGCCCGCACCCGCATCCCGTACGCGGTGCGCGGTGAACTGACCGGCGGCGGGCTGCCGTTCGCGGACTCCTCGGCGGACGCAGTGCTGTTCAGCGAGGTGATCGAGCATCTCGTCGACCCGGACGCCGCCCTGGACGAGATCCGCCGCGTGCTGCGCCCCGGGGGCCATCTGATGCTGTCCACGCCGAATCTCGCCGCCTGGTACAACCGGGCGCTGCTGCTGGCGGGCGTGCAGCCGGTGTTCTCCGAGGTCAGCCTGCGCGGCATCCACGGGCGGCCGGGCACGGAGGTCGTCGGGCATCTGCGGCTCTACACCGCCCGCGCGCTGCGGGAGTTCGTCGCCGCGTCCGGCTTCACCGTCGTACGCCTGGAAGGCGCGCCCTTCCACGGCGTACCGCGTCCCCTGCGTCCCCTGGACCGGCTGGCCTGTGCCAGACCGTCGCTGGCGTCGATCCTGCTGCTGCACGCGCGAAGGACGTGAAGGGGGGACGGGGAGCATGTGGTGGGGAGTGGCCGCGGCCCTGTTGGCGAACGTCCTGTACAGCGGTGGGTTCGTCCTGGAGAAGCGGGCGCTGGCCACCCTGCCCGCAGTAACGATCCGGCAGCCGGCGCGGCTGCTGCGGCTGGTGCTGGGCAGCCCCCTGTGGATCGGCGGCTCGCTGGCCCTCGCGGCCGGTTTCGCCGCCCAGCTCGCGGTGTACGCCACGCTGCCGATCGCCGCCGCCCAGGGCATCTTCGTCTCCGGTCTGGTGCTGCTGGTGCTGCTGTCGGCGCGGCTGCTCGGCGAGCGGACCAGCGGCCGGGAGCGGTACGCGCTCGGCGCGATCCTGCTCGCGCTGCTGATGGTGGTGCTGTCGCTGCGCGAGGGCGGCCCCGGCGCGGACACGGTCGGGCAGGAGGCGCCGTATCCGCTGATCCTGCTGGTGTGCGTGCCGTCGCTCGCGGCCGGGGTGTGGCTCTACAGCTCCGCCGAGCGCAACGCCCGCCACCGGCACCGGCTGCCCACCACCGGCGTCGAGTACGGCGTGGCCGTCGGCCTGCTCTACGGCGTCAGCTCGCTCGCCATCAAGGGCGTGTCGAGCCATCTGACGGCCGACGGGCTCGGCGGGGCCGTCCTCGATCTGCTGCGCTCCCCGTACCCGTATCTGCTGCTGTTCACCGGCGCGTTCGGCCTGGTGATGTCGCAGGCGGCGCTCCAGCGCTGCCGGGCCTCGCTGATCGTGCCGGTGTGCACGACCGTGACCTGCCTGTACACGGCGGTGCTCGGCACGCTGTCGTTCGGCGAGGAGCTGCCGGACGAGCCGCTGCGGCTGGCCCTGCGGATCGCGGGCACCGTGCTCGCGGTCGCCGTGCTCCTCGCCATGCCGAAACACGACGCACCCGCCCCACCCTCCCCCACCGGCGCGAAGGAGCTGACCCCACCGTGAAACCCGACGACCCGCTGCTGAAGATCCTGGCCTGCCCACTCGACAAGGGCCCGCTGCGTCTCGTGCCCGGCGACCGCGAGGCGCTGTACAACCCGCGGCTGCGCCGCCGCTATCCGATCGTCGACGGTGTGCCGCAGCTGCTGCCGTCCTCCGGTGAGCAGGTCACGGACGCGGAGCACGAGGAACTGCTGACGCTCATCGGCCCCGAGGAACCCGCCCCGTGAGCGCGCGCCCCACCCTCGCGGCCCGCGTGGCGTCCTTCCTGCCCACCCGGGTCGTCGCCGCGGCGGCCCGCGCGGTCTACCCCCGCTTCGAACCGGAGCTGGCGCGGCTCGCCGAGATGTGTCCGCCCGACTGCGACACGGCGGTGGACGTCGGCGGCTGGTACGGCCCCTGGACGCGCCGCCTGGCTGGACGCGCCCGCCGCGTGGTGACTGTCGAACCGGTGCCGCACCTGGCCCGGCTGCTCGCCGCCACCTCCCCGCCGAACGTGCAGGTGATCCGCGCCGCCGCATCCGACCGCCCCGGTATCGCCCGCCTGTGGCTGCCGCCGGACGACGGCGGCGACCGGGGTGTGTCGTCCCTGGTCCGCCGGGACATCCACGGCCAGGCCCTCGACGTCACCTGCGTCACGCTGGACGAACTCGGCCTGAAGAACGTCGGCTTCATCAAGATCGATGTCGACGGCAGCGAGTCGGCGGTGCTGCGCGGGGCGACCGGCCTGCTGGCCCGCGACCGCCCGGCCCTGTTCGTCGAACTGGAGTCCCGTATCCAGCCCGTCGCGCCGGTGGTGACGTATCTGTCGCTGCTCGGCTACGACGGCTGGGTCCTGCCCGGCGACACCTGGCTCCCCCTGTCCCGCTTCCCGCTGGAGGCCCATCAGGCCGAGGCGTCCTACGTCGTCTCCCGCGGGCTGCTCCGCCGCGTCCTGCCGTACGGGATCCTGCGCGGCCCCCGCTACGTCAACTCGGTGCTGTTCCTGCCGGACGGCCGCCGCCCCGGTGGCTTCCCGGTGCGCGACGATGGTGCGCGTGCCCACCGGAAAACACCCCGCTAGCCCCTTCACGCGACGCGACTTCCAGCTCGTGCTGCTGCGCCGCATGGCCGACCACAACCCGGACCTCGTGGCGGACGCCCGCCAGGAACTGGGCGTCTCCCTGGCGCAGATGCGCGAGGCCAACAAGCGCTGGCAGGCGATGGTCCGCTCACCGCGCTCCCGGCCGGCCCTCTCGCGCTACCGCTCGATCCTGGGCGAACCGGAGTCCCGCGCACCGCGCCGGATCGGCGACCTGGACTGCGAGGCCTGGCAGTGGCAGCTCCCGCTCTGGCCCGACCTGCGCTTCGAGGTGCTGACCGCGCCCGGGGGTGCCGTCTGGAACGAGTGGCTGGTCCGCGCCCCGCACGCCGAGCCGCCTGAGCTGCGCACGGTGGAGGACCTCACCCCCTGGTCCTGCACGGTCGACGAGGCCGCCCGCGCCTTCGCCCCGGCCCGCCCCCTGGAGGGCACGGCCCCCACCCGCTGGGGCCTGGCCTTCACGGCACCGGACGGGCAGGGCGAACGGCACGACGTGGTGGCCGAGTTCACCTGGGGCCTGCTGCAACGCACGGCGGTCAGCCCTCCGTCGCAGCCTTGAGGATCGCGTCCACCACGCGCGGCACCGACTCCGGGTGCAACGACAGGAACAGATTCGGCTCGACCAGCTCCAGCTCCATCACGCGCGGCTGCCCGTCGTCACCGTCCACCAGGTCCACGCGCGCGTACAGCAGCTCGGGCGCACCGGGCACGGCCGCCAACGCCCGTTCGGCGACAGCGAGTTCGGCGTCCGTCGGGGTCCAGGACGTCAGGCCGGGGTGGGCGACCTTGCGCGCGTCGTACGCGGTGCCGGGGGCCAGCACCGGGCCCTTGCGGCTGGCGTGCAGCAGGCTCCCGCCGAAGAACTGCAGGGCCCGCTCCCCCGCCGTGTCGATGCTGCGCACGTACGGCTGCACCATCGCCGTGAACCCCTCGGCGTGCATCCGCCGCAGCTGCCGTACGGCGGTGTCGTGCTCGTCGGGCGTGTAGCGGGCGGCGAACCGCGCACCGGCACCGGACGTCGGCTTGACGACGAACTCGCCGTCCGCGGGAAGATCGAGCGGCTCCCCCGCCGCGACGTACCGGGTGTCGACCACGGGCACCCCCGCCTCGGCCAGCTCCCCGAGATACCGCTTGTCGGCGTTCCAGCGCACCACGTCCGCCGGATTGGCCAGCCGCGTGGCCTGGCCGCACCGCTCGGCCCACGCCGTGAACTCGGCGGCCCGCCAGCTGTAGTCCCAGGTCGACCGGATGACGGCGAGATCGAACCGCCCCCAGTCCACCCCTTCCTGATCCCACACGACCGCCGCCGCCTCAGCCCCCGCCGCCTCGAGCGCCCGCACCAGCCCCGGCAGATCCCGGTCCTCGGCCACCTCAGGCCCGGGCCGACAGGTCACCAGCGCAATCCGAGCCACGACGGCCCCCCTCCACGAACGAACAGCTGATCGCCCCGCAGGCTAACAAGGGCGCCGCCCGTCAGTCCGCCCCCGCCCGCCGGCGCAGCTGCGCCGAGCCGCGCCGCGCCGCGCCGAGCCGAACCGAGCCGTCGTCCGTGGCCTGGACGACCAGCCCCCCGGCGGTGACGGTCAGGGACAGACCGCTGTGCTTCGCCCACGCGCACCGAGTCGGGGCCGGGGCCGGGGCCGTGTGGTCGCAGATCACGCCCGGCCGTGGTGTCGTCGGACCTCCACCCCGGGCAGGATCAGTGCCGAACCCCTCACCCACCCGGACAGACCACCTCACCTCAAGGAGCCTGACCCGTGCCCTCTCTCTTCCCCGCCCTGACCGACGGCCCGCCCGATCGGCCCGCGTTGCGCTTCCCGGAGCGCGCGCTGACCTATGGCCAGCTCGGCGCGGCGGCGGCCGCCGTGGTGGGTGGTGTGCGAGGTGCGCGGCGGGTCGCCGTGTGGGCCACACCGGAGCTGGAGACGGCCGTCGCGGTCACGGCGGGGCTGCTCGCCGGGGTGGCCGTGGTGCCGCTGAACCCGAAGTCGGGCGAGAAGGAACTCGGCCACATCCTGGCCGACAGCGCGCCCGACCTCGTCCTCACCGCGCCGGGAGCAGAACTACCCGCCCCGGTACGGGACGTGCGCCGCCTTGATATCGACATCACCGCGACCGCACCCGGCCCGCCCGAGAACGCCGCCGACCCTGAGACCCCCGCCCTGATCGTCTACACCTCCGGCACCACCGGCCCGCCCAAGGGTGCCGTCATCCCCCGCCGGGCCGTCGCCGCCACCCTGGACGCGCTCGCCGACGCCTGGCAGTGGACCGGTGACGACGTCCTCGTCCACGGGCTGCCGCTGTTCCATGTGCACGGGCTGGTGCTGGGCATCCTCGGCCCGCTCCGGCGCGGCGGCTCCGTGCGGCACCTCGGCCGCTTCACCACCGAGGGCGTCGCGCGGGAGCTGAACTCCGGCGCCACGATGCTGTTCGGTGTGCCGACGATGTACCACCGCATCGCGGAGGCGCTGCCCACCGAGCCCGAGCTGGTCAAGGCCCTCGCCTCGGCCCGGCTGCTGGTGTCCGGCTCCGCCGCGCTGCCCGTGCACGACCACGAGCGGATCGCGGCGGCGACCGGGCGGCGCGTGATCGAGCGGTACGGCATGACGGAGACGCTGATGAACACCAGCGTCCGCGCGGACGGCGAGGCCCGCCCCGGCACCGTGGGCGTGCCGCTGCCGGGCGTGGAGCTGCGGCTGGTGGAGGAGGACGGCTCGCCGGTGACGTCGTACGACGGGGAGACGGTCGGTGAGATCCAGGTGCGCGGGCCGAACCTGTTCACCGAGTACCTCAACCGTCCCGACGCCACGGCGGGCGCCTTCACCGGCGACGGCTGGTTCCGCACCGGGGACATGGCGGTGCGCGAGCCGGACGGCTATGTCCGCATCGTCGGCCGCAAGGCCACGGATCTGATCAAGAGCGGCGGCTACAAGATCGGCGCCGGTGAGATCGAGAACGCGCTCCTGGAGCATCCGGGCGTGCGGGAGGCGGCGGTGACCGGGGAGCCGGACGCCGATCTGGGCGAGCGGATCGTGGCGTGGGTGGTACCGGCCGACCCGCAGTCCCCGCCGGGGCTGGAGGAGTTGGCCGAGCATGTGGCCCGCCGGCTGGCCCCGCACAAGCGCCCGCGCGTGCTCCACCTCCTCGACGCACTCCCCCGCAACGACATGGGCAAGATCATGAAGCGGGCGCTGAGCCATGACTGACGGTCTCTCCGCGCGCGAAACCCTCGCCCTGATCACCGACGACTTCACCGAACTTCCCTCGCCCATAAGGGAGTCCGCCCCGGACGGCCCGCTCGCCTGGCCGGGCTACGACGCCGCCCGCGCCCGCGCCGCCGAGCGCACCGGCGAGCAGGAGTCGGTGATCTGCGGCACCGCCCATGTCGGCGGCACCCGTGCCGTGCTGATCGCGTTCGAGTTCGGCTACCTGGGCGGCTCCCTCGGCGAGCGCACCGGCGACCGGCTGGTGGCGGCGTACACCCACGCCCGCGAGCACCGGCTGCCGGTGGTGCCGCTGGTCGCCACGGGCGGCAGCCGGATGCAGGAGGGCATGCTCGCCCTCACCCAACTCCAGCGCGTGGCCCGCGAGTCGACGCTCACCCGCGAGGCCGGCCTCCCGCAGATCGCGGTGCTCCGCGACCCGACGACGGGCGGCGGCTGGGCCACCCTGGGCGCGGGCGCCGACATCGTCCTGGCCCTCCCCGGCGCCCAGGTCGGCTTCGCCGGCTCCCGGGTCCGCCCCCGGGACGCGGACCCGGCGGCGTACACGGCGGAGGCCCAGGTGGCTGCGGGCGCGGCGGACGCGGTGGTCCGTCCGGAGGACCTACGGGAGACCCTGGGCCGGTGGCTGCGCCTTCTGTCACGCGGAACGGACAGCCGCCCCGCAGCCACCCCCGGGCACTCGGGCACCGGAAGCGGCAGCGGCAGCGGCACGGCGCACCTCCCCACGTCAGACCCCCAGAACCAGCCCACCGA
>NZ_JAOCQE010000115.1 GCF_025290915.1 Streptomyces sp. 15-116A | reverse complement strand
AGGCGGTGGGCCAGGTGGTCCGGGCGGCCGCGTGGCAGGGGGCGGCGGGCCAGCCACCGGGACAGCACCACCAGGACGGCGTCCGCGCACACCACGGCCGTGAGCGCGAACAGCACTCCCGCGCTCGCGCCCACGCCATGTCCGGCGCGTACGAAGACGGCCGCCGCGGCCAGCACGAACCCCGCGAACAGCGCGCCGCCCGCACCGAGCGCCACCCGCGCGGGATGCCAGTTGTGCATCAGGAACCCGGTGAGCGCGGCGGCCAGCACACTCAGCAGCACCGCCACCCCGTCCATCAGCTCCACGGCCGCACACGCCGCCACCCCGAACGCGGTCACCACCCCCACACCACCGGCCAGCCCGTCGGCGTGGTCAAGCCCCCGGAACGCCACGGTGACGCAGACGACCCACCCGGCGGCGAGCAGCCCCACGCCCGGCCCGGTCTCCGCGTACGGCACGACGAGCACCGCCGCCAGAGCCGTACCGGCGACCGGCACCCACCAGCGCAGCCGCCAGTGGTCCACGGCCAGCCCGAGCGCACCGACACAGACCCCGGCCACCAGCAGCCGCCCGACCCCGGTGCCGAGCGGTGCGACGCCCGTCCAGTCGCCGACACCGGCGACCAGGGCGGTCACCAGCAGGACGGCCACTCCCCCGGACAGCGGAACCGCCCGCTGCCGCCGCCGGTCCACGGCGCCGAGGCGCAGGGCGGGGCCCCGCAGCGCCGCCGTGAGCAGGGCGGAGAGCAGCAGGGCGGTGGTGGCGACGACGATCCCGTAGAGCACGGATATAAGTTAGGGGCGTATGTACGGATTTGGCGTGAATAACACGAACGGAAGCGAGGTGCCACGGCAGACACCCCCGCTCGCCCCCCCGTTCGGCCCCATGTCAGGCAACCCTCAGCGATTCAGATCACCCCGTGCCCGGCTACAGTGCGGCCGAAGATAGGGGTAGTCTCAAACGGACTGCATAAGTTACCGCTTAGTAATCTCGATTCGGGGAAGCCGTAGCGGAGCCCCCGACGAACGCCTCGCAGGCCCGAGGAGCCCCCATGCAACTCGCCGCGATCATCGTGTCGCTGGTCCTGACCGTGGTCGGCGTTGCGCTGCTCGCACGCGCGATCGCCCAGTTCGTCCGGTACTTCAAGCTGGGCCAGCCGGTCCCGGCCGGTACCCGGACCGACAACCCCTACCAGCGCAGTGTGACCCTGGTGCGGGAGTTCCTCGGCCACACGCGCATGAACAGGTGGGGCATCGTCGGCATCGCCCACTGGTTCGTGGCGGTCGGCTTCCTGACGCTGCCGCCGACGCTGGCACAGGCCTTCGGCCAGCTCTTCCAGGCCGACTGGACGCTTCCGGTCATCGGCGGCTTCCTGCCGTTCGAGATGTACATCGAGTTCATCGGCGTGATGACCGTGATCGGCATCGCCGTACTCATCGTCATCCGGCTGCTGAGCCTGCCGTCCCGCCCGGGCCGCAAGTCGCGCTTCGCCGGCTCCAAGGCGGGTCAGGCGTACTTCGTCGAGTACGTCATCCTCACCATCGGCCTGGCGATCTACGTCCTGCGCGGCCTGGAGGGCGCACTGCACCACGTGGACCACTACGAGGCCGCGTACTTCGCCTCGTACCCGCTGGTGCAGGTCTTCGACGGGCTGAGCGTCGAGACGCTGCAGAACCTCGTCTACTTCACCGCGATGATCAAGATCGGCACGTCCTTCGTGTGGATGATCGTCGTCTCGCTCAACACCAACATGGGCGTCGCCTGGCACCGCTTCCTCGCCTTCCCGAACATCTGGTTCAAGCGCAACGCGACGGGCGAGACCGCCCTCGGCGCGCTCCAGCCGATGACCTCGGGCGGCAAGCCGATCGACTTCACCGACCCCGGTGACGACGACGTCTTCGGCGTCTCCCAGGTCGAGCAGTTCTCCTGGAAGGGCCTGCTGGACTTCTCCACCTGCACCGAGTGCGGCCGCTGCCAGTCGCAGTGCCCGGCCTGGAACACCGGCAAGCCGCTCTCCCCGAAGCTGCTGATCATGTCCCTGCGGGATCACGCGCACGCCAAGGCGCCGTACCTGCTGGCCGGCGGCGGCAAGACGATGGAGGGCGAGGAGAAGGCGTCCGAGGAGCAGCTCAAGGACGTCCCCGCCGCCGCTCTCGCCGAGGCCGAGCGCCCGCTGATCGGCACCGCCGAGGAGAACGGCGTCATCGACCCGGACGTCCTGTGGTCCTGCACCACCTGCGGCGCCTGCGTCGAGCAGTGCCCGGTGGACATCGAGCACATCGACCACATCGTCGACATGCGCCGCTACCAGGTGATGATCGAGTCCGCGTTCCCGTCCGAGGCGGGCACGATGCTCAAGAACCTGGAGAAGAAGGGCAACCCCTGGGGCCTGGCGAAGAAGCAGCGCCTGGAGTGGCTCAAGGAGGTCGACTTCGAGGTCCCGGTCGTCGGCAAGGACATCGAGGACCTGTCCGAGGTCGAGTACCTGTACTGGGTCGGCTGCGCCGGCGCCCTGGAGGACCGCGCCAAGAAGACCACCAAGGCCTTCGCGGAGCTGCTGCACATCGCGGGTGTCAAGTTCGCGATCATGGGCGGCGACGAGAAGTGCACCGGTGACTCCGCCCGCCGCCTCGGCAACGAGCCCCTCTTCCAGGAGCTCGGCATGGAGAACGTCGCCGCGCTGAACATGGCCTTCGGCGAGGAGATGGACGACGAGGGCAACATCACGCCCGAGTCGAAGAAGCCCAAGTCGGCGAAGAAGATCGTCGCCACCTGCCCGCACTGCCTGAACACCCTCGGCAACGAGTACCCGCAGCTCGGCGGCGACTACGAGGTCATCCACCACACCCAGCTGCTCCAGCACCTCGTCGACGAGGGCAAGCTGATCCCGGTGACCCCGGTCGAGGGCATCATCACGTACCACGACCCGTGCTACCTGGGCCGCCACAACAAGATCTACACGCCCCCGCGCGAGATCATCGCCAGCGTCCCCGGCATCCGCAACGAGGAGATGCACCGCCACAAGGAGCGCGGCTTCTGCTGCGGCGCCGGTGGTGCGCGGATGTGGATGGAGGAGCGGATCGGCAAGCGCATCAACAACGAGCGCGTCGACGAGGCGCTGTCGCTGAACCCCGACATCGTGTCGACGGCCTGCCCGTTCTGCCTGGTCATGCTGACCGACTCCGTGAACGGCAAGAAGAACGACGGCAAGGCCAAGGAGTCCATCCAGGTCGTCGACGTCGCCCAGCTGCTGCTGGAGTCCGTGAAGACGCCGGTCGACCCGGAGGGGTCGGACGAGACCGAGACCGCGCCGGAGCCCGAGCCGGTGAAGTAGACGGCACGCGCTGTTGACGAAGGGGCCGCCCGAGGATGGGCGGCCCCTTCGTCATGTTCACGTACAACCCTTGCCCCGGCCTGATGGTCTCTTGATCGCCGACCGCACGGTGAACCCGAGGACAACTCCCGGCGAACTCGGACGGTCCCGGCACCTCATCGACTCCGGATGCCCGCCAGGCATCCCCCGCATGCCGCAGGAGAACCGCATGCACCAGCATCTGAGACTCGCCCTCGCCACGGCCACCGCCGCCGCGCTGACGGGCGGGCTGCTCACCTTCGCCACCGCACCCGCGGTCGCCGCCGACTCCACCCGCGTCGCCCAGGCCGACTTCAACAACGACGGCAAGGGCGACGTGGCCTTCTCGGCCCAGGGCGCCCACGTCAGCGGCAAGGAGGCCGCCGGCCAGCTCGTCGTCCTCTACGGCACGTCCTCCGGGGTGTCCTCCGCCAAGCGCCACACCCTCAGCCAGAACAGCACCGGCGTGCCCGGCACCGCCGAGACCGGTGACGAGTTCGGCGGCGACTCCGCCTACGCCGACTTCAACGGCGACGGCTACGACGACCTCGCCGTCTCCGCCCCCACCGAGGACGTCGACGGCGACACGGACGGCGGCACCGTCGCCATCCTGTGGGGCTCCGCCGCCGGGATCACCGGCAAGGGCGTCACCGTCACGGACCCGGCCCGCTCCTCCCACGACCAGTGGGGCGACGAGCTCGCCGCCGGCGACTTCGACGGCGACGGCAAGGCCGACCTGGCCGTCGGCAGCAGCGGCACCGCCATCCACGTCTTCAAGGGCGGCTTCACCACCTCCGGCACGTCCGGCGGCCGGTACACCGTCACGCCCCCGATCATGAGCGGCACCGGCGGCCCGATGAACCTGACCGCGGGCGACATCGACGGCGGCCCGACCGACCTGATCGTCGACGGCTTCGAGACCGAGACGGACTACGGCTGGAACCGGAACTTCTTCATCCCCGGCTCCGCGAGCGGCCTGGACGACTCCGCGGCCACGTCCCTCAAGCCCGGCGTGATCACCGCCGTCGGCGACATCGACAACGACGGCTACGGCGACATCGTCAGCGGCGCCTACTGGAACTCCACCACGGAGGACGGCACCCCGGTCCCCGACTCCGCCAACGGCGGCAAGGTGTGGGTGACCTACGGCTCCGCGAGCGGCCCGCTCACCTCCGAGGCCACCGGCATCACGCAGAACACCGGCAACGTCCCCGGCACCTCCGAGGGCAACGACTTCTTCGGCTACGAGCTCGACCTCGGCGACATCAACGGCGACGACTACCTCGACCTCGCCATCGGCGTGGCCGGCGAGAACATCGGCGAGGCCGTCAACACCGGCTCGGTCACCGTGCTCTACGGCACCGCCAACGGCCTGAACACCACCTCCGGCACCCAGTCCTTCTCGCAGGACACCGCCGGCGTCCCGGGCGGCAACGAGGACGACGACATGCTCGGCATGGACCTCAAGCTCGACGACGTCACCGGCGACGGCAAGGCCGACCTGATCGTCGGCTCGGCCGAGAACGCCGGCAACGGCGCGGTCCTCCACCTGCCGTCGAACGGCCGGATCACCACGACCGGCGCCCGCACGGTCTCCCCGAGCACCTCCGGCGTCTCGACGACGGGCACCCCGTTCTTCGGCGCGAACTTCGCCGACTGATCCCTCAGCTCCACCAGCCGCCGGGCCCGTACGACTCGGGCCCGGCGGCGCCCCGGTCCGCCCCGCACCACGCCCCGTCCCGCCCCCGCACCCCCGTCCCACCCTGCTGGAGCCCTCCTTGCGCAAGCGCACACTCCTCATCGCCACCGCCCTGACCTCCGGGCTGCTCACCGCCCTGCCCGTCACGGGCGCCGCGGCCGCCCCCTCCGGCCTGGCCGGTGACTTCAACGGCGACGGATACCGGGACCTCGCCATCGGCGCGTCGAGCGCGGACGCGGGCTCCGTCCCGTACGCCGGTGCCGTCGTCGTGCTGTACGGCTCGTCCTCCGGCGTCTCGGCCGCGAAGAAGACCGTCATCACCCAGAACTCCGCCGCCGTCCCCGGCGCCGCCGAGGACGGCGACCGCTTCGGCAACAGCCTGGCCGCCGGGGACCTCGACCGCGACGGCTACAGCGATCTCGTCGTCGGCGCCGAGCACGAGGCCATCGGCGATCGCGACGGCATCGGCTCGGTCACCGTCCTGTGGGGCGGCGCGTCCGGCCTGTCCGGCGGCGCGGCGCTCCCCCAGCCGTCCCGTCTCAGCGAGTGGGGCGGCTACTCCGCCGGCGTCGCCACCGGCGACTTCGACGGCGACGGCGACACCGACGTCACCGCCACGGGCCAGAGCCGCACCTACCTCTACCAGGGCCCCTTCACCCGCACGGGCACTCCCGCCGGCCACCAGGGCGTCGACGAACTCGGCTCGACCTACTCGGTGTTCGCGGGCGACATCACCGGCGACCGGGCGGCCGAGCGGGTCTACCCGTTCGGCGTCGACGGCGACTCGGCCGGCGCGGTCCACTACATGCGCCACGACCCCGGCAACTGGGACGCCCACCCCGAGTCGGACTACGCCCTCACCGAGCTGCCCCACGCCGACGGACTGGACGGCGTGATCGCCGACGTCGACAAGGACGGCTACGGCGACGTCGTCCTCGGCGACCACGGCGACCCGAGGGACGGCAACTCCGTCAACGGCCACACCGGCGGGCAGATCACCGTCTGGTACGGCGGCCCGGGCGGCCCCGACCCCGACCAGCGGCCCACCGTCATCCACCAGGACACCGCGGGCGTGCCCGGGGGCGGCGAGGAAGGCGACCTGTTCGGCGCGGCGCTGAGCGCGGGCGACATCAACGGCGACGGCTACGCCGACATCGCGGTCGGCGCCTTCGGCGAGGACCTCGGCACCAAGAAGGACACCGGCGCGGTGACCGTCCTGTTCGGCTCGGCCTCCGGTCTGACCGGCACGGGCGCCAAGCAGTACGCGCAGAACACCACGGGCGTGCCCGGCAGCGACGAGAGCCACGACTGGTTCGGCCAGTCGGTGCGTCTGACCGACCTCGACAAGAACGGCAGGGCCGAGCTCGTCGTGGGCGCCGGCGGTGAGAACGGCTACGGCGCGATCACCGTCCTGCGCGGCACGGCCACCGGACTGACCACGTCCGGCGCGAAGTTCCTCTCCGCGAGGGACGTCTCCCTCAAGGGCAACGCGAACTTCGGCTGGGGCTTCGCCCAGTAACCCGCCGCCCGCCCGCGCTGCCGCACCAGCGGCGGGTCACTGGGCCGAGCCCCCCGTCGGAACCGGGACCGCACGGCTCACCGCCCCGCCCGTATCCGCCCACCCCTCAGGAGTCCCATGCGCCCCCGCGCCCTCACCACCGCGGCCCTTCTCGTCGCCGCCCTGACCGCCCCGGCCGTCCTCGGCCCGGCCGGTCCCACCGCGCACGCCGCCCCGGCCCCCGCCACCCCGTACGACTTCAACGGCGACGGCTACACCGACCTGGCGATCGGCGCGCCGGACGCCACGGTCGCCGGCCAGGCGCAGGCGGGCGCGGTCTCCGTCGTCCCCGGCGGCCCCACCGGCCCGAAGACCTCCAGCCGCACCCTGATCACCCAGAACACCACCGCGATCCCCGGCACCGCCGAGGCCGGCGACGCCTTCGGCGCTGCCCTGGCCTCCGCCGACCTGAACGCCGACGGCTACGCCGACCTCCTGATCGGCGCACCCGGCGAGGACATCCCCGGCGACTCGGGCAACGGCACGGCCGTCATCGTCTGGGGATCGGCGTCCGGCCCCTCGGGTGCACGGACCCTCTTCCACTTCTCCGACCGGGAGGCCGACCGCTACGGCCAGGCCCTCGCCACAGGTGACTTCGACGACGACGGCGACCTCGACGTCGCCGCCGGCTCCACCGGCACGATCGTCCTGTCCGTCGTGAACGGGCCGCTCACCAAGACCGGCGCGCACAACGGCGGGGGCGGCTCCTCCCACGACTGGTGGTCCACCACGACCGGCGTCACCCACCTCACCTCCGCCGACACCGCCGGCGACGGCCGCGGACCCGTGGTGCTGCACGGCCGCACCGCGCACAACGGCGCCGCCGCCACCGCACTGGCCGACCTGCGGATCGGCAACTTCACCGACTGGCTCCAGGGCATGCCGACCGGCTTCGTCTCCGCCGCCGGCGACATCGACCACGACGGCCACACGGACTTCGCCGTCGGCAACGACCGGGAGACCTCCGCCGACCCCGGCGGCGCGAAGGGCGGCAAGGTCTCGGTCGTCTACGGCGGCCCGGAGGGCCTGGACCCCGGCCGCGCCCCTCTCGTCCTCACCCAGGACACCGCCGGCGTCCCCGGCGCCGCCGAGACCGGCGACCGCTTCGGCAGCGGCGTCGCCCTCGGTGACGTCGACGGCGACGGGTACGCCGACCTCGCCGTAGGCGCCGCCGGCGAGAACAGCGGGGCCGGCTCGGTCACCGTCCTGTACGGCTCGGCCTCGGGACTCACCACGCGGGGCGCCGAGTCCTTCACCCAGAACACCACGGGCGTGCCCGGCACCTCGGAGAACGGCGACCTCTTCGGCACCCGCCTCGCCCTCGCCGACCGTACCGGCGACGCCCGCGCCGACCTCACCGTCTCCGCACCGGGCGAGAACGCCGGTGACGGCTCGGTCTGGTTCCTGCGGGGCACGACGTCCGGACTCACCACCACGGGCGGGCTCAGCCTCGGCCCCGCGACGGCGGGCGTGTCCACCTCGGGCACCCCCCGCCTCGGCACGTCCCTCGGCGGCTGACCACACCGCTTCCCCCCGTCGACGTCCGTCCCCCGGAGGACCAGCCCCCGCGGAAGCCCTCCGCGGGACGGACGCCGGGCCTGACGGCCCCTTAGGGGATGTCACAGCTCGGCCGCAAAGGGGCCCTTGAAACCAGGGGCCGGACACGTGACCTTGCCGGACCAGGTACGTTCGAAGACGTGGCTGGATTCAGGATCGGACGCGGCCGGAACAACAACGGCGCTCCCAACGCGCGACCGCAACACCCCCCGTACGGACAGCAGACGCCGCAGGGGCCGTCGTACGGCTACCCGCAGGCGCCGCAGCCGTACCCGCAGCAGCCGTCGTACGGCAACGGCGGCGGCGGTCCCTGGCCGGGCCCCCACGGCGGACACGGTGGGCACGGCCCGGGTCATGGGGGCCACGGCGGCCATGGCGGTCACGGGGAGCCCGAGTACTTCGGCGACGGCGCGTACCCGCCCGGCACGCACGCCCCGCACGACCCGTACGCGGCCAACAACCCCGGTCACACCCAGGCCTTCTCCATCGACGAGGACCCCTACAACCAGGGCGGCACCTACCGCGCCGGCTCGGCCGCGCCGCCCGGCCCGGTCGGCCCCCGTCTGCACTGGAAGGACCTGCTCAAGGGCATCGTCCTGAACCCGGCCCGGACGTTCCTGCAGATGCGGGACTACACGATGTGGGGCCCGGCCCTCGTCGTCACCTTCATCTACGGCCTGATCGCCGTCTTCGGCTTCGACGGCGCCCGCGAGGACGCGATCAACGCGACCCTGTCGAACGCGGTGCCGATCGTCCTGACGACGGCCGTGGCGATGGTGCTCAGCGCCTTCGTCCTGGGCGTGGTCACCCACACCCTGGCCCGCCAGCTCGGCGGCGACGGCGCCTGGCAGCCCACGGTCGGCCTGTCCATGCTGATCATGTCCCTCACGGACGCGCCGCGCCTGCTCGTCGCGACGTTCCTCGGCGGCGACGCGCCCTTCGTCCAGATCCTCGGCTGGGCCACCTGGGTCGCGGCGGGCGCCCTGCTGACGATGATGGTCAGCCGCTCCCACGACCTGCCCTGGCCGAAGGCGCTGGGCGCGTCGGCGATCCAGCTGATCGCGCTGCTGTCGATCGTGAAGCTGGGCACATTCTGACGTTCTGACCCGGCGGGCGCGACGACCGAACGAACTAGGGGCTCCCTGCAGGGAGCCCCTTTACTTTGGATGCTTCTGCCGCTCAGGCGTCGAGCACCTGCCCCGCCCGCTTGACGACGGGCGGCTGAACGGACCACGGGAAGTTGATCCAGTCGTCGGTGCGCTTCCAGACGTACTCGCACTTCACCAGCGACTGCGTCTTCTCGTAGACGACGGCGCTGCGGACCTCGGCGACGGCGTCGAGGCAGAAGTCGCGGACCAGCTTGAGCGTCTTGCCGGTGTCGGCGACGTCGTCCGCGATCAGCACCTTCTTGTCGGTGAAGTCGATGGCGTTGGGGACGGGCGCGAGCATGACGGGCATCTCGAGGGTCGTCCCGACGCCGGTGTAGAACTCGACGTTCACGAGATGGATGTTCTTGCAGTCGAGGGCATAGGCGAGCCCGCCGGCGACGAAGACGCCGCCGCGTGCGATGGAGAGCACTATGTCGGGCTGGTAGCCGTCGTCGGCGATGGCCTGCGCGAGCGCGCGCACCGCCACGCCGAACTGCTCGTAGGTGAGGTTCTCCCGTACGTCGCTCATGCCGCTCACACCTGCGTCCGGTGGAAGTTGAGGTAGGACCGCGAGGCGGTGGGCCCGCGCTGACCCTGGTAGCGGGAGCCGTAGCGCTCACTGCCGTACGGGGACTCGGCGGGCGAGCTGAGCCGGAACATGCACAGCTGGCCGATCTTCATGCCGGGCCACAGCTTGATGGGGAGCGTGGCGAGGTTGGACAGCTCCAGGGTCACGTGGCCGCTGAACCCGGGGTCGATGAACCCGGCGGTGGAGTGCGTGACCAGCCCGAGCCGGCCGAGAGAGCTCTTGCCCTCCAGCCGCGACGCGAGATCGTCGGGCAGGGTGATGACCTCGTACGTCGAGGCGAGGACGAACTCCCCGGGGTGCAGGATGAACGGCTCGTCCCCCTCCGGCTCGACGAGCCGGGTCAGATCGGCCTGCTCGATGGAGGGGTCGATGTGCGGGTACCGGTGATTCTCGAACACCCGGAAATAGCGGTCCAGCCGTACGTCGATGCTGGACGGCTGCACCATGGATTCGTCGTAGGGATCGATCCGCACCCGCCCGGCGTCGATCTCGGCCCGGATGTCCTTGTCTGAGAGAAGCACGCCCCGAGAATACGCAAGGCGCGCGGACCGGCCACCATCGCACCGTCCACGCGCCATGTCCGCAGACCGCGGAACTACGGTCGGTGAAGCGTCACCGACGCCTCGTTACTGATATTGCTCACTGCTGCTTCTGCAGGGTCACCGGTACGACGCTGCGGAGCCGCGCGCAGCGCGGACAGCGCAGCAGCCGGCCGGGGCCGAGGCGCTCGGCCTGCTGCATCGGGAACGAGGCGGCGGTGAACACGTGCCCATCGGCACAGCGGACGACGGTGCGCTCCATCAAGTCCAAGAGTCCCTTCCCCAAGAGCCGCGTCTGGCTGACTGCCGTGACGACAAAAGGCACCCTACGGGATCAAAGGGACGCCCCTCCAGGCGGCACTCCGCACGCCCGCACCCCCTTCACGGTACGCCCCAACTCCTGCCCCCCGCAGCCACATCCACCCCTGAAACAGAGTCAGGCCCCCGGGGCTTGGACACCGGGGGCCTGGCATGGGGTAAAGTAAGCGAGCGTCCGGACACCGATCACGGTCGGGGTCCCGGATCTTACGCGGGTGTAGTTTAATGGTAGAACATCAGCTTCCCAAGCTGAGAGCGCGAGTTCGATTCTCGTCACCCGCTCTTCTTGAAGCCCCAGGTCAGCGGCCTGGGGCTTGCTTATTGATGAGCCGTCGCTGCGTTTCGCGGGCCTCCTGTCGTCGACGATTGGGCACGCGGAGGGCACGAGTTCCTTGAGGCAGCAAGCCGCCCGCATCGCAGCACGACGCTGACCTGCTCTTTGAACGTCGCTGAGCGAGAGGTTGGCACGGTCCGAGCCCTCAGCCCGCCGTTCCCGGACAACGCCGGACACCTGCCCCACACCGCACCTCGTCGTGGGTGGATGCGAATCTCTTGCGGAGGCGGGCACTGACCGGGAAGGAGCCTGCATCAGAGCGGAAGGTCGCCAGGGAATACCCGAGCGGCCTCCTGCCCCCTTCGATTGTCGGCCTCATGGCGACTGCAGCTACGACGCTGACGCCCCCACACCGTTTTGCGCAGCGTGACCAAGCTTGCCGACGTTACCTGCGATGCCGTACGTGCAGACGACGACCACCCTGGCCACGGGCGACCAAGTCACGGACGACGGGGCGGAGGACATCCTGGGCAGAGCAGGGCTCATGTGCAGGGGCCTGGCCGCCTCCTCTGAGCCAGACCCGCCCGTTGAGGCCTCAGCACGGTGCGTGGTCAGGTCCGTCCCTGCCGTAGATGGCGGGAAGCGGCGAGGCAGGAGGACAGCCATGTCGCCTCCTCGCGGTTGATGATCAGGTCCGCAACAGTGATCATCCCGTCCATCGGGCCGTCGAGCCGAATCGAGTGGTCACCGACGAGGAACATCTCCCAGTCCGCGTCGCTGTGCCAGAGCCGAGCGGATTTCTCGCCCCGACGCTGGGCGAACACGAGTTCCTCTCCGTACTCGTTCATGAAGTATCCGACATAGTCCTTGTCGGTGATCTCACCGCCGCACAAGCGGGCCAGGAGCGGTTCGATCGCGGGTGCTGTGTCGGTCATGCGGCGGACTCCTCGTCCGGGTCGGGGTCTGCGTCCTGCCGTGCCGACGACAGAGCCAGCATGCGGGAGGCTGACTCCAGCAGGGTCTCGTATGTGATCACTTCTATGCGCGCCTGGTGTGTGTTGTAGGTTCGCAGCGTCTCCGCGATCTCCTGGGAGGTGACGTCCCCGGTCACGTACCGCGGGTGTCCGATCACGACCGTCGCCGACGCCCGGCGGGTGTCGACTCCGTGCTCGGCCAGGATGCTCGGGCGGTTCTCGTCCATGGCCCGGAGGTAGTTCTGCGCCTGGGAGACCGCGCGGTGCGCCGGGGCACCCAACATGAGGTGGCCGGAGCGTCGTATGACCAGGTCCTTGATGTTGGCGCGCTTGAGCTCCACCACGTGCAGGGAGCCGTCGCCGCGCAGGAGCGGGATGTCGAGGATGGCGTCCGGGGTGTACTGCCGGCGTGCCAGCTCGGCCACGTAGGCCCCGCCGAAGATCCATTCCTGGTTCTTCAGACAGCCGTGGAGGGCACTCTCGGAGCTGTCCGGGTCCTCCACCGCGGTACGCAGGGCCGCCAGGCCGACCTGCCTGGCCCGCAGTTCGAGCAACTGGGCCAGCATGCCGGCGTCGACATCGGCCAGGACGTCGCTCATCATCCGGGCGGCCTCAGCGGAGGCGGGCCGGGGCAGGTTGCGGAGGACCATCTCCATGTGCCCGTATTCCTGGAGTCGCCTCGCCTCCTTGGTGGAGAGCCGGATCCCGCCCTCGCCGTCCCCGAGGCCCAGGTAGTCGACGGACTGGGCTATGCCGCGAAAAAGGTCACGGGCGTCGGCGGCGGTTGCGCCGGGCTTGTCGCGGCACAGGACGTCAAGGGCGGCGACCGCCCTGTCCGCACCCAGTGCGGCCATCCTGCGCATCTGCTTCTCGCTGCGCTGTCGGGCTTCGTCGTCGTAGTAGTTCTCAAGGATGTCAAGGAACAGTTCGCCTCCGGCATACGCGGCGAAGCGCTGAAAGCGCTGGGCGAATGCGAAGTCGCCCTGGAGGATGGCCTCTTGGGCCACGTCCTCCAAGGCGTTTACCAGCGGCCTGCCCTTGCCGTACGTCCCACCGAGGCCGCCCATGATGTGCAGCACCGCGTCGACGCGCTCCCGGACGCGCGCATCCTCAGTCAGTTCCCGCGCCGTCTGGACCAGTTGCCAGAGCGTGAAGCCGGATCGAAATGTCGTCACGCGGGCACACTAGGGCCGGCCACTGACAACCACGCGGCAGCAGTCTCTGTGCACGCGCGAAGGCGTTCCCCGACTGGACGTCCGACCGAGTCCGGCTCGACACCGTGCCCGTCCGAGAACGCACCCTGCCCACCAGTCTTCGCGCCCCGTGCCCATAGCGTGCCCGTAAGAGCGGACAACCACGGTCAACAGCGGCGCGATCCGACCCGCACGACCGCCCGAGCAAATGCCATCTGCGCAGGTCATAGACATAGGGACCAGTCGAGCGCCGTCGCTTCCCAAGCTGAGAGCGCGAGTTCGATTCTCGTCACCCGCTCCAGAGGAAAACCCCAGGTCAGTGACCTGGGGTTTGTTTGTTGTCACGAGCGGGTTGAGTGCCGCTCTTCGGCACCCATGGGCCAGGCACCGGCCCAGCCCGCCATCAGCCAGAACCAGTAGGCAGGTTCCCGTCCACAACCTGTGAGGGAAAGCACTTCAGGTGACGTCGTGGACATTGTGCTCGAGCAGATCGGTTGCGTGCTGGGCGATGGCCCGGTAGTCGGCATCGTCGTGGAGGACGGCCAGGCCGTGGTGGGCGGCGGTGGCTGCGATGACGAGGTCCACCGCCGAGGCGCTGCGATGCTTCCCGGCCTGGGCCATACGGTGTTGCACCGCGCTGATCCAACGCCCCGCGTTCCTCGGCACCGAGACATCGGGGTAGAGGTCGGTGAACATCTCCGCGATCTCGTCGTACTCACGGCCGTTCCGGGCGCTGTACAGGAACTCGGTTCGCTGCACGTAGCAGGACGCGATGGCACCGGCGTCGATCGCGTCGTACCAGGCCGACTGCAGTTTGGGTTCGCGGAGCAGCCGGACCAGGCCGGAGGTGTCGAGCAAGTAGATCACCGGCTGTGCTTCTCCGCCCGGTGCAGGCGCTCGGCGTCCTCGACAGCACCCCACTCACGCGCACGCTCGAAGTGACGGCTGATACGCGCCGCACGCTCCTGCTGTTCGGCGTAGAAGTGCAGAGCCAGGTTCACCGCCTCCTTCTTGGTCCTGACCTTGGCCAAAGCCATGGCACGCTCCAGGGCGTCATCATCGATGTCGATCTGGGTCACAGACATACGAGCACCTCCTCCGCAATGTTGGTGATGTACATAGAAGAGTATGTCACCAACATTGACGGCACCACACTCGACAGATGGTGGCGGTCACCAGCGGTGCGAACAAGCTCCCGCAGCGGTGCCTACGTGACGAACCCGCGCAGGCCAAACGGCCGGCCTGTCGTCAGAGCGGCCGGCCGTCGCAGGGGTGGCCGGAGCCGGGAGGCTCGAACGTCGTGGCGAGGTCGTACTGGGCGATTCCGTACGGCTGGACATCGGCGTCGGCGAGGACGCGGTAGAGGAACTCGGAGGTGGACATGTCGTACCGGTGCCATGGGCCGCCGTCATGGGCCCGCGCAAGGACGGGGTATTCGCCCGGCCGCGGGGCGCCGATGAGCCAGGAGAGCTGCGCTCTGCTGCAGGCCGCGTGCCGGGCGCACGGCTGCGCGGACGGGACGTCGTGACAGGCCGCACGGCGTCGGAGCGGCGCAGCGTCTTGATCAGCGAGTCACGGTCCGACTGGTCGTACGCTCCCTCCTCAGCGCTCGCCGGTCCGGCAGCGGCCTGGACAGCTGCACGTACGGTCGCGGAACAGGGGCAGCGCAAGTAGCCGGCAGAAGGATTCAGGCGGCGGCCGGCTCCGTTGTCGTGCGCAGGGACAGGGAGTGGTGGTAGCGGCGGAGTAGGAGGAGGGCTGTGGTGGCCAGGCCGGTGAGGAGGCCCAGCCAGACTCCGAGGGTGTGGAGGGCGGTGGCGTGGGCGAAGAGCCAGGCTGCGGGGAGGCCGATGAGCCAGTAGCCGATCAGGGTGATGCGGAAGCCGCTCTTGGTGTCGTCCAGGCCGCGGAGCAGGCCGACGCCGATGTTCTGGGCGCAGTCGAAGAACTGGAGGACGGCTGCGATGAGGAGAAGGTCGGTGGCGATGTCCGTCGCGCTGTGCCCGTCTGCGGACGACGGGTCGAGGAACGGGCGCAGCACCAGGCCGGGGACGGTGAGGTAGATGACGCCGACCACGGCCATCACGGCCGCCGCGCATGCCAGTGCCGTGTTCTTGATGCGCCGGGCGGCGTCGACGCGGTTCAGGGCGAGTTCGCGGCTGACGTTGAGGGACGCGGCGTGGGAGAGGCCGACGGCGATCTGGAAGACGATGTAGATCAGCTGGTTGACGGCGGTGTGTGCGGCCAGTGCGGCGCTGCCGAAGGTGCCGATCAGCAGGGCGACCACGGAGAAGAAGCCCGCTTCGGAGCCGTAGGTCGCGGCGATGGGCACGCCCAGGCCGGTCAGCCGGCGCAGGGTGGCCGGGCGGGCCTTCCAGATCCGGATGTCCAGCAGCGTGGCGAGCCGGGGGTCGCGGCGGGCGGAGGCGTACAGGGCGAGGCAGGTCAGCACGTAGACGAGCGAGGTTGAGATGCCGATGCCGGGCAGGCCCAGCTTCGGGAAGAGCCATGTGCCGTGGATGAGCGCCCAGTTGAGGGCGGCGTTGACCGCTACGGAGGCGATCGTGATGCGGAGCAGTGCCTGGGGGCGGCGCATGCCGACGGTGAACTGGCGGATCGCCTGGAACCACAGGCACGGGATCAGCCCGGGGGCGAGGGCGAGCAGTACCGGCCAGGCGGTTTCGACGACCTCGGGGTCCTGGCCGAGGTAGGCCACGGCGCGGCCGATCAGCAGGATGACGAGCGCGCCGACGGCACCGGCCAGGGTGGCCAGCGCCAGCGCGGCGCGGACCACGTCCCGGACCTTCTCCTGGGCCGCCTCGGTGAGTTCCTCCTCCTCGTCGGCGCGCGCGGAGGCCGCGGACACCTGGTTGCCGACCGCCGTGACCAGGCCGACGCCCATGGTGCGCAGCTGGTTGAAAATGACCATCGCCAGGCCGCCGCCCGCGAGGGCCTCGGCGCCCATCAGGCCCATCATCACCGTGTCGGTGGTGGTCAGGGCGACCTGGGCGAGCTGGGTCAGGGCGAGCGGTACGGCCAGGGTCGCCAGGGCGCGGCTGTCCCGGAGCAGGGTGGTGAGCGGTGTCGGCATGGGCGTCAGTTCTCGCGGAGTTTGGTCAGCAGCTCGTCGATCTCGCGCTCGACGACCGGGTCGGCGAGATCGCGGGCGTTCATCCAGTCGTCGTTGAAGACCGTGTCCATGTATTTCTCGCCCCCGTCGTTGATCAGGGCGACCATAGTCGTGCCCGGCGCGAGTGAGGACATCCGGGTCAGGGCCTCGTACACGACGCCGCCCGCGGAGCCGCCGATGAGGAGGCCGATGCGGCGGGCCAGCACGCGTGCCGTGGCGAACGCCTCGATGTCGCCGACCTTGGCGCCCTCGTCCAGCAGGTCGTAGTCGACCATGGCCCCGATGGTGGCACCCTCGGGGGTGCCCGTGCCCGACTGGTAGTAGTCGTGGGCGGGCGGCCCGAAGGCGATCGAGCCCTTGGGCTCGACGCCGACGATCCGCACTCCGGGCACGGTTCTGCGCAGTTCCCCGCCGGTCCCGAAGAGGCCGCCGCCGGTGCCCACGGCGCCGATGAGGAGGTCGATACGGCCGTCCAGCGCGGCGTCGAGTTCGTGCGCCACGGGCCGGTAACCGTCGCCGTTGGCCGGGTTGTTGTGCTGCTCGGTGAAGTAGGCGTTGTCGCTCTCGGCCGCCAGCTTCTCGGCGAACTCCTCGCGGGCGGCCGTGGCCAGCTCCTCGTCGCCCTCCTCGGCGACGTAGACGAGCTCGGCGCCGAGTGCCTTCATGCCGCGCAGTTTGTCGGCGGCGGCGTGGTGGTCGACGACGGCGGTGAAGGTGTAGCCACGCTCGGCGGCGATGACGGCGAGGCCGAGGCCGGTGTTGCCCGAGGTGGATTCGACGATCCGGCCGCCGGGGCGCAGCAGTCCGCGTTCCTCGGCGTCGAGGACCATCTGCCGGGCCATGCGGATCTTCGCGGTGCCGGTGGGGTTGAACTGTTCGAGCTTGAGCAGGAGCCGGCTGCCCGTGTCGGTGCGGCACAGTTCGAAGAGCGGGGTGTGGCCTATGAGGTCGGAGACGCGGCTGACCATGGCGGGGCGCGAGAGTGCCTTGTCCATCGGATGGCTCCAGGGGTCTGGGGGCGAGAGTCAGGCGAGTGGAGGGCGGTCGAACCGCCAGCGGGTCGTACCGTCGGCGGTGTCGAGGACGACCTTCGGAGGCAGCGGAAGGTCGTGGAACGGCGACTCGTTGGAGTCCATCTGGTATCCGGCCGTGTTGGGGTAGACCAGCAGGTCGCCGGGGGCGGGGCGGCCGGGGAACCGCACCTTGCGCCAGGTGACCATGTCGGACTCCAGGCAGGTCGCTCCGCCGACGCAGGCGGCGTACGGCTCACCCGCGGGCTCTCCGGCGGGCAGCAGCACCGGGTCCGGCAGGTACTCGCTGCCGAACCACTGCTCGGACAGGCTCAGGCTGCTCCCGTCCACGGTGACGATTCCGTACCCGGCCCGGTCCTTGACGCCCTGCACGCGGAACACCGTGCAGCCGGCCCGGTCCAGCAGCGCCCGCCCCGGCTCCAGCAGGAGCGTCACGCCCGCCTCGCGCAGCCGCCCGGCGAGACCGCCCGCGGCGAGGATCGCGCGCAGGGCGTCGGGGCCCGCCACGGGCGAGTGGTACGGGTAGAAGTCGGCCGGAGCGAAGGACTTGGCCGCGTGATAGTGCTCAGGCCGCTGGTCGCGCAGATAGCGTTCCCAGTGTTCGGCGTCCGTGTAGTCGACGGCGAACCCGCCGCCGATGCTGATGCGGTCCGCGCGCAGGCCCAGTGACCTCGCCTTGAGGCAGTGGTCGAGCAGTTCGGCGGCGAGTTCGGCTCGCATCAGCGGGTCGTAGCCCGAGAGGTGGAAGGAGAACCCCTCCATCGCGAGTCCGGCTTCCCGGCAGCGTACGAGGGCCGTCTCCAACTCCTCGTCGTCCAGGCCGAATCGGCTGTGCGGCTGGGCGGGCGGGAGGCGCCGCAGGAGCACCCGGGCCGGGCGGCCGACGGCGCGTGCCACCGCGCCGATCCGGTCCAGTTCGTCGAGGGCGTCCACGGCGATCAGGCAGCCCTGCGGTACGGCGACGCGCAGCAGGGCGTCCGCCTTGGCGGGTCCGGTGACCACGATGTGCTCGCCGCGCACGCCGTGCCCGAGCGCGTCCCGGAGTTCGCCGGCGCCGGCGACGTCGACGCCCGTCCCGGACAGGGCGCACCGCTGGATCCATACGGCGGCCTTGTTCGCCTTCTTGGCGTAGTACACGCGTCCCTCGACGCCGAACTCGTCGAGCACGGCGGTGAAGGCGGCGGTGTTGGCGTCGAAGCGGTCGGGCAGCAGCAGATGGAAGGGGCCGCCGATCGCGTACGACAGCTCGTGCGGAAGCGCGCCGGCCAGGATCGCGTCGAGCCGCGGATCCGGGTGGGCCGGCAGCGGCGGGGCCGCTGCCGGGTCG
>NZ_JAOCQE010000114.1 GCF_025290915.1 Streptomyces sp. 15-116A | reverse complement strand
TACACCCCGGCGACGGCGTCCCGCTCCCCGTCGAACCGGAAGTCCCCGGCGAGGGAGCCGGGGTTGGGCAGCGCCAGCCGCAGCGCGAGCAGCCATCCCGCGCCGACGAGAAAGGCCAGCGCCCGCTGCCACCCCGTTTCCGGCAGCGGCATCCCCGCCCCAACGGCGGCCCCGACCAGCACCTGCGTCCCGGCCGCCGAGCCGACCGGCCCCAGCGCGCTGACCCCGCCCGCGATCAGGCCGAGCCCGGTGAGCAGCAGCGTGAGCAGCACGGCAGGCGTGTACTCCCCCGCGTACGTCCCGAACGCCAGCCCCACCGCCCCGGCGAGTGCGGGCACACCGATCCGCTGGACGGAGACCCTGCGGCTCCCGGGACGGTCGTTGATCCCGGCGAACATGGCACCGATGGCGGCGACGACCCCGAGCGACGGCCGCCCGACGAGCACAGCGAGGAGCAACACCGGCCCACCGGCCAGCGCACCCCGCACAACCGCACTCCAGGGCACGGGTCCGCGCTGCGCGCGGAGGGCGTGGGCGAGCCAGGGCGGGAGGGCGAGGGAGGTGGTGCGGAACAAAATCGCTCGGGTCTCCTGTCGTGGTCGCATCGAGGGGCTGTGCCTTCGGGCGACGGTGACCGGGCTGGGTTCCTGGCCCCACTGTAGGCCCTACCGGGTGGCGAACGCGATGAACTCCGTCCAGGTGTGGGGGGTGAGGGTCAGTGCGGGGCCCGTCGTGTCCTTGGAGTCACGTACGTGCGTGGTGCCCTGCCAGGAGGCGAACTCGACGCATTCGCCGCCCTCACCACTGCTGTAGCTGCTCTTGACCCATGCCGACTCGGGCACGGTCACAACAGAGTCTTCGACGCTCATCTCTCCCCTAGCAGCTTCTCGATGAAGGCCAGCGAATCACGTGGAGTGAGTGCTCCGGCCCGGAGAATCCCATACTGCTCCTCGTGTTGCCGGACCGACTTCCGCTCCGTGTAGAGGCGGCTGTGCTGGTGCGCCTCCACGTAGGCGATCCTCCGCCCTTCGTGCGTCTCGATCAAGGTGAAGGGACCGGCCAGTCCAGCGTGGTCCGCGCACTCGGTCGGCATCACCTGGATCTCGACGCTGCGCCGCTGCCCGTGCAGCAGGATCTGCTCCAACTGCCCCCGCATCACGCCCCATCCGCCCAGTGGACGTCGTACGACTGACTCCTCGATCACGAAGCTGATCGTGGGCATCGGCGTCCGGGAGAAGATCTCCTGCCGGGCCAGGCGAGCCGCGACCCGCTGCTCGACGGTTTCCGCGTCCAGCAGTGGACGCCGCATGGTGAACACCGCCCGAGCGTAGTGCTCCGTCTGCAACAGCCCCGGCACCGCCTGATTCGCATACACATGCAACTCGACCGCATGCGCCTCCAACCGCGCCGCATCCCGGAAGAACGCCGGATACTGCGACCGCGCTACCTCCTCCTTCCCGGCGGTCAACACTCCCCCCGCGCCCGTCACTTCATCCGCCTGGTCGATGAACCTCGGCGGCGGAATCCGCCTCCCCTGCTCGAACGACGCGATGGTGGACGCCGAATACCCGGTCCGCGCCCCCAGCTCCGCGCGATCCATCCCCGCCCGTTCCCTGCACAGCTTCAGTTGCCGTCCGAAGAGGACGAGGATGCCCGCCCCGGCCTCGGCATCCGCGCCGCCACCGTCCTCCACCCGCTGCTGCTCCAACGCCCGGCACCTCCCGTCAACCCGCGTACATCCCCGCACGGACCGCGTACAGCCCACGGCGGTCAGCGCGTCACCTCTGTTCAAGGTTACGCACAGTCAGCAACCGTTGACCCCATGAAGTCCTCAACTCCCCCACAGGAACACGCGCCCCAACCGGCGCCACCAGCACGCGAGTTCGCCATGTGCTTCACCTCGACACCGCGCGGCGCACGCCTCGCCCGGCGTCTCGTCTCGCACCGTCTGCACGACTGGGGCCACCCGTACGCGTCCCGGGTCAACGAAACCGTCACCCTGGTCACCGCCGAACTCACCGCGAACGCCGTCCGCCACGGCCGGGTCCCCGGCCGGGACTTCCACCTGCGTCTCACTCACGCCGCGAGCGGCGGAGCCATCCGCGTCGAGGTCACCGACACCCGCGCCGAGAAGCTCCCCACCCCGGGCACCCCGGCCGCGGACGCCGATTGCGGGCGCGGCCTCCTCATCGTCGAAGCCTTGGCGGACGAGTGGGGCGTGACCCCGCGCGCATGCGCCCCCGGCAAGACGGTGTGGGCCGAGTTCCGTACCCGCTAAATTGATCACTTCGGCGGGACGGGACGCGGCTCAGGGGGGCTGATGCGGTCGGAGCACCGACGGCGTACGGACGTGGTCACCTACTGGCGGGCGGTGGAGCTGTTCAGTCCGCCGCAGATCAAGTCACCGTCCCGGCGCGGAGCGCGCGTCTCGGAGCGCGAATGGGTGCAGCAGGTCGACGTCCGCCCCGGGCAGCCGTGGCCCACGCTGCCGTGGGAGCAGGGGCATCCGCTCCAGCGGGAGCGGATCGACCCCCGTAAGGAAGTCTGGCGGCACACCGTCTACGGCGGGGTCTTTCCGCTGGAGCGGATCCGCGAGGCGCTCGCGGCGCACTTCGGCGACGATGGCGAGGATTTCTCCGGTGCCCGGCGGCAGCAGGGCGAGACCGCGGTGTTCGCCCTCGTCGTGGATGCCGATGGACGGCTGCTGGACAAGGCCACCTCCTTCTCGTCCTGCGCCTGGGCCACCGGGCGCATCCGTGATCCCGGTCCCGGGCGGCCGGACTGGCTCGACGGCTTCGAGGAGACGGAGGCCGCGTGCAGCAGGGCCATCTGCATGCTGACGCAGCATCACATCCCGTACCGGGCCGCTCCATCGGCCGCTCCGGGCTTACCCGGTCCCGTCACCACCGGTGGCGCGCCCGCCCCCGCCGCACGTGACTGGCGGGGCATCGTGCGGGAGATCCTCGGCGGGGCGGCGGTCGGGGCGCTGGGTGCGTTGATCGGGGACTTCGGGGCCGGGGCGGTCGCGGGGGCGCTGCGCCCCGTCGCCCGCCGGATCAGCCGGGCCGTGCGGGGAGCGGACGGCGGCGGGACTTCCGATCCGGCACCCGGGTCCGGGGGCGGCTCCACCAGCCCCGAGGACACCACGGACACCGACACCGACAGCGATGTCGACGGCGACCAGCCCGGCCGCCCTCTGGAGCTTCCCGACCTCGTCGCGTTCGCCGCGCACGTCGCCGATCTGTGCGGAGTCGGTGATCTGCTGTCCCCGGCGAGCATCCGTATCCACAGCCAGCGGGTGCGCAGGCGCAGGGACGGATCGCTCCCCGACCCGGAGCCCGTCTTCCTCAACAGCCTGCTGCCGGAGGATCTGGAGCGGGTCGCGGACGCGGAGGAGCACGGCGCCGCGCTGACCGCGTATCTCACCGCACCCGGGGCCGTACGCACGGCAGAGCGGGTGGACGTACGGGAGCATCCCGGGGCGGTCCTGGACGGTGTGGCTCCCGACGCGACCCCGCTCGGGCGGTGGCCGGCGCCGGTGGGGCATCCGCTCGCGCTGAGCCAGCAGTTCGCGGTCAACCGGATCGTCGCCGAACTGTCCGGCGGCAGCGGCCTGTTCTCCGTGAACGGGCCGCCCGGCACCGGGAAGACGACGATGCTGCGCGACCTGATCGCGGCGATCGTCGTGGAGCGTGCGGTGCAGCTGGCGTCGCTCTCCCGGCCGTCGGACGGGTTCAGCGGGCGGGTGGATTGGTACGCGGACGGGGTCAAGCGCGGCGTGGCCACGCCGCGGCCGGCGCTCACCGGTCACGAGATCGTCGTGGCGTCCTCGAACAACGGGGCGGTGCAGAACATCACCACCGAGCTGCCCGCGCTCGACGCGCTCGGCGAGGAGTGGCGGGCGGAGGCCTCGTACTTCCTGGACCAGGCGGTGTCGCTGCTGGACGGTGCCCCGGCCTGGGGCGCGGTCGCCGCACCGCTCGGCAAGGCCGAGAAGCGCCGGGACTTCATGGAACGCTGGTGGTGGGGGGAGAAGCAGAAGTCCGGGGGCGGTGGCACCCGGAGCCGGGCGGGGAACCGGCGCGGTGGCGGGGACGACGAGCGTGCCGCGGAGGGCATGCAGGCGCTGCTCAAACGGCTCGAAGGCGGCGAGCGGCTGCTCGACCCGCCCGCCGAGGTGCGCTTCCCCGCGCCCGGGAACGGCAGTCCGAGCGCCCCGGTGCCGGAGGGCACCGCTGCGGTCGACGGCTGGTCCGCCGCCAAGGCCGCCTTCAACCGGGCGCTGCGCCACGCCGAATCGCTGCGCGCCGTCCGGGCGGCGGCGGCCCGTGCGCTGCGGGACCTCGGGCGGCTGGACGACGAGGTGGAGGACGCCGCACTCGCGGATCAGCTGGTGCGCTACGACGAGGAGGACGCCACCGACGAGGTGGAGGCCGCGTACCGGGACCTCCGCCATGCGTCGGTCGCGTACGACGAAGCGCGGGGCCTCGCCGAGCAGCATCGCCTGTCCCGGCCTGGGGGTCTGCGGGCCGCGCTGGGGACAGGGCGTGCGCTGGCGGAGTGGCAGGAACGGGGCGACCGGATCCAGGCGGAGGTGGAGCGGGCGTTCCTGGCCTGCGGGGCGGCGCGGACCCGGGCACGCGAGGCGGAGCGGGCGCTGGACCGGGTGGGCGATGCCCGCCGGGAGTCACGCGAGCGGCTGCGGCTCGCCCGCCTGGCGGCCTCGGAGGCCCGGGACGCGGTGGAGCGGGCGCGGACCGAATTCGGCGAGCACGTCCCGGAGAACTGGGAGCGGCTCGGCGACGACCGGCGCGAACTGTCCGCGCCCTGGTCGGACGCGGAGTTCTGCACGGCGCGGACCCGCGTGTTCCTGGCGGCACTGAATCTGCACCGTGCCTTCGTCGTCGCCAACGCCGCCACCCTGCGGCGGAATCTGCTGCTGCTGAAGGACCTGTTCGCGGGGCTGCTGCCCGGGGACGCGGCATTGGCGGTCTGGCAGTCGCTGTTCCTCGTCATGCCGGTGGTGTCCACCACCTTCGCCTCCTGCGGGCGGCTGTTCGGGACGCTGGGCGGTGAGTCGCTGGGCTGGGTGCTGATCGACGAGGCCGGTCAGGCCGCACCGCAGGCGGCGGCCGGAGCCCTGTGGCGGGCCCGGCGGGCGGTCCTGGTCGGCGATCCGCTGCAGCTCGAACCCGTCGTACCGCTGCCGCTGTCCGTGCAGGAGCGGCTGCGGCGGGCGTACGGCGTCGACGCGGAGTGGCTGCCCGCCCGGACCTCCGCCCAGCGCGTCGCGGACCGCACCAACCGCTGGGGCACGACCGTGCCGTCCCGGGGGCCGGACGGCGACGAGGTGCCCGTGTGGGTGGGGGCACCGCTGCGGGTGCACCGGCGGTGCGAGCGGACCATGTTCGACCTCAGCAACGACATCGCCTACGACGGGCTGATGGTGTACGGCACGGAGGAGAAGCCGTTCCCCGGGCCGGAGTTGTGCGCCGACTGCATGGACGCGGGCCGGGACGGGTGCCGTGACTGTGTCTATCCGCTCAGCTGCTGGGTGGACGTGCCGCCGGGCGACACGGCGGGCAAATGGGTCCCGGAGGAGGGCGCGGCGCTCGCCCGCATCCTCACGGTGCTCCACCGGCAGTGGCGCATCGGTCTGGACCGGGTCCGTGTGCTCAGCCCCTTCCGCGACGTGGTCTCCGGCTGCGCCAGGACCGTACGCGACATGCGGCTGGGCGACGACGTACCGCCGGGCGCCGATCCGGAGGCGTATCGCAAGCAGGTCTCCGTGTTCCTGTCGGAGCACATCGGCACGGTGCACACCATGCAGGGCAAGGAGTCGGACGTGGTCGTCCTGGTGCTCGGCACCCACCCGCGGGACGGCGCGCGGGCGCGTGCCTGGGCCGCGGAGAAGCCCAATCTGCTCAATGTGGCGGTGAGCCGCGCGAAACGGCGGCTGTTCGTCATCGGGCATCGCGACAGCTGGTGTAAGGAGCCGCACTTCGACCTGCTCGCCGATCCGTCGAGGCTGCCGCGCCGCGCCTGGCCGGCGGGCCGAACGGTCTAACCCCGCTCCCACGTGCGGGCCGGGAAGCCGCATGCCGTGCCGGGGCTCTTCGCCGGGAGCAGGCGCACCTGTTTCCTCGGCACCTTGAGCGGCTCGGCGGTGCCCGAGTCCCACAGCACGACGTCGTCCCCGGCGGCGCTTCCCGGCGCTGCTAGGCGGCGGTCTTCATCGCCCCGGCCGCGTCGCCCGCGGAGTCCAGGGCGAGCAGTGTCACCATCGCGATCACCATGGCCTGGACCGCCGCGTACAGCGGAATGTTCAGCTCCTCGCCTGGGCGGACGAAGGAGACGTGCACATGCTTGGCGATGCGTACAGGGCGTGGAGCACCGACCCGGAGGCGACGAAGAAGGACACCAGCGCGGCGAACACGAGCGGCGCCGCCCAGGCGAGCCACTCGCCCCAGGTCCACTGGCGTATCAGGAGCCAGACACCGATCACCACGCCCGTGGAGGCGAGGTAGACCAGCATCCGGAGAGGGGTCAGGGCCTCGGTGTCTGAGGGCAGCCGACCCAGGGCGGCGCCGAGGAAGAGCGCGGCCACCAGGCAGACGACGAGAACACTCTGCCCGCGCCCGCCGGACAGGAACATGCCGGTGCCGCTGCGCACCGCCCCCGCGAAGCAGAGGGCCGCGAACGTCCCCCAGATCCACACCCGGGGGCCGGTCTGGTGGTGGGCGACGACCGCGCAGAACGTCATGGCGCACAGCCAGGCCATCAGGCGGTACCGCCGGCGGTTTCCGTCCTCCACGCGCCGGAGCACGATATGGCTGCGTTCCCGGCCGTGCCAGGCGCGTACGTCGATGTCGGTGCGGGGTGCCGCCGCTGTGGGCAGGGCCATCCGGGCGAGCCTTCTGGCCTCGGAGGCGGTTCCGGTCACATAGCTTCCGGCGTCGGTGTCATGGCGGCCTCGTCGCTCCGCCAGGCGGGCGCGGGCGAGGGCCCACCGCCGGGCCAGCTTCACGCGAAGGCCCCCGGAACCCGGCGGCAGCCGCAGCGGCGGGCGGTGCGCCACGGTGTGGGAGCGCCACTCGGTGAGCTGCTCCCGGTCGGTGTCCAGCACGTCGCAGCGGCGGACGTACATCTCGATCCGGGCCGTTTTCGCCAGGCGCTGCACCCGCCAGGCCGCCGCGCGTCCGGTGCGTCGGTTGTGGGCGCCGAACAGATGCACTTCCACGGTGTACAGGCGTGCGCCGGTGTCCGGCGTCAGCACCCCCGCTGACAGCCCCTCGCCGCGCACCACCGACTCGACGACCGGCCAGCCACGCTGCTCGAACTCGCGCTCGGCCCGCTCCCAGTCCCGTTGCCCACCGCGTACCTCGACAAGTGCCAGTACTCGCTGGTCGTACCGCGCGCGCACCGCGTGCCCTCCCGGTTCACTCGTGCGCCGACCGGGCGAACAACGTCTCGGCGTCGGTGATCGCGCGGACGAGTTCCTCCGGGTCGGCGGTCAGCCGGCTCACGATGGTGTCGGCCTCCGCGAGCCCTGCCCGCTGGAGCAGCCCCTTCTCATTGGTCACCCACTCCCCCCGCCCGGCCAGCACCGCGTGCGCGGTGTGCGCCGCGGCGACGGCGATGCTCCCGGCCACCTGCGTGACGGCACCCTTGGGCGCGTGCCCGGCCTTGGCGTAGGCGAGCGTGGCGGTGGCAGTGCCGTACCACCGCGGCGGTGCGCTCGCTCGCAGCGCGGGCGGATATCCGTCGGGGCGGGGAAGCTCACCTCGCAGCACGCGGTTGATGGCCAGCTCGGCGACGAGGAGGTACGTCGGAATGCCGGCGAGATGAAACATCAACGGCTCGACCCGAAACCGCCCCTGCTCGGCCTCCCCCAACTCGTGCTCGACGACATCGAGATCCCGATAATGCACATCGACCCGCCGCCCGTCGATGGTCAGCCAAGCACCCCCGTTGAACACCCCGCCGCCCCACCCCCCGATCTCGGAAACCTCCCCTTCCCAGCCGACGGCACGCAGGTAGTCGGGATCGAAGTCGCCCCGGTAGTAGACCGCCAAGTCCCAGTCGCTGTCAGGACGTTCCGTGCCCTGCGCCCGCGACCCGCCGAGGGTCACGGCCTGCACGCCGGGGAGCGCGGCGAGACGGCCGGCGGTGGCGTCGAGGAAGACGGAGTCGGAGTGCGCGGCGCTCACGGGAGCGGTTCCCTCCGGGTGTCGGTGCGTTCGTGGGCGAAGGTGTCCGTCGCCGCCACCAGTGCGTCGGCCACGCCGGGGGCTCCGGCGTCGTGGCCCGCCTCGTCGATGAGGAGCAACCTGCTGTCCGGCCAGGCGTGATGGAGGCGCCAGGCCGTGCCGAGGAGGTTGCCGAAGTCGAGACTGCCCTGGACCAGGACGCCGGGGATGCCCTTCAGCAGCGGGGCGTCGCGGAGGATCACGCCCTCGTCATTGCCCTCGCCGAGGAAGTGGTCGTTCGCCCAGTAGTGGGTGACCGTGCGGGCGAAGCCCAGGCGGAAGGCCGGGATCTCGAAGCGGGGCACCGAGCGGGGCGGCGCGGGGATCGTTGCGGTCTCCCAGTCGGTCCAGGCCCGGGCCGCGCGTGCCCGTACCGCCGGGTCGGGGGATTCCAGCAGCCGGTTGTAGGCGGCGGCGAGTCGGCCGGTGCGGTCGGTGGCGGGGAGTTCCGCCAGGAAGCGTGCGTGGGCCTCCGGGAAGATCTTCCCCAACCCGCTGGTCAGCAGGGTCACTTCGGGGTTCGAGCCGGTGGCCACGCCGGTCAGGACCAGCTCGGACACCACCCCGGGGTGCGTCTGTGCGTATCGCAGGCCCAGCACCGAGCCGAACGATACGCCCCACACCAGCCACCGCTCGATGCCCAGGTGGGCGCGCAGCCGCTCCAGGTCGGCGAGGAGGTGGGCCGTGGTGTTGACGCTCATGTCGGTGGCCGGGTCGCTCGCGGGTGGGGTCGAGCGTCCGGCGCCGCGCTGGTCGAGCAGCACGATGCGGTAGGCGGCGGGGTCGAAGTAGCGGCGGAGGTGCGGGCTCGCGCCGCTGCCGGGGCCGCCGTGCAGGACGAGCGCGGGTTTGCCGCGCGGGTTCCCGCAGGTCTCCCAGTACACGCGGTTGCCGTCGCCGACGTCGAGCATGCCGTGGTCGTACGGTTCGATCTCCGGGTAGAGGCCCATCCGTGCACCGTAGTCCTGGTCCTGCGGCCCGCTCACTCGGTTTTCCCGGTCGTGGGCAGGCCCGCGGCGTCCGCCGCCGAGCGCAGGACCTCCCGGAGCATCCGGGGAGTCAGGCGGCCGGTGAAGGTGTTGCGCTGGCTGACGTGGAAGCAGCCGAAGAGGTGGAGGTCCGGGCCGTCGGGGGCGGGGAGGGTGGTGTGGGCGGCGTGGGCGAAGGCGGGGCGGGGGCGGGGGATCGTCCAGCCCGCCTCGGCCAGCGCGGGAAGCGCCGCCTGCCAGCCGAAGGCGCCGAGGACGAGGGCCGCGCGCAGGGTCGGGCGCAGCAGGTGGAGTTCCTGGACGAGCCAGGGGCGGCAGGTGTTCCGCTCCTGCGGGGTGGGTTTGTTCGCGGGTGGGGCGCAGTGGACGGGGGCGGTGACGCGTACGCCGTGCAGCTCCAGGCCGTCGTCGGCGTGCACGGACGTCGGCTGGGAGGCCAGCCCGACGTCGTACAGCGCCTGGTACAGCACGTCTCCGGAGCGGTCGCCGGTGAACATCCGGCCGGTGCGGTTGCCGCCGTGCGCAGCCGGGGCCAGGCCGATGATCAGCAGACGGGCGTCCGGCGGGCCGAAGCCGGGCACCGGGCGTCCCCAGTACGTCCAGTCGGCGAAGGCGGCCCGCTTGGTACGGGCGACCTCCTCCCGCCACTCGACGAGACGAGGACAGGCCCGGCATCCGGCGATACGCCGGTCCAGGTCGTGGAGACCGTGAGGGGCGGGGCCTCCGGGAGGGTCCGGGACGCCTGGAGCGCCGGGAGCGCCCGGCGCGCCGGGAGGCCGGGCATCGTCGGGGGCTCCGGGAGCTCCGGGAGCTCTGGGACCGTCGATCGCGTCCGGCCGTCCAGGATCGCCGCTGGTGGTCATGGGTCCACCGTAGGTCCGCCCGGTCAGGGAACCCGTTCGCCCGCCTCCACTGGCTCGGGCATCCCCGGCAGCCCTCCCCCGCCCCGGCCCAGCCACAGCAGCGTGCCCGCCAGCAGCACCCCCGTCACCAGCAGCCACGGCCACGGTCCCGGGCTCATCGCTCCCACGATCACCCCCGTCAGCGCCCCGACCGACTGCTGGGCCAGGGACTGCACGGACAGCGCGGTGGCCCGGCCCTCGCCGGTGACGCGTCGGTGCAGCAGGGCGTTCTCGTTCGGACCCGCCGCGCCGAAGCCCGCGTAGACCAGCGCGAAGCCGAGCCCCACCATGGCGATGGACGCCGGACGCGTGAACGCCGCCGTCACGCCGAGCAGCAGCAGCCCGAGAGTGGAAACACCGAGGCCCGCCAGGACCGCCCGCTCGCCACTTCCCGTGCGCCGGGCGAGCAGCGGCGCGAGGTGACTGCCCAGCCCCGCACAGACGAAGCCGCCGCAGGCCAGCCCGGCGAAGAGCATCGCTCCCGACGCGGACGCACCGGTCAGTGTCACGGCCCGGCCGGGCATGAGCAGCTCGATCGCGGCCAGGGCGCTGCCGGCCGCCGCCGTGGTGAGCAGCACCCGGCGGACCAGCGCGTCCCGGCCGCCCAGCCGCACCCCGCTCAGCACGGTGCCGGGGATGCCGCGCAGTACCGAGCGCGCGGTCACCGGCGGCCGGGGCGGCTCGCGCAGCGCGGCGAGGACGTAGCAGACGAAGGCGATCTGCACCGCCGCGCCCAGCAACACCGGCACGGACAGGGGCAGTACGACACCACCCGTCGCCTCGGTGATCCTGGCGCCGAGGTCCGGGCCCGTGCCGAGCAGCCACGGCAGGGCGCCGCCCAGCAGGATGCCGGCCGCGAGCGCGGCGGAGGTCGCGGCGCTGCCGCGCGCCAGACCCGTACGCAGGTCCGCGCCCGGTCCTGAGCACGCCTGGACCGAGTCCACGTACCAGGCCTCGGCCGGTCCGCTGGCCAGCGCGCGGCCCGCGCCCATCAGCACCATGCCGAGCGTGAGCGCCCAGGCGGTGCTGCCCAGGGCGTGGATCACCAGAGCGCCCGTGTTGAGCACGCCGGCCAGGGCGAGGACCGGGCGGCGGCCGATCGCGTCGGAGAGGCCGCCGGTGGGGAGTTCCAGCGCCGCCACGGTGAGCGAGTGGACGGCGTAGAAGCCCGCGATGGCCGTGAGAGCCATCCCGCGTTCCGTGAACAGCAGCACCAGCGGGGCCATGGCCAGGCCCGGCGGCAGCCAGAACAGGGCGCAGACGGTGACGTAACGACGGCGGGCCGACCGTATCTCCGGCGGTTCGGTCGCGATCTCCGGCGGTTCGGTCACGGTCACGACGTGCCTTCGGCCGGGGAGGGTTTGGGGGCTGCGATCGGCAGTCCCGCGGTGAACAGGACCACGTGCCGCGCGCGGGGATCGTCCGCGTCCCGGGCCGTGAGGTCCGACAGGGTGCGGTCGATGACGGCCCACAGTTCGGTGAGCGATTCGGGGGTCAGGCGCGGCATCAGGTCGCTGATGCCCGAGGGCTCGACCCACTCCCTGCTGAGGCGCCCCTCGGCGATGTCTTCCTCGTACCGGTCGAGGGACGCCACCAGGTGCTCGATCTGCCGCCGCCGCGCCATGCCGACGTACGCCCGGCCCGCCGCCGAGGACTCCATCGCCTCGTTGCTCCAGGACGTCACGGCGTGCAGTGCCCGCCAGCGCCGCTCGCGCCCGTCCCGGTGCTCGGCCTCGGCGATGAAGCCGTACTTCGCCAGCACCCGCAGGTGATAGCTGGTCGACGCCGACGACTCCCCCGTCCGCTCGGCCAGCTCGCTGGCGGTGGCCGGGCCGTCCTGCCGCAACAGCCCGAGCAGCTGGATCCGCAGGGGGTGCGTGAGTGCCTTCAGGGCGGCGGTGTCCCGCTCGGGGTCGAGGACGCGCTTGTGTTCGTCGCTGGGCATGGAGCGAGGTTAGAGCGCATGACAGCGATCCCAAAAGACTTTTTGCAAAATTAATTTGGGGAAGAGCTCGGATTCGGAGGACTAAGGTCGGGGGCATGGCTTCCGAAGGTGCGCAGCAGGACGGGACGGATCCCAAGGTCGCCGCTGCCGTGGCGGCCGCCGAGGCCGCCGGGCCGAAGAGCGGGGAGACCGTCCGTATCGACAGCTGGATCTGGGCCGTACGCCTGATCAAGACCCGTTCGCTGGGCGCCGCCGCCTGCCGGGGCGGGCATGTGCGGGTGAACGGCGAGCGGGTCAAGCCGGCCCACTCCGTCCGCGTCGGCGACGAGGTGCGGCTGCGGCACGAGGGCCGGGAGCGGGTCGTCGTCGTCAAGCGGCTGATCCGCAAGCGGGTCGGCGCCCCGGTGGCCGCCCAGTGCTACATCGACAACTCCCCGCCGCCCCCGCCCCGCGAGGCCGTCGCCCCGGCCGGTATCCGCGACCGCGGCGC
The DNA here is from genome assembly GCF_025290915.1 of Streptomyces sp. 15-116A. GTDB lineage: Bacteria > Actinomycetota > Actinomycetes > Streptomycetales > Streptomycetaceae > Streptomyces. Next base: position 6,162 of record NZ_JAOCQE010000114.1, on the reverse strand, counting down.
GGGCCGCCCCACGAAGCGCGACCGCCGCGAGCTCGAACGGCTGCGGGGGCTCGGGGGACTTGGTGGGCCCGGTGGCTTCGGCGGCTCCGGCGGACCCGGGAGCGGTACGACGCCACGGCCCTGACGGCAGCAGACAGCGGCACCCGGGGGGCCGTAGCCCTCCGGGTGCCGTTCGTTCGCTTCATGCCCGTGTGCCGCTCACGCCTGTCGTCGCAGCAGCCGCAGCAGATCCGCGGTGTGGCCGCGCCGCGCCCAGGCGATGACGGCGAGCGGCACCAGCAGGATCAGCGGGGTCGCCGCGAACTGCCCGTCGAAGACCGTCACCTGCACCACGAAGGCGCCCACCATCAGCGCGCCCAGCCCTGCCGCGGCCACCGACTGCAGCACCGGCACCAACAGGCCGATCGCTCCCGCCAGTTCGAGCAGGCCGATCGCGTACATCCCCGCGTGCCCCCAGCCCATCTCGTCGAAGGACGCGACGGCGGACGAGTGCGCGATCAGCTTGGGCAGGGCGCTCGCGACGGCGAAGAAGACGGCGAGCAGCACCTGCACGACGCGCAGCGCGATCCGGCCACGCCGCCGGGACACAGAAGCGGCGGGGGCGATGGGAGCGGCGGAGGCGACGGGAGCGGTGGTCTCGGACATGGCGGTCTCCTGGGGGAAGCGGTCGGTATCGCTGTCGCACAGGTAGACCGGGCCGGGCCCGGGAACTCATCGCTGGTGCACGTCCGCGTCGGGGCGTACGTTGCAGACAGGGCGGTGAATCGTGATGCGTACGGGCAGTGAGCCGAGGACCGCGCGGAGCGCGCTGCGGATGCGGTTCTGGCTGAGCGTCTGGGGCGTGGTCTGGACCGTCTTCGGTACGGCCGCCTTCGCGGTCGCGGGCCGCCCGGGCTGGGCGCTCGCCTGCGGACTGCTGTGGCTGATCATCACGATCGACCTGGTGGTGATCCTGCGCCACATCCGCCAGGGCCCGCACTACCAGCCCGGCCGCGACATACCGCCGTACCAGCCGCCGAGGAACTCGCCCTGACGCCGGACGCGACCCTCACGCGTCGAAGCGCGCCGCCTGCAGATACTCCGGCTTCGGGTCCAGCGCCGCCGCCAGCCGGAAGTGGCGCTGCGCCGGGTCGGGCCGGCCCTGTCGCTGATAGGTGCGGGCGAGGGCGAAGTGGGCGAAGGCATTGTCCGGCTCGCGCTCCAGGACGAGCGAGAACTCCAGCTCGGCGGGCCGCAGCTGGGCCGCCGCGAAGAAGGCACGGGCGCGCAGCAGGCGCGCCGCGGTGTTCTCCGGGTACGCGTCGATGACGCCGTCGAGCAGCTTCACCGCGCCCCGCGGGTCCCGCGACGCGAGCAGCTGCTCGGCGGCGCGGAAGTCGATGACATGCGTCTCCGGCGTACGTCCGTTGGAACCGCTGGTCTCGGGCACGGCGACATCCTTCCCTCGCTGCCCGGGTTCAACGCCCCGCCCGAGCAGCCCTATTCCTGGGGCTCCTGTGCTCTGCGCACGAGCTCCGCCCAGACGTCCTTCACGCGCCGCTCCAGCTCGGGCAGCGGTACGTCGTTGTCGATGACGATGTCCGCGATCTTCCGGCGCTCCTCACGCGTCGCCTGGGCGGCCATGCGGGCGCGGGCGTCCTCCTCGGTCATGCCACGGAGCCGGACGAGCCGGTCGAGCTGCGTCTCGGGGCCGGCGTCGACGACGATCACGAGGTCGTAGAGGGGGGCGAGACCGTTCTCCGTGAGGAGCGGGACGTCGTGCACGACGACGGCGTCCTCGGCGGCGGCCTCCTCCAGCTCGCGGGAGCGGGCGCCGACCAGGGGGTGGACGATCGAGTTGAGGACCGCCAGCTTCTCCGGATCGGCGAAGACGATCGAGCCGAGCTTGGGCCGGTCGAGGCCCCCGTCGGGACCGAGAATGTCCTCGCCGAAGGCGTCCACGACCGCCGCGAGGCCGGGCGTCCCCGGCGCGACCACCTCACGCGCGATGCGGTCCGCGTCGATCAGCACGGCCCCGCACTCCACGAGCAGCCGCGACACCTCACTCTTGCCGGCGCCGATCCCGCCGGTCAGGCCCACCCTTAGCATGGCCGGAAGCTTAGGCCCTCCCCCCGACGACGGAACCGACGGCCCCTAGCCCTCCCCCTCGCGTTCCGCCAGGAACCGTTCGAACTCCCGGCCGATCTCGTCCGCCGACGGGATCTCCACCGGCTCGGCGAGCATGTTGCCGCGGGTCTCGGCGCCCGCGGCGGCGTCGTACTGGTGCTCGAGGCCCTGGACGAGGGCGGTGAGCTCGTCGTCGCCCTCCTGGATCTGGCGGTCGATCTCGGTCTGGGTGCGCTGGGCGTCGGTGCGCAGCGAGTGCGCGACGCCGGGCAGGACCAGGCCGGTCGCGGCCGTGATGGACTCCAGGACGGTCAGCGCCGCGTCCGGGTACGGGGAGCGGGCGATGTAGTGCGGCACGTGCGCGGCGACACCGAGGACGTCGTGCCCGGCCTGCATCAGCCGGTACTCGACGAGCGCCTCCGCGCTGCCCGGGACCTGCGCCTCCTCGAAGGGGCTGGCGTGACCGGGGACGAGGTCGGTGCGGTTGCCGTGCGGGGTGATGCCGACGGGGCGGGTGTGCGGGACGCCCATCGGGATGCCGTGGAAGTTCACCGACAGGCGCACGCCGAGCCGCTCCACGATCTGCCGGACGGCCGCGGCGAAGCGCTCCCACTCGACGTCCGGTTCGGGCCCGGACAGCAGCAGGAAGGGAGCCCCGGTGGCGTCCTGGACGAGCCGCACCTCCAGGGCGGGCACCTCGTAGTCGCTCCAGCGGTCGCGGGTGAAGGTCAGCAGCGGGCGCCGGGCCCGGTAGTCCACGAGCCGGTCGTGATCGAAGCGGGCGACGACCTGGTGGGGCAGCGAGTCGAGCAGCCGGTCGACGATCTGGTCGCCGGTCTCGCCCGCGTCGATGTATCCGTCGAAGTGGTAGAGCATGACAAGGCCGGCCGATTCCTGGGCGAGCGCCATGTCGACGACGGCCAGCCCCTTCGGCTCCCACGCGTACAAACCCTGCGGATCAAGCACAGACCGCTCCTCCTCGTGTTCGTACACGACAACGCGTGACGGAGCCGTGTCATTCCCCGGGCTGCAACTCCCAGGGGCGCGGGGAACTGCGCGCCCAGCCACAGCGCTCCCGCAGCCGAAGAAGCACGCGCGCACCCCAAAAAGTCTGAGGGCCCGCACCTCAAAGGTACGGACCCTCAGATCAAGAAGAGCTACTGCTCAGTGGGCGTCAGCTCTGACCACCGGCGAGCTTCTCACGCAGCGCGGCCAGCGCCTCGTCCGAAGCCAGCGCACCGGACTGGTCCGCACCCTCGGAGCTGTACGAGCCGCCACCGGACGCGGCCGGAGCCGCGGCCTCGCCGCCCTCGGCGGCAGCCGCCGCGTCGGCCTCGCGGGACTTGATGACCTGCGCCTGGTGCTGCTCGAAGCGGGCCTGCGCCTCGGCGTACTGGCGCTCCCACTCCTCGCGCTGCTTCTCGTAGCCCGGCAGCCAGTCGTTGGTCTCCGGGTCGAAGCCCTCGGGGTAGATGTAGTTGCCCTGGTCGTCGTAGGACGCGGCCATGCCGTACAGGGTCGGGTCGAACTCGACCGCGGACGGGTCGGCACCGAAGGACTCGTTGGCCTGCTTCAGCGAGAGGCTGATGCGGCGGCGCTCGAGGTCGATGTCGATGACCTTGACGAAGATCTCGTCGTTGACCTGGACGACCTGCTCCGGGATCTCCACGTGGCGCTCGGCCAGCTCGGAGATGTGGACCAGACCCTCGATGCCCTCGTCCACGCGGACGAACGCACCGAACGGCACCAGCTTCGTGACCTTGCCGGGCACGACCTGGCCGATCTGGTGGGTCCGGGCGAACTGCTGCCACGGGTCTTCCTGGGTCGCCTTCAGCGACAGGGAGACGCGCTCGCGGTCCATGTCGACGTCGAGGACCTCGACGGTGACCTCCTGGCCGACCTCGACGACCTCGGAGGGGTGGTCGATGTGCTTCCAGGACAGCTCGGAGACGTGGACCAGACCGTCGACGCCACCCAGGTCCACGAAGGCACCGAAGTTGACGATCGAGGAGACGACGCCGGAACGGACCTGACCCTTCTGCAGGGTGGTGAGGAACGTCTGGCGGACCTCGGACTGGGTCTGCTCCAGCCAGGCACGGCGGGACAGGACCACGTTGTTGCGGTTCTTGTCCAGCTCGATGATCTTGGCCTCGAGCTCCTTGCCGACGTACGGCTGGAGGTCACGAACGCGGCGCATCTCGACGAGGGAAGCCGGCAGGAAGCCACGGAGGCCGATGTCGAGGATGAGACCACCCTTGACGACCTCGATGACGGTACCGGTGACGATGCCGTCCTCTTCCTTGATCTTCTCGATGGTGCCCCAGGCACGCTCGTACTGGGCGCGCTTCTTCGAGAGGATCAGGCGGCCTTCCTTGTCCTCCTTCTGGAGGACCAGGGCCTCGATCTCGTCGCCGACGGCGACGACCTCGTTCGGGTCGACGTCGTGCTTGATCGAGAGCTCGCGGCTCGGGATGACACCTTCGGTCTTGTAACCGATGTCGAGCAGGACCTCGTCCCGGTCGACCTTCACGATGACGCCGTCGACGATGTCGCCGTCGTTGAAGTACTTGATCGTCTCGTCGATCGCTGCGAGGAATGCTTCCTCGTTACCGATGTCGTTGACCGCTACCTGCGGGGTGGTGGCGGTGGTCTCGGTGCTGCTCGTCATGTGGGAAAGGGCTCCGGTACGGACATTGAAGTCGTAGGTACTGCTACGCCGGAGCCCGTTTCGCTCTGCAGAAGCCGGACAGCCAAGGAAGCGCCCCACCAGTTACTGGTGATGGCGCCTCGACAACCGAGGGGACATACAACAGATGCGAGCGCAGCCTGCTACGTCTGAGGTGCGCAGGCCCGCAGCGCAACTTGTAGCATACGGGGGCTGCCGGACATGGTCAATGCGCGAAGCCGCCCACCCGGGGCGCATCGCCGCATAACCGGCACAATTCCCGTCACCCGAGGCCACACGGGGGCTGAAACACGCCCTCCGCGACACGCCGGGGGGACGGGCTGGACGGAAGAGTACGACGAGGGAGCCGATCATCCAAGAGTCCGACGCACCCGAGGTCCGCGAGGCCGGCGAAGCCGCCGAACCGGAGGCGACCCGGCGGGACGCCGGTGTCACGGAGAGCTCCCGCGCCAACCGGGGCTGGTGGGACCGCAACGCCGACGAGTACCAGGTCGAGCACGGCACCTTCCTCGGCGACGACCGCTTCGTGTGGGGCCCGGAGGGGCTCGACGAGGTGGAGGCGGAGCTGCTCGGCCCGCCGGAGGAGCTGAAGGGACGCGACGTCCTGGAGCTCGGGGCGGGCGCGGCGCAGTGCTCGCGCTGGCTGGCGGCCCAGGGGGCGCGTCCGGTGGCCCTGGACATCTCGCACCGGCAGCTCCAGCACGCGCTGCGCATCGGTGGGTCCTTCCCCCTGGTGTGCGCCGACGCGGTGGCGCTGCCGTTCGCGGACGCCTCCTTCGACCTGGCCTGCTCGGCATACGGGGCACTGCCCTTCGTCGCCGATCCGCGGCTGGTGCTGCGGGAGGTGCACCGGGTGCTGCGGCCGGGCGGGCGGCTGGTGTTCTCGGTGACCCATCCGATCCGCTGGGCGTTCCCCGACGAGCCGGGCCCGGAGGGGCTGAGCGTCTCCGCGTCGTACTTCGACCGCACGCCGTACGTCGAGCAGGACGAAGAAGGGCGCGCGGTGTACGTCGAGCACCACAGGACGCTCGGCGACCGGGTCCGTGACGTGGTGGCCTCGGGCTTCCGGCTGGTGGATCTGGTGGAGCCGGAGTGGCCGGCCTGGAACACCGCCGAGTGGGGCGGCTGGTCCCCGTTGCGCGGCAATCTGATCCCGGGGACGGCGATCTTCGTGTGCGTACGAGACTGAGTGCGTGATCCGTTACGACGCCCTGGAGTCCCTGCCCGTACGCGATGCCCTGCCCGGTCTCGGCGAGGCGCTGGAGGGGCACGGCACGGCCGTGCTCGTGGCGCCGCCGGGGACCGGCAAGACGACGCTGGTGCCGCTGGCGCTGGCCGGGCTGCTCGGTGAGGGGCCCGCGCGGCGGGTG
>NZ_JAOCQE010000113.1 GCF_025290915.1 Streptomyces sp. 15-116A | reverse complement strand
CGGGCCGCGCCCTGGTCGTCGCCGCCTCCCGCGCCGACACGGCGGCCGCCATCCTGGCCGCCGAACGCATGGACGCCCACGCCGCGGCCCTCGAGCCGCGCGCCCTCGCGTCCCACTGAGCCCGTCCACCGGGCTCCCTCAGACGGCCCCGGTCCGCGTGCACCCGCAGCGACGCGCGGACCGGGAGCCACAGAACTGCGTTGGCTTGAGCAGGGGTGCCTAATCGCCGTAGGGGCTTGTGTCGTTGGGCGGCTTTCCGTCGTGCTTGGCTGGTCGCGCAGTTCCCCGCGCCCCTGACGGGGTTGTCGTACCGTCCGTTTACGATCGGCTCGAGTTGGGTGATCTGAGGGGGCGGGGCTGTGGGGGCCGTTCATGACTTCTCTGTGTGGGAGTCGTTGGTGGGGCTTGTGCGGGCGTGTAATGCGGAGCAGCTGGGCGTGCCCGGTGGGGTGGTGTCGGGGCAGATCAGCCTCGGTGCCTGGAGTGTGCCGGTGCCGATGGCGCAGGCGGAGGCGTTGCGAGCGGCCATGGGCGCCGTGGAGCCGGTACAGGACGCGCTCAGGGCCGATGGCTCGGACCGTGTGACGTTCATGGTGGAGACGGCGCCCGATGGGGAGACTTTGCTGCATGTCGTCGATCCGGGTCCTGCGGTGGAGTACGGCATCAGGAGCCCTTTCGTGGGCGCCCTGCTCCTGGTCGAGGGCGCCGTCCCGGAGCCTTGGCGGCGCCTGCCCGAGGCGGTGCCGGGTGCGGCGGCGGGGCCGTCGGCGGACGCGGAGCTGCTGGAGCGGGTGCTTCGCGAGCGGCTCCCTGACGCCATCGGCGCCACCGAGGCGGAGATCGCCGAGGCGGAGGCACGCCTCGGTGTGACGCTGCCCGACGAACTCAAGGCGCTCTACCGCGTGACCCGGGCCCGGTGGCAGGACTGGAGCGGCGACTACGCGGCGCAGGGACGCGTGTGGAAGGCAGTCGGCTGTGAGCTCTTTCCACTGGACAGGCTGTACATCGCGGACGCGCGGTCCCGCCCCTGCCCCTGGATGTTCGCGGCCACGGACGTCGCCGTCACCGCGCCGGACGCCGCCGTGCAGGACCTCGTCGGCTCGCCCGGCTGGATCGCCTTCGGCGACAACGGTGGCGGCGACCGGGTGGCCCTCGATCTGACACCCGGTCCGGGCGGACACACCGGGCAGGTCATCATGATCGACCACGAGCGGAACATCGGGGCCGCACTGCGTGCCGAGTCCCTCACCGACATGGTGGTGAACCGACGGGACGAGTGGTCGTCGGGCCGTGACAGGAACCGGCAACCGCTGGTCGCCCACGTAGGTGACCACGGCCTCGGCAGCGTGGGGGCCGCCGCTCATCCGGCGCTGGAGGTGCTCCGCATCAGCGGGTGGAAGGGCGAGCCGCTCAGCCTCGCCCCGCTCGCCGGCCTCCCCCGTATGCGGACCCTCACCGCCTCCCCCGGCGCGCTGGCCGACCCCCTGGAGATCGCCGGCCTGAAGCACCTGGAGTACCTGAGCCTCGGCCCGAAGGAGTGGCGCGTCCTGCTCGACGCGGGCGCGGTCCCGCAGAACCTGCTGGCAGCGGGCATCGAGATCCAAGGCGAACAGCCCCCGGTCCCGCTCCTGAACCTCGCAAACGAGCTCCTCGCCCTGCGGAACCGCCCCCTGATCACCCGCACCGTCCTCGAAACCGACAGCAGCCGGTGAGCGACGACGGACTGCGGTGCCGTCAGCGCTCTCGTTCGAGGCGGGACGGCATGCCGGAACAGTGTGCGCCCTTCCGCCCGCGCCTCGGCCCGCACCAGGACGCCCGTCGCCGGTCCGATGGTGAAGTCGCACGTCAGGTCCTCGTCCGGAGCCCACGCGCTGAACGGGAAGGCACGCATCGGACGAACGGTGGCGCGGACGGAGTTCTCCGACAGAGCCTCGACATGCCTGAGATGGGAGACGATACGGCCCGGCATGAGCAACTCTGCGAGCCGAGCGGCCACCGGGCCGGTCTGATCCGGTACGTAGTCACCCGTGAGCGCCAGCATGTCCTCGCCGACCGACACGGTCCACGTACGGTCCGAGGGCAGGGGTGTGAACGAGTGGTCGTCGTGAGGATCGGCCTCGATGTCGACGGCACCGGTCAGCCGCATGGGCTCCAGCAGCGTCCTGGCCATACGTGCCAGCACGCGCCCCGCGTCGGCTGACGCCCGCACCTCGCGGACTTCCAGCTCCTCGACGCGGGCCGTGGCCAGGGTGCCCCACTCGTCATACAGCGTGACGGACCGAAGGAACCCGGTGCCCGGGTCGACCCCGATCACCACACCACGGGCGTCCGGCGGCAGCCACTCATCGGCAGGGTCGGCGAACAACGCGTGGGGGGTGAGGGCCACTTCGACACCCTTCCACTGCGCCGTGCCCCGCTCACGGCCCCGATCCCCCGCAGCAACCGCACCGGATCGAACAACACGGCCCAGGGCTCAGCAGCACCGCCCTCCTCCCGGAGCTCGAGGGACGACACTTCTCCCCGCTCCGCCGAGCCCCCGCTTCACCCGCCACATGGGCCCCGTACCGCCCGCCGAGTCCGGGCTCGACGTCACGCGCCTGGTACTCGACGTCGACCACGGCGTCGACCCGTACATCCTCCGCGGCCGCGGAGGCGAGGCGGGACAACACCCAGGCGGCCAGTCGGTGATCCTCCGCGGGCGGCTCGCCTAGCCAGTGGGGAGTTGCCATGATGCCCAGGTCTCCTCAGCGTCCGCACGGTTCGGTGCCCACTGCACGTACAGTACGCGGTAGGGGTGTCCGGGCGGCGGCGTCCCGATGAGCTCGATCGTGTACGAGCGGTCCTCGTTGTCCGTGATCCGACAGCCCGGGGCGGTGATCCCCGGCCCGCATGCCAGGTACATCTCTAAGAACGACCCCCGCCCTGCGGACGTCACGCCGAGCGCCCCAGCCGGTGGTGTTCATCGGCTGGGGCGCTCATCGGCACGTTCGTGAGAGCCCGCGGGCGGGCCGTGCCGAAGTGGGCGGGGGTGGGTCCGGCGCCGCCGGGTTCCGTCGGGGCGGACGGAGGGCGGTGACGGGCCCGGAACCCCGCACGCCGTTGTGCGGGGCCCCGCCGGTGTGTTCCGCGGCCGGCCTGTGACGATCGCTGGTCAGGGCATCCTCGGACCGGCCGCGGAGTCTTGGTGAGGGCTGCTCAGCCCAGGCGCTCGACGAGCGCGCGGTACTGGTCCCACAGCTCCTTCGGGGTGTGGTCGCCGAAGGTGTTGAGGTGCTCGGGGATCAGGGCGGCCTCCTCGCGCCAGACCTCCTTGTCCACGGTGAGCAGGAACTCCAGGTCGGAGTCCGACAGTTCCAGGCCGTCCGTGTCGAGCGCGTCCTTCGTCGGCAGCACGCCGATCGGGGTCTCGACGCCCTCGGCCTTGCCCTCCAGGCGCTCCACGATCCACTTCAGGACGCGGGAGTTCTCGCCGAAGCCGGGCCAGACGAACTTGCCGTCGTCGTTCTTGCGGAACCAGTTGACGTAGTAGATCTTCGGCAGCTTGGACGCGTCCGCGGACTGGCCGACCTTGACCCAGTGCGCCATGTAGTCGCCCATGTTGTAGCCGCAGAACGGCAGCATGGCGAACGGGTCGCGACGCAGCTCGCCGACCTTGCCCTCGGCGGCGGCGGTCTTCTCGGAGGCCACGTTGGCGCCGAGGAAGACGCCGTGGTTCCAGTCGAAGGACTCGGTCACCAGCGGTACGGCGGTGGCGCGGCGCCCGCCGAAGAGGATCGCCGAGATCGGCACGCCCTTGGGGTCCTCCCACTCGGGCGCGATGATCGGGCACTGGGACGCGGGGACCGTGAAGCGGGCGTTCGGGTGCGCGGCCGGGGTCTCCGACTGCGGGGTCCAGTCGTTGCCCTTCCAGTCGGTGAGGTGGGCCGGGGGCTCCTCGGTCATGCCCTCCCACCACACGTCGTTGTCGTCGGTGAGGGCGACGTTGGTGAAGACGGCGTTGCCCCACAGCGTCTTCATCGCGTTGGCGTTGGTGTGCTCACCGGTGCCCGGCGCGACGCCGAAGAAACCGGCCTCGGGGTTGATCGCGTACAGGCGGCCGTCCTCGCCGAAGCGCATCCAGGCGATGTCGTCGCCGATCGTCTCGACCGTCCAGCCGGGGATGGTCGGCTCCAGCATGGCGAGGTTGGTCTTGCCGCAGGCGCTCGGGAAGGCGGCGGCGACGTACTTGGACTCACCGCGCGGCGGGGTCAGCTTCAGGATGAGCATGTGCTCGGCCAGCCAGCCCTCGTCCCGCGCCATGACGGAGGCGATGCGCAGGGCGTAGCACTTCTTGCCGAGCAGGGCGTTGCCGCCGTAGCCGGAGCCGTAGGACCAGATCTCGCGGTCCTCGGGGAAGTGGGAGATGTACTTGGTCTGGTTGCAGGGCCACGGCACGTCCTCCTGGCCCGGCTCCAGCGGGGCGCCGAGGGAGTGCACGGCCTTGACGAAGAAGCCGTCGGTGCCGAGCTCGTCGAGGACGGGCTGTCCCATGCGGGTCATGGTGCGCATGGCGACCGCGACGTACGCGGAGTCGGTGATCTCGACGCCGATCGCGGACAGCGGCGAGCCGAGCGGGCCCATGCAGAAGGGCACCACGTACATCGTGCGGCCCTTCATCGAGCCACGGAACAGGCCCTTCTCACCGGCGAAGATGTCCCGCATCTCGGCGGGGTCCTTCCAGTGGTTGGTCGGGCCCGCGTCCTCCTCCTTGGCGGAGCAGATGAAGGTGCGGTCCTCGACGCGCGCGACGTCGGTCGGGTCGGAGGCGGCGTAGTAGGAGTTGGGGCGCTTGATCGGGTCCAGTTTCCGGAAGGTGCCCTTGGCGACGAGCTCCTCGCACAGGCGCTCGTACTCGGCCTCTGAGCCGTCGCACCAGACGACGTTGTCCGGCTGCGTCAGGTCTGCGATCTCGTTGACCCAGGAGATCAGTCCCTGGTGGGTGGTGGGGACGCTGGGAGCCGCGATGTCGCGCGCCACGATTGCTCCTAAATGAGGGGTTTTTTGTTTGGAGGCCCCGTGGGGGCTGCGACCCGGATGCTTGTCGATGAGATCTTGGGCGCTCATCCGGTGCCGACCGCACTCATTTGATCATCCGACGAACGCGCCCATCTGTCCAGAGGGCCGCACAGGTGAGCAACGTGACGATGGCCACGGTTTTTCGTGCGGCTTTACGTGCACGTTGGGTTCACCTGACCTTCTTTTTGCGTGACCGTCCGAAGGGCTCTCGTGAGAGGATGGCCACTTACCAGTGCCCAATTCGTCACACTGATCCGCAACTTACGGTGGCGTAGGTACCATGCGGCCCATGACAGCGTTCGTCCCCGACGCGCCCACGGACTCGCCGGCCGACGGCCGCGGTCCGGTCGCGACCCATCTGCCGCACCCCGTCAAACCCAAGCTCCGGGGCTGGCTGCACCTCGGCATGTTCCCCGCCGTGGTGATCGCCGGCCTGGTCCTCACCGCCCTCGCCGACTCCACACGGGGCCGCATCGCCTGCGGGATCTACGCGCTGACGGCCTCCCTGCTGTTCGGGGTCAGCGCGCTGTACCACCGGGGCAACTGGAGCCCGCGCATGGACGGCGTCCTGCGCCGGCTCGATCACGCCAACATCTTCCTGATCATCGCCGGCACGTATACGCCGCTGACCATCCTGCTGCTGCCCGAGGCCAAGGGTCAGTGGCTGCTGTGGGGGATCTGGGCGGCGGCCGTCGCCGGGATCGCCTTTCGCGTCTTCTGGGTCGGCGCCCCGCGCTGGCTCTACACGCCCTGCTACATCGCCATGGGCTGGGCCGCCGTGTTCTACCTGCCCGACTTCATGCGCACCGGCGGTATCGCCGTCCTGGTCCTGGTCATCGTGGGCGGCCTGCTCTACAGCGCGGGCGGAGTGATCTACGGCCTCAAGAAGCCCAACCCGTCACCGCGCTGGTTCGGCTTCCACGAGGTGTTCCACTCCTTCACCCTGGCCGCCTTCATCGCCCACTACGTGGGGATCTCGCTGGTGGCGTACCAGCACGCGTAGGCCCTCGGGCCCTCGGAAGCGAGGGGTTCGGCCGCGGCAGCGATGCCGCGGCCTTTTTCATGCCCGCGTCCGTGCGGCGCATTGACAGTTACCGCTTTTTGATAGCTACTCTCATTTCATGGCTGCTGCCGTTTCGCAGAACGTCGCACTGCCCGACCCCCGCCGCTGGTGGGCGCTGGGCGCCCTCGTCGCGAGCATGCTCACGCTCGGTTTCGACCTGACGATCCTCAACGTGGCCCTGCCGACCATGGCCGCGCAGCTGGAGGCGAGCACCGACCAGCTCCAGTGGATCGTGGACGCGTACATCGTCGTGTTCGCCGCGCTGATGCTCCCCGCCGGTCTGCTCGGCGACCGCTTCGGGCGGCGCAGGATGCTGGTGGCGGGGCTCGCGGTGTTCCTCGCCGGGTCCCTGGCCGGCGCGCTCACGGACACGCCCGGGATGGTCGTCGCGGCCCGCTCGGTGATGGGACTCGGGGCCGCGCTGGTCATCCCGCTCGGGCTGTCCGTACTGCCGTCGATGTTCGGCGAGGAGGAACGCGGCAAGGCGGTCGCCGCCGTCACCGCCTCCATGGCCGCCGGGATGCCGCTCGGCCCGCTCGTCGGCGGGCTGCTGCTCGACCACTACTGGTGGGGCTCGATCTTCCTGATCAACCTCCCGATGGCCGCCCTCGGCATCGCCGCCTGCTTGTTCCTGCTGCCCGAGTCGCGCGACCCGGCCTCGCCGAGGGTCGACGTCCTGTCCACCGCGTACAGCGCGCTCGGCCTCGGCTGCCTGGTCTTCGGCATCATCGAGGGCCCCGGGCGCGGCTGGACCAGCGGCTGGGTGCTGGGCGCGTTCGCGCTGGCCGCGCTGCTGCTGGCCGCTCTGGTGGCGCGGGAGCGGCACGCCGTACGGCCCATGCTCGACCTGGCGCTGCTCGGCCGGCGCGTCTTCCTGTTCAACACGCTCGCCGCGACACTCGGCACGTTCGTCTTCTCCGGGCTGCTGTTCCTGCTGCCCACCTATCTCCAGGAGATCGGCGGCCACGACGCCTTCGGCACCGGGCTGCGGCTGCTGCCGATGATGGGGGGCCTGATCGTCGCCGCCCGGGCCAGCACCCCGCTGGTGCGGTGGCTGGGACCCCGGCCGGTGATCGCCGGTGGCCTGGTGGTGCTGTGCTTCGCCGCGCTGCTCGGCTCGCGCACCGAACCCGGTGACGGCTACGGCTTCACCGCGCTGTGGCTGACCATCGCGGGCCTCGGCTTCGCCTTCGCGATGGTGCCGGCGATGGACGCGGCGCTGGGCGGCATCGACGCCGACGAGGCCGGCAGCGGCTCCGGGCTGCTGATGACGCTGCGGCAGGTGGGCGGCGCCATCGGGATCGCCCTGCTCGGCAGCCTCGTCGCCGACACGTACGCCGCCCGGCTCGACACCACCGGCCTGCCCGCACCGGCCGCCGAATCCGCCCGCGAGTCACTGAGCGGGGCACACGCGGTCGCCGAGCGGCTGGACCTGCCTGCGCTGGCCGCCGCCGCGGACAGCGCGTACCTGGACGGCATGTCGGTCGTGCTGGTGGTGTGCGGCGCGGCGGCACTGGTGACGGCGGCGGTGGCGGCCCTGTTCCTGCCGAATCCCCGGCGGGCTGACGAGGGGGACGATGCCGGATCTGTCACGGATTCCCCCTCCGTCATGGTCCCGGCGAAGACCGATGGCGGACAATGACGGCATGACCATGGCACGAACCCCTGTTCGCGACCCGGCCCGTCACCTGGGCCTGCGCGAGCGGAAGAAGATCAAGACGCGCATGGCGATCAGGGCGGCCACCTACGCCCTGATCAAGGAACAGGGGTACGACGCCACCACCGTCGAGCAGATCGCCGAGCGCGCCGAGGTCTCGCCCAGCACCGTCTTCCGCTACTTCCCCACCAAGGAGGACATCGTCCTCACGGACGAGTACGACCCCCTCATCGAGGACATGCTGCGGGGACGCCCGGACGACGAACCGGTGCTGGAGTCGGTGCGGTGGGCCATCCGGCAGGCGACGACGCTGGCCCTCGCCGACAACCCCGACTACGAGCGGGACGAGATGGTGCTGCGCGCCCGGCTTGCGGTCGAGGTCCCGCAGGTGCGCTCGCGGATGATGGAGAGCATGTCCGTCACCGGCCGCCTGCTGTGCCGGGCGATCGCCGAGCGGACCGGCCGCGACGAGCAGGATCTCGAGGTGCGGGCCTACTCGATGGGGCTGATGGGGGCCCTGCTGGAGACGATGATCTACTGGGGCGAGGGCGGGTGCAGGGACGACCTGCCCGAGCTGATCGACCGCACTCTCGCCACGTTCAAGAACCTGCCGCGCCGCTCCCCATGACATCCTTGACCGGGTGAACGGTCCTGAGATCCACGTCGAGTTCGCCCCCGAGCTGCTGCTGTTCGTGCCGCAGGCACGGCCCACCGGCTCGGTGAAGACCGCCACCGACGGGGTGTCCAGCCTCGGCCATGTCATCGAGTCCCTCGGCGTGCCGCTGACCGAGGTCGGCGCGCTGCTCGTGGACGGGCGTGAGGTGCCGGTGTCGCATGTGCCGGCCGCGGGCGAGTCCGTGACCGTGCGGACCGTCGCCCACCCGCAGCGGGTGCCGGACGCTGAGCTGCGGTTCCTGCTCGACGTGCATCTGGGCACGCTGGCGCGGCGGCTGCGGCTGCTCGGCGTCGACACGGCGTACGAGGCGACGGACATCGGCGATCCGGCGCTGGCCGCGCGGTCGGCGGCCGAACGCCGGGTGATGCTCAGCCGGGACCGGGGGTTGCTGCGGCGGCGGGAGCTGTGGGCGGGGGCGTTCGTGTACAGCACGCGGCCGGAGGAGCAACTGGCGTATGTGCTGGACCGGTTCCGGCCGGAGTTGCGGCCGTGGACGCGGTGCACTGCGTGCAACGGGATGTTGCGGCGGGCTACGAAGGATGAGGTCGCCGATCAGTTGAAGGGTGGGACGCATCGGACGTACGACGTGTTCGCGCAGTGTGCGGAGTGTGGGCGGGCGTACTGGAAGGGTGCGCACCATGAGCAGTTGGAGGCGATTGTCGAGCGGGCGGTGGCGTTTTGTGATCAGCGCCGTTGGGGTTGAGCGCGGTGGGGAACTGCGGCGCCGTTGTGGCTGGTCGCGCAGTTCCCCGCGCCCCTGAGGCGTTCAGCGCGTCCTTAGATCATTCTTGCCGCACGCTGTTCCGTCCCTGTTCCGGTCCAGGTTCAGGGGATCGTCCTTGCCGTTGACCTTCAGGCGGCCGTAGTCGTGTTCCTTGAGCCAGGTGCAGCGGGCGGCAGTCGTGGGCTTCACCTCCGCCGGGAAGGCCGTCGGCACGCACACGTTGGCGGAGCCGTAGTGGCGGTCGCAGCCGGAGACGGTCGGGGAGACCGGCTGTGACGTGCGCTTCTTGCCGGGCCTGGTGACCTTGCCCTGCGGGGCCTCGGCGAAGTCGTGGACGTGGGCCGAGGCGTCCTTGGCGGTGAGGGCCTGCGGGCCCTGCAGATGGACCCACTTGGCGACCGACGGCACACCGTTGGCGTCGACCGCGAACAGCATGTACCAGCCGGGCGGGGCCAGGTTGGGGTTGCTGGTGACGTTCAGGTCGACGTTGTTGCCGTCGACGGACAGCGGCAGGTCCACGAACCGCTGGTTCGGGTCGGAGGAGTGGGTGACCGCGGCCGGGCGGATCAGCTCGGCCTTGGCGATGGGGCGGTCCACGGTGATGCGCTGGGTGTCGCCGTAGGTCCACTCGGTGTCGATGAGCGAGGTGATCGTGGGGCGCTCGCCCTTGAAGAGGTAGGGCGGGCTGTAGATCGACACGTCGTGGTTCCAGGAGCCGTTGCCCGGGTTGTCGCCGGTGGTCATCACACGGCCGTCGGGGAGCAGGAACGCCGAGGAGTGGTAGCCGCGGGCCTCCGGGTCGACGGCCACGGGGTCGAAGGTCTCCGAGGCCGGGTCGAAGATCGACGTCTCGAACACCGGGTTGGCGCGGTTGTGCAGGGCGCCGCCGGTCTCCAGGACCTTGCCGTCGGGCAGCAGCACCGCGGAGAGGTACATCTTGCCCTGGTCGCCGGTCTGCGGGACCGGTCCGTTGCCGTAGTCGACGGTGCCCTGGGGGATCGGCGGACCGGCGACGTACGTGGGGCTCGGCTGCTTGAGGTCGATGATGTCGGTCAGGCGGTTGGCGTCCGGGTTGGAGTCGATGTTGCCGCCGCCGAGGGTGAGGACCTTCTGGTCCTGCGCCGGGGGCAGCAGCACGCTCGCCGACTGGTCGCGTTCGTCCTTGCGCTGGAGCCCCGGGACCTGGGTGATCGTGTTGGCGTCGTAGTCGTAGATCGCCGAACCCGTGCCCGGGATGTTGTTGCCGAAGACATGGCTGCCCGAATAGAAGAGGCGGCCGTCCTGCATCAGGATCATCGACGGGTACAGGCCCCAGTATGACCAGGTCTGGTTGACCTTCCACGTCGGCAGCCACTGCTGCTCGGCGTCCGACCACCGCTCGGCGGTCACGGAGCCGGTGGAGTCCTCGCGCAGACCGCCGAAGCTGAGCACGTCACCGTTGCCGAGGATCGTCGCCGACGGGTACCAGTGGCCGTCGTTCATGTCGTTGGTCTTGACGTACGACTCGGTCTCCGGGTCGAAGATGTACGAGTCCTTGTAGCCCTGGTAGCCGATGGTGCCGTCGGCGGACGGGTAGCCCTTGTTGCCGCTCATCACGAGGACGCGGCCGTCCTTGAGCTGGACGTGGCCCGCGCAGAACATGTCCTTCGGCGTGGGGATCGTCTTGTACGTGCCCTTCTCCGGGTCGTACACCGCCGAGGTGAAGGTGCCCGCCTCGAACATCTCCGGGTCGTTGCCGGAACCGGCGATGAGCAGCACCTTGCCGTTGTGCAGGACCACCGAGTGCATGGAGCGGACCGGGTTCTGGGTCGGCAGCACCTCCCACTTGCCGTCCGCGCACTCCTTCGCCGTGCCCGTGCACTCGGGGTCCGGGACCGGCTCGGCGACCTGGTCCATCGTGTAGTCGTCGGTGGTGACCGAGCCGGTGCCGTAGACGGAGACACCCCAGGAGATGCGGTCGGTGCCGGCCGGGACCTCGGGGGTGCGGACGCCGGCCTCGGTCCAGGCGGCCGTCATGTCCAGGGTCTTGAGGTCGGTCCAGTACTGCCAGCCGGCGGTGGTGTCGTGCCGGAAGAGAGTGATCGCCGTGTCCGGGGTCGTCGACTTGTACCAGAGGGACAGGTCGTACTGCTTGCCCGGCGTCACCACGGGCGCGCACGCGGCGGACTCGGTGATCAGGGCCTTGCGGTCGCCGTCGACGCGGCGGGTCAGCTCGACCTTCATCGCCTTGCCGCCGGTATGGGCGTCGGCGGTGGTGGTGAAGGTGAAGTCGTTGTCGCCCCAGCCGGACTTCTCCCAGCAGTACGGCATGTCGCCGGTGCCGGCCGTCTCGAACCCGGGGTTCTTGATGAGGTTGGCGGCGGACGCGGGCTGGGGGGCGGTGAGGAGGAGGCCGGTGGTGAGGGCGCCGACGGCTGCCAGGGCCGTACCGCGTCTGGACCTCAGGAGTGTTCTCATGCGGTGCTCCTAGCTGTGCGGCTCTCGCTGCCGCTCTCTGTACGGCTCCTGCGCGGCAGGTACACCAGCGCTTCGGTTCCGACGAAGCGCAGGACGAACGTGATGACGAGGGCCAGGGCGGTGGCCGGGAGGGCGGTCATGCCGAACTGGCCGACCAGCAGCGCGATCAGCGGCAGCCGCAGCACCAGATCGGCGTTGGCGAGCAGCGCGAACCGCACGGTGCGGTCGGCCCAGTGCCGGTGCCTGCGGCGGGCGCGGAACAGCATCCGGTCGATCAGCAGGAAGTTCCAGGCCACGCCGAACTGGTTGGCGACGATCTCGGCGGGCAGATAGTGCAGGCCCGCCTCGGTCAGCGCCCACAGGGCGGCCAGGTTGGGCACGAAGCCGGTGAGGCCGATCAGCCCGAAGACGACCATGCGGGCCAGCGGCGACTCGGTGCGCAGCCCGGCGAGGTGGCGCAGGAAGCGCAGGCCCTCCTTGGCCGTCGACTTCGACTCCCCGGCGAAGCGGTCCTGGAAGACGAACGGCACCTCGGTGACCGTGCGGGGGCGGCTGCGGACGGCGAGTTCGAGCAGGATCTTGTAGCCGAGGGGCTTGAGCTCGTCGGCGGTGACCGTGGTGCGGCGGATGGCGAAGAAGCCGCTCATCGGATCGCTGATGCCGTGCAGGCGGCGCGGGAACAGCGACTTGGTCAGCCAGGTCGCCCCGCGCGAGACGGCCACCCGGTAGCTGCCAGCGAGTCCGGCGCGGCTGCCGCCCTTGATGTACCGGGAGGCGACGACCAGCCCGGCGTTCGCGCGCTCGCCGGTCACGACCAACTCCGGTACCAGGGACGGCGGGTGCTGGCAGTCGCCGTCCATGACGACCACCCAGTCCGAGGTGGCCGCCTTGATGCCCTCGACGACCGCGCCGCCGAGCCCGCCGACCGGTTCCTCCCGGTGGAGGACGGTCACCGGGAACGGGCAGTCCTGCGCCGCCTCCCGGATGACCTCGGGGGTGTCGTCGGTGGAGTCGTCCACGAAGACGACCTCACAGGGCAGCCGCGCCGGGACGGACTCGGTGATCTGGTGCAGCAACTGCCGTACGTTGGCGGACTCGTTGAAGGTCGGCACGACGATGGTCACGGCTCCCGGCTCCGGAACCTCGACCGGTTCGAGGACCGGATCGCCCAGCTCGCCGGGGACGATGGACTCCTGGCTCATCGGGCACCCCCGGCGGTCTCGGTGTCGACCTTGCGGATCTCGATACGGTCCTCGCCCTCGCCGAACACGGCGACCGGCGCGGAGTGCTCGATGGCGGCCTTCACGTTGGGCAGGTCCTTCGCGTCGCGCCGCACCGTCGGCGAGGCGACGACGTAGTCGATGTCGCGCCAGCCGTCCGGCATGGTCTTGGTGACCGCCGGGTCGAGGTCGGCCTTGTAGAACCAGATGACGCCGAGGCCGGGCCGGTACCCGGCGTGCACCAGGTCCAGCCACATCGCGTCGTCGACGAGGACCCGCGTCCGGGCGGGGTCCGGCACCTCGTCGGCCATCCACCGCGAGGCCGCCTCGTAGGGCGCGTTGGCGTCGGTGGTGACGGCGGTGCGGGCTCCGTCGTACCAGCGGGGGACGACGTAGACGCAGGCGGCGAGGGCGAGGGCGGCGGCGATCGCGTACCGGGCGCGGACGGCCATGGGCCTCTCGGTGCTCGAACGGCCCCGGCGCAGCACCGCGTGGGCGACGCTCGCGACGCCTCCGGCGAGGACCAGGGCGAGGAACGGCAGCGCCTGGATGACGTACATCGCGGGCAGGTAGCCGTTGGGGCGCAGGGCGAGCGCGGCGAGGATCGCGACGGCGAGGGCCGGTCCGGCGAGCGCGCGGGCGGTGACGGACCAGCGCCAGGTGGCGAGCAGCAGCAGCGCCCCGGCGAGGCCGCCGAGGGGCAGGATGCGGTCGTAGTACAGCCACGACTGGAGCACGCCCCAGGAGCCGGAGCCCTGGTCCAGGATGAAACCCGAACCGGGCCTGGTCATCTGGTACGTGACGCCGTCCCAGAGCGAGACGTGCCCGCTGCCCGGCAGCAGCTCGCCCTTGAGGAGGGCGAACAGGGGGTAGGAGAAGCCGATCAGCGCGCAGGCCGTGACGGCGCCGGTCAGGGCGAACTTGCGGGTGTCCTTGTGGCTGTGCCGCCAGGCGGTGACGAACAGGGCGGGCAGGACGACGAGCATCGTCTCCTTGGTGAGCACCGCCGTCGCGGCGGCCATACCGGCGCCGAAGTGGTGCCACAGATGACGGCTCGGGGACGCGGCCAGGGTGAAGGCGAGCAGCGTCCACATCACCGCGAGGTTGTCGAGGAAGATCTCCCGCTGGAGGACGACCGACAGCGGGGAGAGCCCGAACAGCGCCATGCCGAGCCCGGCGGCCCAGCGGGGCAGGGCGAGGCGGCGGCCCAGGACGTAGACGAGGACCGCGCTGATGCCGCTGATCAGCAGCATCACGGCCCGCATGGTGCCGACGGTCATCGACTCAGGGCTGAGCATCGCCGGGATCCAGGTGAGGACGGCGAGCTGGATCCAGCCGAGCGGAGGGTGGTCGTACCAGTAGGTGTAGTGGGCGAGGCCCTTGCCCTCCTGGACGGCCCAGGCCTGGGCGAGATAGGTGCCCTCGTCGTCGCTGAGGGTCGGGTAGTCGGCGATGTTCCAGCCCTGGACCACGAGGATCGCCACGAGCAGGACGCCGCACAGGAGGAGATCGGACCGGGAGGAACGCAGGCGGCTCGGCGGGGTCGCGCGGCCGGGCGAGCCGGTCGCGGGCACGGGCCGGCGCTGCGCGGGGACCTTGGGAGCGGTCACCGCGGGAAGGGTGGAGGTCACGCGGGAACGTCCTCTCGGGTCTGCACGTCGGCATCGAGGCGTGCGTCGAGGTGCGCCCCGACGTGCGTGGTCAGCTCCCAGTCACTGCGCCCGCGCTGCTCGCGCCACACGGCGCGGATCGCGGCACCGGCGAGGAGCAGCTGGTAGAAGGGACCGCCCACGACGAGCTTGAGGTAGTGCACGAGGCGCACCCGCAGCCCGTACTGCTTGCCGAAGTCGTGCAGCCCGACGATCTCGAAGACGAAGGTGACCAGGGCGGTGACGGCCGGCAGGAAGGTGATGAAGGCGACGGAGACGGGCACGTCGAGGAAGAGCGCGATCGCCACGTTCAGCGGGATGATCACGCCGCTGAACGCCTGCAGGAACGGCGTCACCAGCGTGTAGCGGGCGAGCATCCGCTGCCCGAACGTGGGCAGTTGCTTCCAGTCCTTCTTCCGGTACACCTGCAGGAAGCCCTGGTTCCAGCGGGTGCGCTGCTTCAGCAGGGAGACCAGCGAGCCGGGGGTCTCCTCACGGGTGACCATGTCGGAGTCGTAGGCGACGACGACCTTCTTGCCGATGCTGGACAGGCGGACGCCCAGGTCGCAGTCCTCGGCGAGACAGTTCGGGTCCCAGCCGTCGGCGGCGCGCAGTACGTCGGTGCGGACGAAGACGGTGTTGCCGCCGAGCGGGATGAAGCCCTTCTGCGCGTGCAGATGGAGCCGGGAGCGGAACCAGAAGAAGTACTCCAGGCAGTTGCGCAGGCTGTACCAGCTGGAGTGGAAGTTGATCAGCTGCACCCCGCCCTGCACGACGTCGGCGCCGGTGGAGCGGAAGGCGTGGTCGACGTGGGCGAGCAGCTCCGGGTGGACCTGGTCCTCGGCGTCGAAGACCCCGACGACGTCGCCGCGGCAGTACGGCAGGGCCGTGTTCATGGCCTTCGGCTTGTTCTTCTTCTCGTGGGTGTCGACGACGACCCGCACGCGCGGGTCGCGGGCGGCGGCGGCCTCGGCGACCGCGGTGGTCTCCGGGTCGTCGTGGCCGACGATCACGATGATCTCGAAGTCGGTGTGGCTCGACTCCAGCAGCCGCTGGATGGTGTGGTCGAGCACGGCCTGCTCGTGCCGGGCGGGCAGCAGCAGGGAGAACGACAGATGCTCACCGCCGTCCGGGCTGCTGAACCGGGTGGAGGCCAGCACCTCCGGCGTGCGCCAGGCGTGCATCTGCCACCACAGGGTGAAGGCGGCCATGCCGAACAGGGCCAGTGAGACGACAGCGATGAAGACAGACGTGAGCAAACAGATCCCCCCAGATCCCCGAATTCCCCCGGACGTGACGGTGCGTCACTCGCGTCGAGCGGTGCGCAGTGCATCCGTCACGTCACCGTGCAGAGATTAAGGGGAAGTTGTGAATGCGGGGGTCCATTTGGATAAAGAGCCTGTTGCGAACGGGTGCGACGACTGACCGGAGTTGACCGAATCAGCCATCGCGCGCTCCCCACCCGGGCAGCACAAAACGCCTGGTACGGCTGCTGTTTCAGTCTGTGTCAGCCGCCCAGCGCGACCCGCAGCCGATCAGGATCGGTCGTCGGCGCGTCACACGTGAAGTTACGGCAGACATAGGCGGCCGGTTCACCGCTCACCAACGGACGGTCGGCGAGCAGCGGGAACTCGTCACTCTCCGGAGTCCCGACGGCGACCACGGCCCCCGGTGCGGCGCCCAGCAGCGCCGTACGGTGCAGGGCGAGCGTGGCCTTGTCGTCGAGCGCCGGGCCGACCACGGCCACCTCGCGCGGCCCGTCCAGCACCGCCTCGGCGACCGCAAGACCCCACCCGATGAACCGCGGCACTCGCGGCCCGAGCGCCTTCACCACGCCCAACGCCCGCTCGGCGGCGGTGCGATGAGGCTCCGAGCCGGTGTGGGCGGCATAGCTCAGCAGCGCGCCCGCGGCGGCGGTCCAGCCGGACGGGGCCGCGTTGTCGGTCGGATCCTGGGGGCGCCGGATGAGCCGCTCGGCGTCGGCGGCCGTGTCGTACAGGGTGCCCGACTCGGGGTCGGTGAAGCGGGCCAGCACATGGTCGAGGAGCAGCCCGGCGAACTCCAGCCACACCCCCTCACCCGTCACCGACGCCAGCGCCAGGAAGCCCTCGGCGGCGTCGGCGTAGTCCTCCAGCACGCCTGCGTGGGCGCCGACGCGGCCGTCCTTGCTGGTACGGGCGATCCGCGCCAGCTCGTCCAGGTGCAGCCGCACCAGCAGATCGGCGGCGGCGACCGCGGCTTCGACCAGGTCCGGCCGCTCGAAGTACGCGCCGGTCTCGGCCAGCGCGGCGATGGCGAGCCCGTTCCAGGCGGCGACGACCTTGTCGTCCCTGCCGGGCGCAGGGCGCTCAGCCCGCGCGGCCAGCAGCCGCTCGCGCACGCTCTCGACCCGCCCGGCGTCGAACACCCCGTCCTGCTGCGGCAGTTGCAGCACGGAGGCGCCCTCCTCGAAGGTGCCCTCCTCGGTGACCCCGAAGTACCGGGCGGCGAGCTCGGCGTCGTCCTCGCCGAGCACCTCGCGCAGCTGCGCGGGCGTCCACACGTAGTACGCGCCCTCGACATGCCGCCCGGTGCCGTCGTCGCTGTCGGCGTCCAGCGCGGAGGCGAACCCGCCCTCGGGGGTGCGCAGTTCGCGCACCATGAAGTCGGCGGTCTCCAGCGCGACCCGGCGCGCGAGCTCGGAGCCGGTGGCCCGCCACAGATGGGCGTACACACGGCACAGCAGGGCGTTGTCGTAGAGCATCTTCTCGAAGTGCGGCACGACCCAGTCCCGGTCCACCGAGTAGCGGGCGAACCCGCCCCCGAGCTGGTCGTAGATCCCGCCGCGTGCCATGCGCTCACAGGTGTCCTGCGCCATCTGCAGGGCACCCTCGGCGCCGGTGCGCGCATGGTGCCGGAGCAGGAACTCGATCACCATGGACGGCGGGAACTTCGGCGCCCCGCCGAACCCGCCGCGCTGCGGGTCGTACTCCCGGGTCAGCCCGAGCAGCGCCTGCGCCAGCTCCTGTTCCCCCGGCACCTGGGCATCTCCGTAGGAGATCTCCCGCCCGGCGAGATCCCGCACGATCTTCCCGGCGACATCGGTCACCTCGTCCCGCCGGTCGGCCCACGCCTGGTGCACCCCCTGCAGCACCTGCAGGAAGGACGGCATCCCGTGCCGCGGCGCCGGCGGGAAGTACGTCCCGAAGTAGAACGGCTCGGCGTCGGGCGTGAGAAACACACTCATCGGCCACCCACCCTGCCCGGTCGCCGCCTGCACGGCCTCCATGTACACGGCATCGACATCGGGCCGCTCCTCGCGATCGACCTTGATGTTCACGAAGTGCGCGTTGAGGTAGTCGGCGGTGGCCTGATCCTCGAAACTTTCGCCGGCCATGACATGGCACCAGTGGCATGCGCTGTACCCGACGCTCAGGAACACCGGGACATCACGCCGCCGGGCCTCCTCGAAAGCGCCCTGCTCCCAGGGCCACCAGTCGACGGGATTGTCGGCGTGTTGGAGGAGGTAGGGGGATGTGGCCTGCGCAAGTCGGTTCGGCATACCCCCATCCTGGCGCACACGCCCGCACGCCGCCCACGCGCCACCAGGGCAGCCCCGAACGGCCCCCTCAGGATCCGCGTGGAGCGCCCTCACCTGCCGCGTGGCCGGGGCGGTGGGCGGTGGGCGGCGCGCAGTCGTGCGGACCCGCGGTCGTTGTCGCCGCCCCGCCGGCAGCAGCGCGGCGGCCATGCCCATGACGCCCGTCGCGTGAGCGATCCACCGCGAGCCGCCGCGGCCGCAGAAGAGACGCACGGCCGGGGGCAGCCCGTCCAGTGGACTCCGTACGGCACGGCAGGTACGCGGCGGCTGCGCGCGTCCGTTTCTTGCGACCGGCGTGCAACGGTTGATCGTCGCCCCCTCGCGCGTCGGGCGTGTCCGAAGGACACTCGTAGGCAGAGGAGTTGCCGCCGGAGGGGGACGTGACATGAGGGACGGTCATCGGGCTGACGCCGAGCGGCTGTTGGCGCGGGCCGTGGAGGAGGAGGTGCGCCGGTCGGGCGGGCGCACCGACGGCAAGGTGCTGCTCGCGCGGGCGCGCGGCGCGCTGGACGCGATGGCGCAGACCGCGGCCGAGGAGTACGAGGCGTACGTCCGCGCACTGGACGAGGCGGAGGCCGGGCAGCTCACCTTCCGGCAGCGCTACGCCCGTGAGGGTGCCGGGACCCCGCTGCTGGTGGCCGGGGTCGCCGGGGTGACCGCGGTGGTCGCGGACCTGGCGCTCGGCACCGGGGC
>NZ_JAOCQE010000112.1 GCF_025290915.1 Streptomyces sp. 15-116A | reverse complement strand
GGCTGGTGCCCGGGAGGAGTCGGCCGCCGGGTCGGCTCCGTGGCCGTCGGGCGGCGGCTGGGCGACGCGGGCCGCTCGGACCGAGGGGAGGCCGACGGCTTCTTGCTCGGCACTGCCGGTTTGCGTGACTGAGCCGTGGCGGTGGGCCGGTCGCTGGGCTGCGCGGGTCGCTGCGTACGAGCTGTGCCGGTGGGCGGCTTGCTGGGCGGGGCCGGCTTCCGGGTCGGAGCTGTGGCCGTGGGCCGTCGGCTGGGCGGTGCCTGCTGCTCGGTACGAGAGGTGGCGGCGGGCCGGTCGCTGGGCTGGGCCGGTCGCTGGGTCCGGGAGGTGGCCGTGGGCCGTGCGCTGGGCTCGGCCGGTCGCTGGGTCCGGGAGGTGGCCGTGGGCCGCCCGGTGGGCTCCGCCGGTCGCTGCGTACGAGAGGTGGCTGTCGGCCGTCCGGTGGGCGGGGCCTGCTCCTGGGTTCGGGACGTGGCTGTCGGTCGCCGCGTGCGATCCGTCGTCGTCGGCCTGGCCGACCGCGAGTCCGTCGCGGTCGGGCTGTCCGTGCGCGTCGCCTCCGTCTCGGCGGTCAGGGACGGCAGGGGATCGAGCGTCGGCAGGGACAGGTCGGTCGAGGACGTGGGATCCGGGCGCGGCGCGTCACCGTCCTGTGCCACCAGCGCCCACACGCCGACACCCCCGAGGGCGAGCACGACGGCGCCGCCCGCGATCCAAGGGGCACGCCGGGGTGGGCGTCGGTGACGGTTCATGGTTCTTACTGTGCTATGTGATCAGAAGGGCCGCTCGTCGCCGAGCGAGGGCTCCCGCCACCGTGGCCGCCCGAGGCAGGACCGACACTCCCGGTGCTGACCACCCGTCGGGCAAGGGCACCCCTGGCAGGGGCGGCACCGCCGCTCAGCCCAAGGCGGTGGCCAGGCGGCGGCGCAGTTCGTCCTCCGGGACGTCCTCCAGATGGGTCAGGAACACCCACACGTGACCCGACGGATCCCTGAGGATGGCGGTGCGATCACCGTGGAACATGTCCTGCGGCGGCTGAAGGATCTCGGCGCCGGCGCCTGCCGCACGCTCCACCAGGCTGTCCACGTCCGGCACGAAGACGTGCAGCGCGACGGACGTGCCGCCGCCGAGAGACGCCGGCGCAACGAAGAAGCTCCCGTCCGGCCCGTCCGCCCCGGCGTCGCCCAGCATGAGCGTCGACTGCCCGATGGTGATCTCGGCGTGGAGGACTCCGCCGCCCGGGGCGTCGAGACGAAAGTCCTCACGGGCGCCGAAGGCCCGCTGGTAGAAGTCGATCGCCGCGGCGGCGTCGTCCACCATGATGTGCGGGACGACGCTGTACCGGTAGCGCTCCGGGATCTCCGGATGAGCCGTGCTCGTGGTCATGACGATCCTCCTCGATCAGAGCGGCAGGCCGCTCCTGCCGCTCTGAGAGGAACCTAGAACCTCAAGTCAGGTTGAGCTCAAGGCCGTGATCCGGTGCCGGGGCCGTGATCCGCGGGCGGGTCAGTTGTTCATGTCCTTGTTGAAGTCCTCGGCGCAGGCGTCCCGTTCGCTCTGTGTGTCGGCGTGCTCGACGCAGTCGTTGAAGTTCTTGAACTCGTCCGAGTTGAGGATCGACGCACCGATCGCGATGATCACGACGGACGCGATCATCCCCAGCGTGCCGAGCACCGCCCCGATGATGGACATCGTGCGGTGCGGGGCCCGGCCGCCTCGCGCCCTGCGCGCACCGATGATGCCGAAGATCAGGGCGAGCAGTCCGAGGAGCACGCCGCCGAAGACGGTCCAGAACAGCAGAATCGCCACGATGCCCAGGACCAGCGCGGCGATCGCCATTCCGTTGCCCCGCCGCCCACCCGTCTCCGGCTGCGTCTGCGCGAAGTCGTTCCCAGCCATGGGTCGTTCAGAGAAAGACACGTCACCACACTCATCTCTGTTTCCGTTCCGACGAGTTGCCGTAGCAGCCGTGTGCCCCGGCAAGGGTGACGAATGCCTGATCGCGCCGGAACCGCACCGCACCGACCGTTGACAGGTGCATATCAGAGCGCAACGCTGAGAGCGCTCTCAACTTTTCGTCGATCAACCAACTCCGAACGGAGACAGGCATGTTGCGCCTCATCAGACGCACCCTCGAACGACGAACCTCGGCGGTGAGCCTGGCCTGCGCCACGCTCCTCGCAGGGTCACTCCTCACGGCCGGAACGGAGTCGGCCCACGCCGCCGTCCCGGCGACGATCCCCCTGAAGGTCACCAACAACTCGGGCCGCGCCGAGCAGCTGTACGTCTACAACCTCGGCACCGAACTCTCCACCGGCCGCCAGGGCTGGGCCGACGCGAACGGCACCTTCCACCCCTGGCCCGCGGGCGGCAACCCACCGACTCCCGCGCCCGACGCGTCGATCCCCGGCCCGGCGCCAGGGCAGACGGCGACGATCCGGCTGCCGAAGTTCTCGGGCCGCGTCTACTTCTCCTACGGCCAGAAGCTGGTGTTCAAGCTGGCCACCGGAGGTCTGGTCCAGCCCGCCGTGCAGAACCCCTCGGACCCCAACCGCGACATCCTGTTCAACTGGTCGGAGTACACGCTCAACGACTCCGGCCTGTGGCTCAACAGCACCCAGGTGGACATGTTCTCCGCGCCCTACAGCGTCGGAGTCCAGCGCGCCGACGGCAGCACCGCGAGCACGGGCCGGCTCAAGCCCGGCGGCTACAACGGCTTCTTCAACGGCCTGCGCGCCCGACCCGGGGGCTGGGCCAACCTGATCCAGACGCGCTCCGACGGCACCGTCCTGCGGGCACTGTCCCCGCTGTACGGCGTGGAGACCGGCGCCCTCCCGGCCTCCGTCATGGACGACTACGTCAACCGCGTCTGGCAGAAGTACGCCACCTCCACGCTCACAGTGACCCCCTTCGCCGACAAGCCCGGCACCAAGTACTACGGCCGTGTCTCCGGCGACGTCATGAACTTCACCAACAGTTCCGGCGCCGTCGTCACCAGCTTCCTCAAGCCCGACGCCGCCTCGGTATTCGGCTGTCACAGAAGGCTCGACGCCCCGAACGACCAGGTGCGCGGCCCCATCTCGCGCACCCTGTGCGCCGGCTTCAACCGCACCACGCTCCTGGTCAACCCCAGCCAGCCCGACGCGAATGCCGGCGCCTTCTACCAGGACGCCGTCACCAACCACTACGCCCGCCTCATCCACGCGCAGATGGCCGACGGCAAGGCCTACGCCTTCGCCTTCGACGACGTGGGCCACCACGAGTCCCTCGTCCACGACGGCGACCCCCGGGAGGCCCACCTCACGCTCGACCCCATGAGCTGATCGCGTACAAGTCCCGTGCTTCGGCAATATGTTGACGGAACGTCAGTACACACATCAACTACAACTTTGCCGTTGCTTGGTGTAGCTGCGCCGCTGTTTGCGTGAGCCTCATGGGCACAGGACGGTGACCCCAGCCTCGTCAGCACCACAGGACGCCGGGGTCACCGTTTCCCCCCACGTACGTGCGAGAGGCAACAACACATGACAGTGAACCGCATGCTGCGCCACGGCGGCCGTGCCGTGGCGCTGACCGCCGTCGCGCTCGGAACCGTCGCCGCGACGGCCCTGCCCGCCGCGGCCGAGGAACAGCCCACCCGGGAGCAGATCCTGGCCGACTGCGCCTCCGGTGAGGGCCAGTGCACCTTCAACGAACCGCAGCTCGGTGAGGCCTTCCTCGGCGAGGCCCGCCAGGTGTCCGATCTGCTCTACAACTGCTCCTCCTCACCCGCCTCCCAGTCGCTGAGCTGGGCCGACACCGTGGGCTCCAGCCACTCCGTCGGAGGCTCCATCACCGTCGGCGGCGGCATCGAGGGCATCATCAGCGCCAGCGTGACCGCGACGTACAACTACACCTGGCAGAGCTCGCACACGGAGACCAGCACCGCCACCGTGACCGTGGCGCCGGGCGAGGTGGGATGGATCTCCCGCGCCCAGGTCATGCAGCGCATAACCGGCACGTGGCAGACGCACTACGAAGACCGCAAGTGGGGCCACTACTACTGGTTCGTGCCCGACGTCGTCACCAGTCCCGCCCCGAACGGCACGGACGGCAAGCGCAGCGCGGTGATGGTCAAGTCCCGCAAGATGACCTCCGAGGAGAAGCGGGCCTGCGCCGCCTCCGGATCCGCCGAGGACAAGGTCTTCACACGCGCCGGCTGACCCGGCCGGCACTCCGGGTCGCGGCGGGGCCGGCTCAGAGCGCCCCGCCGCCGACCCGTCGCCCGCGCGCCCCTGCGGGCGGCCCGAACTACCCTCGGCTGAACGGCAGTCGGGCCGTGAGCCAGGTGATCAGAGCGCCCGGGTTGCGGCTCTGGGTCCACAGCCGGCCGGGCCCGGTGAACTCGAAGACCAGGCCCTCGCCAGACTTCAGGGTCTGCATCATCCCGCGGGCCACCTCAGGCCGTGGACCGCGCCCGGAAGACGTCCGCGTGGTCCGCCGCCCACCGGGCGAACGTACGGGCAGGGCGGCCGGTGACCTTCTGGACGGTGTCGGCGACCGTACGCCCCACCTCGGGTGTGTTTCCGTACGCCTCGAGCAGGAAGCCGATCACGTCCTCCGAGTGACCCGCCGCCCGCCACTGCGCCACGGCCTGCTCCTCGGTGAGCTCGAGCAGGGTGATGTCCCGGCCGCGGGCGGCTGCGATCGTCTCCACCTTGTCGCCCACGGTCAGCAGCTCGGGACCGGTGATCACGTACTCCTGGCGCCCGTGCCCCTCCTCGGTGAGCGCGACCGCCGCGACGGCGCCGATGTCGGCCTCGTGCACCATCGCGCTCAGCCGCGACACGAACGGCTCGCGGACCTCGTCCGAGGCCACGACCGAGTCCGCCCACTCCAGGGCGTTGGCCATGAACTCGACCGGCATGAGGACCGTCCAGTCGACGCCGTCGTCGGCGCGCACCGCGTCCTCCAGCGGCGTCGGTCCGCCGCCGTGCAGCACGGTGACCCGGCGGACACCGGCCGCGTGGGCCAGTTCCAGGATCCGCGGGCCGGTCTCCAGCGGGGCGAAGTAGGGGCCGCCGAAGGTGATCAGATGGAGGCCGGTCACCCCGTCCAGCACGTGGGAGAGGCTGTCAGGGTCGGTGAGGTCGCCCTGGACGACCTCGACACCGGCAGGGAAGCCGTCGGCGCGCGCCGCGTCCCGGGTCAGGGCGCGCACCGCGTGGCCGCGGGCGAGCAGTTCGGCGACGACCTGGCGGCCGACGGTTCCGGTGGCGCCGGTGACAAGGATCTTCTGCGTCTCAGTCATGCCTCGACGGTAGAGAGCCTTGCGGTCACCTTTTGTCCGCAACCGTCGGCCCCTCCGCAACGGTCATCGCGCCAGGCCCGTCGTACCGTTCACCGCTTGCGGGCCACACCGCCGAACATGGCGACCTCGTCCGGCAGCTCGCCCCCGACGCGTGCCGGGTGCCAGCGGTTGCAGGAGACCACGCCGGGAGGCAGGAGCTCCAGGCCGTCGAAGAAGCCGGTGACGGCCTCCGGAGTGCGCTGGGTGAGCTTCGGCGTGCCGTGGGCGTTCCAGAACTCCACCGCGGCGTCCACATCGGGCATGTCCGGGCGGGTGATCGTGTGGGACAGCACCAGATGGCTGCCGGCGGGCAGGGCGTCCATCAGCCGCCGCACGATCCCGTGTGCCTCGGTGTCGTCCTCGACGAAGATGACCACGCCGAGCAGGATCAGCGCCACGGGCCGGGTCAGGTCCAGGCACTTCCCCGCCTGTTCGAGGATGGTGTCGACGTTGCGCAGATCCTCCTCGAGGTAGTCGGTGCGCCCCTCGGGGGAGCTGGCCAGCAGCGCCTCTGCGTGGGCGAGGACGATCGGGTCGTTGTCGACGTAGACGATGCGCGACTCGGGCGCCAGCCGCTGGGCCACCTCATGGGTGTTGTCGGCGGTGGGCAGACCGGTGCCGATGTCGAGGAACTGCCGGATCCCGCACTCGGTCACCAGATGGGTCACCGCGTGCTTGAGGAACTCGCGGTCCGCGCGGGCGTACTCACCGATGCCGGGATGCAGCGCCCGGATCTGCTCGCCGGCCTGCCGGTCGACCTCGTAGTAGTCCTTGCCGCCCAGCCAGTAGTTCCAGATCCGCGCCGTGTGCGGCTGATCGGTCCTGATTCTGCCCTCGGACATCCGGTGCGCTCCCCTTCGTGCGGTCGGTTCCCAAGTGACAACCTACCGAACGGAGTTGCGGCCGGTCCGCCGGGCTGCCGCACGTCGCGCACAGGGAGCCGGCCGCGCCGACGCCCCCGCACGCCGCGCACGGCTGTCTGCCGCGGACCTCAGTCGGTCAGTCCGACCCCTCTGCCGCGCGGCCCGCCGGAAGCAGCTCGCGGATGTCCGCGGGCAGGGCGCCCGCCACGTGGTCCATCAGCTCGGGGGCGATCGCGGCGTCGAGGACCTCCAGCACGGCCGCCGCCTCCCGCAGGGCCATGTCCTCGTCCGTGCCGGCCCGGCCTGCGATCCGGCCGGCGAAGGTCGCCAGATCGAACCGCTCGCCCGACGTGTCCGCCGACTGGCGTACGGAGTCGGCCAGTTCCCGAGGCAGCTGGGCGGTCATGTGCCCGGCGAGGCCGGACGGCAGCCGCTCGGCCGGCGTGGTCAGCACGGCCTGCGTCGCCCGCTCCGCCGGAGCCCGCCCGGGCAGCCGGGTCAGCGCCTGCACCTTCCCGATCATCTCGTCGTGCCGCATGAGAGGTGTGTCCTTCCGCGTGGGGCGGTCCGCCGGCACGCCGACGCCTGACGAGGGGCGAGTACCCGTCCGCGCGCGGCCGACGAGCGCGTGCGAATGGCGGCGGCGCCGTCGCGTACGAGGCCGCCGGGCTGGTGTCACCTCAGGTCATCGGGCGCAGCCGACATCCAGTACTTCGATCACGTCGCCGTGCCGGGTGTACACGAGCCAGCACCAGTCGCCGAACGCGGCGGCCAGATCCGAGGCCCGGGTCTCCCGGTCACCGGCCACGGCCCCGATCAGCGTGATGATCTCCTCGTGCACCTCGTCCGGGACGTCGAACAGCACGCTCGCGGCCTGCTGGACCATTTCCACTTTCATCTCGCCTCCCGCGGAGAGCAGGAGCAGCCGGATCAAGAGGTCTGACCAGCATAGTCCTCCGGCTGCGTCAGGCCGAGAGCGTGCGCCGCGGTGGAAGGCCCCTCACCGGCACAGCGTGGTCTCCCGGTCCATGTGCACCAGCTTGTGGGGGTTGCGCACGGCGTAGAGCCCGGTGATGAGCCCGTCGTCGATGCGCACCGCCAGCACGCTGTCGAGCTCGCCGTCGAGCCGGAACAGCAGCGCCGGGTACGCGTTGACGTGCGCCGGACGCAGCGACAGCGAGCCCCGGAACTTGCCCCATCCGCCGATCAGCAGCCGGGCCACCTTGTCGGCCCCCACGATGGGCCGCGGCACGGCCTGCTTGACCCCGCCGCCGTCACCCATCAGCACGACGTCCGGCGCGAGGATGTCGAGCAGCCCCTGCAGATCGCCCGTCTCGGTCGCCCGCCGGAACGCCGCGAGCGCGTCCCGCGTCTGGGCCGGGGACACCGCGCCGCGCGGCCGTCGCGCCGCGACATGGGCGCGCGCCCGGTGCGCCACCTGACGGACCGCCGCCGGGCTCTTGTCGACGGCCTCCGCGATCTCGTCGTAGCCGAGGTCGAACACCTCACGCAGCACGAACACCGCCCGCTCGGTCGGCGTGAGCGTCTCCATCACCAGCAGCATCGCCATCGAGACGCTGTCGGCCAGTTCGACGTCCTCGGCGACGTCCGGCGTGGTGAGCAGCGGCTCGGGCAGCCACGGCCCGACGTAGGACTCCTTGCGGCGGCCGAGCGTCCGCAGCCGGGTCAGCGCCTGGCGCGTGGTGATCCGCACCAGATACGCCCGCTGGTCCCGCACCTGGGAGAGATCGACCCCGGACCACCGCAGCCAGGTCTCCTGCAGCACATCCTCCGCGTCGGCGGCCGAGCCGAGAATCTCGTAGGCGACGGTGAACAGCAGATTGCGATGGGCGACGAACGCCTCGGTGGCCCGGTCCGGGCCTGCCTCGCCGACGGGCCGACGTGTCCCGCCGTCCGTGCGCCCCGCCTGCCCGCCGTGCTCCGCGCGCTTGGTGTCCACCGCTTGCTCCCGCCTTGTCCCGCTCGACGCCGCCACGCACACAGGACGTCGGCCGCCCCGGTTCTGTGACATCCGCGGGCGGTGGCGCACGTCACACACCGCAGGCCGTCACACGAAGCGGCCCGCCGGCATCTCGTGGTCAACCGATGCACCACCACGAGTGAGGACGAGGTCATGGACGCTCGATTCAACCTGTTCGACAACGAGCTCGCCGTCCGGTTCGCCAAGCGGTTCGCCGGAGCCGGGCTGGTGATCCAGCAGTCGTCGCTGCCGAAGACCGTCCAGGAACTGGTGTCCCTGCGCGCCAGCCAGATCAACGGCTGCGGTCACTGCATCGACATGCACGCCAAGGAGGCCGCTGCCGCCGGCGAGACGGCGGTGCGGCTCCACCTGGTCGCCGCCTGGCGGGAGGCCACCGTGTTCACCGAGGCGGAGCGGGCCGCGCTGGCCCTCGCCGAGGAGGGCACCCGGCTCGCCGACGCCCATACCGGGGTGTCCGACGAGACCTGGGAGCAGGTGCGCAAGCACTACGACGACGACCAGATCGCGGCCCTGGTCGCCCTGGTCGCCCTGATCAACGCGGCCAACCGGCTCGCCGTGATCGTGCACCAGAAGGGCGGCTCCTACGAGCCGGGCATGTTCGCCGCCGCGTTCGACTGACCGGCGCCGCGCAGCAGCCCCGGCCCCCGTGCGGGCCGGGGCGTCCCGGCTGCCCGAGGCCGGGGACACCGTGACCGCGGGCGCAGTGGAGGGCGGCTGCCCTACCCACTTACCGTGGAGGCATGGGCGGCAGCGCGGTGACGCTGTTCCTGTGCGGTGACGTGATGCTCGGGCGCGGCGTCGACCAGATCCTGGCGCACCCCGCCGATCCGGCGCTGCGGGAGGCGTACGTCCGTGACGCGCGCGCATACGTCCGGCTCGCGGAGTCGGCGAACGGTCCCGTCCCCGTACCCGTCGCGCCGTCCTGGCCGTGGGGCGAGGCGCTGCGGGTGCTCGACGAGGCCGCCGCGGACGCCAGGGTCGTGAACCTGGAGACGTCCGTGACGAGGAGCGACACCCACGCACCCGGCAAGGGCATCCACTACCGGATGCACCCGGACAATCTCCCCGCCCTCACCGTGGCCCGCCCCGACGTTTGCGTCCTGGCCAACAACCACGTCCTGGACTTCGGCCGCCCCGGACTGCTGGAGACCTTCGACACGCTGGCCCGCGCGGGCCTGACGACGGCGGGCGCCGGCCGCGACGCCGAGAAAGCCCATGCACCGGCAGTGGTAGACCTGCCGGGCGGGGGGCGAGTGCTCGTCTTCGGGCTCGGCTCGCCCACCAGCGGCATCCCGGCGAGCTGGGCGGCGACCGCGGACCGGCCCGGCGTCGCGTACGTCCCCGAACTGTCGCGGTGGGAGGCCGACGCCGTCGTGGAGCGCGTGCACCGGGTCCGCCGGGACGGCGACGTGGTGGTCGCCTCCGTGCACTGGGGCTCCAACTGGGGCTATCACGTCCCCCGGGAGCAGGTGCGCTTCGCACACGCCCTGGTGGACGGCGGGGTCGACATCGTCCACGGCCACTCCTCCCACCATCCGCGTCCGCTGGAGGTGTACCGGGAACGGCTGATCCTGTACGGCTGCGGCGACTTCATCGACGACTACGAGGGCATCTCGGGCTACGAGAACTACCGCGACGACCTCCGTCTGGCCTTCCTGGTGTCCGTCTCCGCCGGCACCGGCCATCTGGCCGGCCTGCGGATGGTGCCGCTGCGAGCACGGCGGATGACGCTGGAGCGGGCGGACGAGGACGACAGCCGCTGGCTGCGGGCGACGCTGGAGCGCATCAGCCACGGCATGCACGTGTCCCTCGAAGCCGACGGCACCCTCACAGCTGACGCGTCACGCTGACCCCACGATTGCCTTGACAAGAGGAGACTCAAGTTTTATTGAGTTGTCGTAGGCAACCCAGGTCCGAAGTCGCAGCTCGCAGGGGCAGGGAGGTGGCCTGGATGCAGGTGCCGGACCTGTACGCGGTACTGGGGGTCGAGCCCTCCGCGACGGCCGAGGTGATCACCTCGGCGTTCCGCCGCCGGGTGCGGGAGCTGCGCCCCGACACCCGCGTGGACGCCGTGACGGCTCAGGAGTTCGGGCAGGTGCGGTCGGCGTACGAGACCCTGCGCGACCCGGTGCGGCGCGCGGCCTACGACCAGGCGTACGACAGGACCCGCCCGAGGGCCCCGGTCCCGCCGCGCCGGCGCTACGTCGTCGTCCTCGGCACCTCGCCCGCCGAACCGCCCCTGCGTGCCGGACCGGTCCACTGGGAGCCCGGCCGGTGACGCGGCGGATCCGGCCAGGCAGGGCGTGCATCGGGGCATGCGCGAGGAAGGAGAGTCCAGATGGCCCGTTCGGTCGGTATCGATCTCGGCACGACGAACTCGGTGGTCTCGGTCCTGGAAGGCGGCGAGCCCACCGTCATCACCAACACGGAAGGCGCCCGCACGACACCGTCCGTCGTCGCGTTCGCCAAGAACGGCGAGGTGCTCACCGGTGAGGTCGCCAAGCGGCAGGCCGTGACCAACGTCGAGCGCACCGCGCGCTCGGTGAAGCGGCACGTGGGCGATCACAGCTGGCGGTTCCCCGAGCACGGGGACATCGACGGCAAGCGCTACACCGCGCAGGAGATCTCCGCGCGCGTGCTGCAGAAGCTGAAGCGGGACGCGGAGGCGTACCTGGGGGAGGACGTCACCGACGCGGTGATCACCGTGCCCGCCTACTTCGACGACACCCAGCGGCAGGCCACCAAGGAGGCCGGAGAGATCGCGGGCCTGAACGTCCTGCGGATCATCAACGAGCCGACCGCCGCGGCACTGGCGTACGGCCTGGACAAGGAGAACGACCAGACCGTGCTCGTCTTCGACCTGGGCGGCGGCACCTTCGACGTGTCGCTGCTGGAGATGGGCGAGGGCGTCATCGAGGTGAAGGCCACCAACGGTGACACGCACCTGGGCGGTGACGACTGGGACCAGCGGATCGTCGACCACCTGGTCAAGCAGTTCAAGAACAACTACGGCGTCGACCTCTCCAAGGACAAGATGGCCGTGCAGCGCCTCCGGGAGGCGGCGGAGAAGGCGAAGATCGAGCTGTCCAGCTCGACCGAGACGACGATCAACCTGCCCTACGTCACCGCGTCCGCCGAAGGCCCGCTGCACCTCGACGAGAAGCTGACCCGGGCCCAGTTCCAGCAGCTGACGGCCGATCTGCTGGAGCGGTGCAAGGCCCCGTTCCACAACGCGATCAAGGACGCCGGGATCAAGGTGTCCGACATCGACCACGTCGTCCTGGTGGGCGGCTCGACGCGGATGCCGGCGGTGACCGAGCTGGTGAAGGAGCTCACCGGCAAGGAACCGCACAAGGGCGTCAACCCGGACGAGGTCGTCGCGGTGGGCGCCTCGCTCCAGGCGGGTGTGCTCAAGGGCGAGGTCAAGGACGTCCTGCTGCTCGACGTCACCCCGCTGTCCCTCGGCATCGAGACCAAGGGCGGCATCATGACCAAGCTCATCGAGCGCAACACCACGATCCCCACGCGCCGTTCGGAGATCTTCACCACGGCCGAGGACAACCAGCCGTCCGTGACCATCCAGGTCTACCAAGGCGAACGGGAGATCGCCGCCTACAACAAGAAGCTCGGCATGTTCGAGCTGGCCGGTATCCCGCCGGCCCCGCGCGGCGTGCCGCAGATCGAGGTGGCCTTCGACATCGACGCCAACGGCATCATGCACGTCTCCGCGAAGGACCTCGGCACCGGCAAGGAACAGAAGATGACCGTGACCGGCGGGTCGGCGCTGCCCAAGGACGACATCGACCGCATGGTCCGCGAGGCCGAGCAGCACGCCGAGGAGGACCGCAGGCGCCGTGAGGCCGCCGAGACCCGCAACCAGGGCGAACAGCTCGTCTACCAGACCGAGAAGCTCCTGAAGGACAACGAGGGCAGGATCCCCGCCGACGCGAAGAGCGAGACGGAGACGGCGCTGGCCGACCTGAAGGAGAAGCTCAAGGACGAGAGCACGGACCCGGCCACGATCCGGCAGGCCGTCGACCGGACGGCACAGGCGGCCCAGAAGATCGGCACGGCCCTGTACGAGCAGGCACGTCCCGAGGGCGCGGCCTCCGCAGGCACCTCCGCCTCCGCCGGATCCGGGGGAGCGGGCGGTTCCGGCACGGACGACGAGGTGGTGGACGCCGAGATCGTCGACGACGACAAGCCGGAGGCGAGCTGACGATGGACCAGGACGGGCTGCGGACCAGCGACCCCGCACGGCTGCGGCGCCTGCTGGAGGAGCGCACGGCCGACCTGCAACGGGTCAAGGCCGAGTACGACAACTACCGCAAGCGGGTGGCCCGGGACCGGGTGGCCGTCCGCACCGTTGCGGCGGCCAACGTTGTCCGCGCCCTGCTGCCCGTC
Organism: Streptomyces sp. 15-116A; assembly: GCF_025290915.1. Lineage (GTDB taxonomy): Bacteria > Actinomycetota > Actinomycetes > Streptomycetales > Streptomycetaceae > Streptomyces. Next base: position 6,196 of record NZ_JAOCQE010000112.1, on the reverse strand, counting down.
CTCGACGCCGTCGACCGCACCTGCGCGCACGAACCCATGACGCCCGGCCTGCGGGACATCGCCGACACGCTCCGGACCCAGCTGGGCTCACTGGGCCTGGAGTCGTTCGGCAAGGCCGGCGCCCCCTTCGACCCCACGTGCCACGAGGCCGCGGCGTACCAGATCGACCCGGACGCCACCCACATGACCTGCACCAAGATCCTCCGCCCCGGCTACCGCCTCACGGACGAACTACTCCGCCCCGCCTACGTGGAGGTGACGGGCCCGCCACCACCGCCGCGCACCGCGCACGCCCCGGACAGCGGTGGCACGCATCAGGACGAGGATCCGCTCGCCGGACACGCGCCCGCACCGCGCGAGCAGCGCGGCGGACGCGGGCTGGCCGACCGTCCCGCCGGCCGGCACCCGACCCCCGCGCACCCGGTGATCCACGGACCGTGGCCGGACTCCTAGCCCGGCCACGGCCCCACCGCCCGGCCGCGGTCTCACCGCCCACCCCGGATTACGCCCACCCGATAGCGGGGAAGGAGCTTGGCGATCCGAACCCGACCGAGTCCCCTCACGAGTGAAGGCCGAGCCCCGCCATGCCCCGCACCATCGCAACCAACACGCGTGTCGACCTCGACGGTCTGCTCGACTTCGTCCGCCCCCGTCACCGCGCCCTGCTCATCACCCGCCGCTCCGACGGCTCACCGCAGGCGTCTCCGCTGACCTGCGGGGTGGACGACTCAGGACGCCTGGTGGTGTCCACATACCCCGAGCGGGCCAAGACCCGCAACGCCCGCCACGACCCCTCCGTCAGCCTCGTCGTGCTGTCGGACGACTGGAACGGCCCCTGGGTGCAGATCGACGGAGAGGCCGAGGTGCTCGACGTCCCCGACTCCGTCGAGCCCTTGGTCGAGTACTACCGGAACATCTCCGGGGAGCACCCGGACTGGGACGAGTACCGCACGGCGATGGTCGAGCAGGGCAAGTCCCTCATCCGCATCACCCCCCGCCGCTGGGGCCCTATCGCGACAGGCGGCTTCCCCGCGCGTCTCGCCGACTGACCGGAACGGCACCACCGCGCGCTTCCGGGCGTCCACGCAGGTCCGCTGATACGTTCCTTTCCGGTCAAGCGATAAACGGGCTGGCGCATCCCCTTCCTCGCGGCAGGACCCCTGGGCATCGTCGGCATCTACCTCCGGTTCAACCTGGACGACACCCCGGCCTATCTGAAGCTGGAGGAGGGCACCGCCCACCTCTCCGAGGCCGCGGACACGGTGGAGACGACCGCCAGGGGCGACCTCGCGAAGATCTTCCGCCTGCACCGGCGGACGCTGGTGCTGTGCATCGCGCTGGTCGGCGCGTACAACATCACCGACTACATAGTGCTGTCGTACATGCCGACGTATCTCTCCGACGAGATGCACTACAGCGAGACCCACGGGCTGCTGATCCTGGTGGCCACCATGGTCGCCCTCATGCTGATCATCGATCAGGTCGGGCGGCTCTCCGACCGGTTCGGCCGCAAGCCCGTGCTGGTGACCGGCATGCTCGGCTTCTTCGTCCTGTCCGCCCCCGCGTTCCTGCTGGTGCGGCAGGGCAGCCTGCTCGCCGTCTTCGCCGGCATGCTGATCCTCGGCCTGTCCCTGGTCTGCCTGCTCGGCACCATGTCCGCGGCCCTGCCGGCCATGTTCCCCACCTCCGTGCGCTACGGCTCCCTGTCCGTCGGCTACAACCTCTCGGCCTCTTGTTCGGCGGCACCACGCCTCTGGTCATCACCGCCCTGATCAGCGTGACCGGCTCGGACATGATGCCGGCGTACTGCTCGATGGCCGCCGCCCTGGTCGGTGTCGTCGCCGTGGCCTGCATGAAGGAGACGGCGCAACAACCCCTCGAAGGGTCGCCCCCCTCGGTGCAGACCGAGGAGGAGGCAGCGGAACTCGTCCAGGCCCAGGTCCCGGCAGCGAAGTTCTGACACCGGGTCGGCGAAGGGCTGGTGCGCCGGGAACCGGGCTCGGAGCCGGAGGGCGTGGGTGGCGCCTACGCCCGGTGCACGATCGTGCCGCCTGTCATCGTCAGCGTGACGCATGCCGTGCCGAGTTCGTCGGCGGGCGCGGTGACCGGGTCGACGGCGAACGCCGTGAGGTCGGCCCGGTACCCCGGCGCGATCCGGCCCGCCACCTCCTGCTCGCCCGCCGCGAGGGCCGCGTGCGAGGTGTAGCCCTCGAGGGCCATCAGACCGGTGAGGGCCTGCCCGGCCGTGACCGGTTCTACGTCCGGCCGGCCCGGCAGGCGGCGCAGCCGGGCGGTGGCGAGCACCTCCCGCGGGTCGTAGTGCGCGATGGGACAGTCCGAGCCGAGGACGAGCACCGCGCCCGCGTCCCGCAGGTCACGGCAGCGCCAGGCCCGGGCGGCGCGCTCCTCGCCGACCCGCTGCGACCACTCGTCGCTGTGGTCGGCGCGGGTGTACGCGAGATGGGTGGGCTGCATGGACGCGGCCACGCCGAGCCGGGCGAAAACGCGCGCCGCCGCGCTCGACGGTCACCCCTGGGACGTCGCCCTGGAGGCGTGGGCCCGCTCCTACCGGGCGGCCTTCGCCGCGCACCCCCGGGCCATCCCCATGCTGATGACCTCCCCGGTGCGAGCGCCGCGGGTGATCGAGCAGTACGAGCGGGTGGCCGGCCTGCTCATGGACGCGGGGTTCGCTCCGGAGAGCGTCATGCCGATCATCACGGGCCTGGACAATCTCGTCCTCGGCTCGGCCCTGGACATGTCGGCGCCCGAGGTGATGTGGGTGGTCGACGGCGAAGCCGAGGCGCCACGCCTGGCCGAGGCCCAGGCCGCCACGGGACCGGCCCGCGCCGACCGGGCCTTCGACCTGACGCTCGCGGGATTCCTCGCCCACTGCCGTGGGCTTCTGCCGCCCCGTGCGTGAGTGAAAGGGCTGCCGGCGGAGCAGAATGCGTGGGGCGTGTGAGTCGGTGTCAGGAACGCGACGAGCGCGCCGCGTTCACTGCTTCCGCCATCACCCGACCCTGGAGAAGGCATGCAGCCCTCTTTCCGGCGCGCGCTCGGCGGCAGACGTGCCGTCGCCGCCGTCCTGACCGCACTGGCCCTCGCCGCGGCCGTCCCGTCACCCGCCGCCGCGGACACCGACGACCGCGGGAGACCGCGGCCGGTTCCCCTGCGCGTGGCGACGTACAACATCCACGCCGGAGCCGGCCAGGACGGGGTGTTCGACCTCGACCGCACCGCCGGGGCCATCCGCGAGCTGAACGCCGACGTGATCGGCCTTCAGGAGGTCGACGTCCACTGGGGTGCCCGCAGCGATTTCGTCGACGAAGCGCGGGCGCTGGCCGGGAAGTTGGGCATGCGGGTCTTCTTCGCGCCGATCTACGACCTGGACCCGGCCGCCGAGGGCGGCGAACGCCGGCAGTTCGGCGTCGCGATACTGAGCCGCTATCCGGTGCTGGACGCCGAGAACCACGACATCACCCGGCTCTCCACCCAGACGCCCGATCCGGTGCCCGCACCGGCGCCCGGCTTCGCCGAGGTCGTGGTCAACGTGAGGGGCGCCCATGTGCACGTGTACTCCACGCACCTGGACTACCGGTCCGACCCGTCGGTCCGTGCGGCCCAGGTGGGGGACATGCTCGCCGTGCTGGCCGAGGACCGGGGCCCGAAGATCCTGGTCGGCGACTTCAACGCCGAGGCCGCGGCCCCGGAACTCGCCCCGCTGTGGGGGCCGCTGCGGGACGCCGCCCCGGACGGTGGCGGCACGTACCCGGCGGTCGACCCGGTCAAGCGCATCGACTTCGTGACCGTCTCACCCGACGTCACCGTGACCGGGGCGCGGACGGTGGCGACGGACGCGTCGGACCACCGCCCGGTCGTCACGGACCTGAAGCTCCACCGGCGCGGCCACTGACCCACCCGCGCGCCGAGCCGTACGTCACCAGCGGTACGTCACTCCTGGCCTTCGACGCTCATCTCGCCCAGTGGCGACCAGTCGTCCTGCGGCACCGTCGCGTTGACGATCCTGGGCGTCTCGGCCAGGTGGGGCGGAAGGGTCCGCTGCGCCGCCCGGAAATGCTCGGACTGCACGTGAGCCGCCCCGGCCTCGTCGTCACGGAAGGCCTCGACCAGCACGTACTCCGTGGGGTCCTCCACGCTGCGCGACCAGTCGAACCACAGGCAGCCCGGCTCCTGCCGGGTGGCCGTGGTGAACTCGGCGGCGATCTGCGGCCACTGGTCGGCGTACTCGGGACGGATGCGGAACTTCGCGGTGATGAAGATCATCGGTCTCTCCGGTGGATCGCTGTGCGCATGATCGTAGCCGAGGCGGGCCGGTCGGGTACGGCGTCAGCGGGGGAGTGGGCGCAGGCGCAGGCGCAGGCGCAGGGGCGGGGCGGCCGCGGGCTCGGGCAGGCGCAGGCCCCGGCGGCCGGGCGTGATCGAGCCCAGGACGCTGGAGTGACGGGCGCCGGTGCACGCGGGGACGGTACCGGGCAGACCGTGCACGGTGAGGAAACCCAGGACGGCGAAGGCGTAGGCCTCCTTGGCGGCCGACGGCATGCCGAGCTCGTCCGAGGTCCGCAGCGGGATGTCGCGCAGCTCCGCGCGCAGCAGGGCCATCAGAGTGGGATTGCGGGTGCCGCCGCCCGAGGCGATCACCTCGCTCGCGCCGGCGGAGCGGACCGCGTCGGCGACCGTGCGGGCCGTGAGCTGAGTGACGGTGGCCACGACGTCCTCGGCCGGGAGCCGGTCGCGGTCGGCCAGCACGTCGCGCAGATAGGGCCAGTGGAAGAGTTCCTTCCCGGTCGTCTTGGGCGGCGGTTTCGCGTAGTACGGCTCGTCGAGGAGCCGCCGCAGGAGAGCGGCGTCGACGCTGCCGCGGGCGGCGAGCACCCCGTCCCGGTCGTAGTCCTGGCGGCCGTCGGTGAAGGCGTGCACGGCCGCGTCGATCAGGGCGTTGGCGGGGCCGGTGTCGAAGGCGACCGGGTCGCCCGCCGCACCGGCGACGGTGAGGTTCGCGATGCCGCCGAGGTTCAGGGCGGCGGGCACGCCGGGGCGGTCGCGCAGCCACATCAGGTCGATGATGCTCACCAGGGGAGCGCCCTGGCCTCCGGCGGTGACGTCGCGGGTCCGCAGGTCGGAGACCACGGGACAGCCGGTGGCCTCGGCGATCCAGGCGGGCGAGCCGATCTGGAGGGTGCCGTGGACGCGGCCGTGCTCGACCCAGTGGTAGACGGTCTGGCCGTGCGAGACGACGAGTTCGGCGCGGCCGTCGCACAACTCCCGGTCGGCGCGGGCGGCCAGTGCGGCGAAGGCCTGCCCGATCCGGGTGTCGAGCCGGCACACGTCCCGCATCGTGGTCGGCGCGGGCGGCAGCGCGGCGGCCAGCGCGGTCCGCAGATCGTCCGGGTAGGCCTCGCTCACCATCCCCAGCGGCTCCAGCAGCAGGCTGTCGCCCTGGAGTGTCAGCTCCGCCGCGGCGGCGTCGACCGCGTCGTGGGAGGTCCCCGACATCAGCCCGATGACCCGCATGTTCGCACCCTTCTCCCGGTTCGCCGGAGGTCAGTCGCGCAGTGCGCGGCGGTGGTCGTCGCCGCGCAGCGTCAGCAGGGCGACGGTGCTGACGGCACACGTGACGACCACGTAGTGCGCGGGGATGTCGATGTTGCCGGTCCGCTTGATCGCCTCGGTGATGATCAGGCCCGCGCATCCGGAGAACACCGCGTTCGACAGCGCGTACGCCAGTCCCAGACCGGTGTAGCGGGCGCGGGTGGGGAACATCTCGGCGAGCATCGCGGGCCCGGGCCCGGCCATCAGGCCGACGACGGCGCCGGCGGCGAACACCGCGAGGCTCTTGGCGGCCGTTGACGCCTCCGTGTCCTGCAGCAGATGCATCAGGGGGAACGCGAGGACGGCCACGAGCACCGCCCCGGCCACCATCACCGGGCGCCGGCCGATCCGGTCGCTCAGCGCGCCCGCCGGGATGATGGACGCCGCGAAGCCCAGGTTGGCGAGCACGGTCGCGATCAGCGCCTGCTGGAACGTCGCGTTCAGCGTGTTCTGCAGATAGGACGGCATGACGACGAGGAAGGTGTAACCGGCCGCCGACCAGCCCATGAGCCGCCCGGCACCGAGCGCGATGGCCTTGGCGACCTCACGGGCGGGCGCGGCGGGCACCGCGACCGCGGCCGGGGCG
>NZ_JAOCQE010000111.1 GCF_025290915.1 Streptomyces sp. 15-116A | reverse complement strand
TCAGCTCGCCAAAGCCCCCGCGCGGCACGATCTGACCCGCGAGCAGTTCTACTTCGTCCTGCCGGACCGGTTCGCCAACGGGGATCCGAAGAACGACCGCGGCGGACTGACCGGTTCGCGGCTCGCCACCGGATACGACCCCACCGACAAGGGCTTCTACCAGGGCGGCGACCTCAAGGGCCTCACCCGGAAGCTCGACTACATCAAGGGCCTCGGCACCACCGCCATCTGGATGGCGCCGATCTTCAAGAACCAGCCCGTGCAGGGCACCGGCAAGGACGCCTCCGCCGGCTACCACGGCTACTGGATCACCGACTTCACCCAGGTCGACCCGCACTTCGGCACCAACAAGGACCTCGAGACCCTCATCGACAAGGCCCACGACAAGGGCATGAAGGTCTTCTTCGACGTCATCACCAACCACACCGCCGATGTCGTCGACTACGAGGAGAAGTCCTACAGCTACCTCTCCAAGGGCGCCTTCCCGTATCTGACCAAGGACGGCGAGCCCTTCGACGACGCCGACTACGCCGACGGCAAGCGCAGGTTCCCGCGCACGGACGCGGGTTCCTTCCCGCGCACGCCCGTCGTCCCGGCCGCCAAGAGGGACCTCAAGGTCCCGTCCTGGCTCAACGACCCGACGATGTACCACAACCGGGGCGACTCCACCTGGGCCGGCGAGTCCACCACCTACGGCGACTTCTCCGGCCTGGACGACCTGTGGACCGAGCGTCCCGAGGTCGTCGAGGGCATGGAGAGGATCTACCAGCGCTGGGTGAGGGACTTCGGCATCGACGGCTTCCGGATCGACACCGTGAAGCACGTCAACATGGAGTTCTGGACCCAGTGGGCCACCGCCCTGGACGCCTACGCGGCGAAGAAGGGCCGGGACGACTTCTTCATGTTCGGCGAGGTGTACTCCGCCGACACGAACGTCACCGCCCCATACGTCACCCAGGGCCGCCTGGACTCCACGCTGGACTTCCCCTTCCAGGACGCGGCCCGCGCGTACGCCTCCCAGGGCGGCAGCGCCGAGAAGCTCGCCTCGGTCTTCGGCGACGACTACAAGTACACGTCCGGCCACGCCAACGCGTACGAGCAGGTCACCTTTCTCGGCAACCACGACATGGGCCGCATCGGCACGTTTCTCAAGCAGGACAACCCGAAGGCGTCCGACGCGGAGCTGCTGAAGAAGGACATGCTCGCCAACGAGCTGATGTTCCTCAGCCGCGGCAACCCGGTGATCTACTACGGCGACGAGCAGGGCTTCACCGGCGCCGGCGGCGACAAGGACGCCCGCCAGACCCTCTTCGCGTCCCGCACCGCCGACTACCTCGACGACGACCTGATCGGCAGCGACCGCACCCACGCGGACGACACCTACGACACCACGTCGCCCCTCTACCGCCAGATCAGTGCCCTCGCGAAGCTCCGCAAGGCCCACCCCGCCCTCGCCGACGGCGTCCAGCAGGAGCGGTACGCCGCCGACGGGGCCGGTGTCTACGCCGTCTCCCGCACCGACGCGCGGACCGGCACCGAGTACGTCGTCGCCTTCAACAACGCGGACGCGGCGAAGGAGGCCACCTTCGCGACCGGCTCGGCGGGCATGACGTTCCAGGGCATCCACGGCACCGACGCGTCCGTGAAGAGCGACGCCGACAAGAAGATCACGGTCACCGTCCCGGCCGGTGCGGCGATCGTCCTCAAGGCGGCCCGCCCGCTCGCGAAGCCCGCCACTGAGCCGACGATCACCCTCAAGGCCCCCGAGGCGGGCGCCACCGGCACCGTCGAGGTCACCGCCGACGTCGACGGGGGACAGCTCAACCGGGTCGTCTTCGCCGCCCAGACCGGCGACGGAAAGTGGCAGACCCTCGGCTCCGCCGACCACGCCCCCTACAAGGTCACCCACACCATCGGCGAGGACGTCCCCGCCGGGACCGCCCTGCGCTACAAGGCCGTGGTGATCGACTCGGCCGGGCGCACGAACAGCGCCTTGGCCGCGTCCAGCACCGGCACCCCGCCCGTCGAGACGCCGCCCACCGCGTCCTCCCGCGACTACGCGATCGTTCACTACAAGCGCGCGGACGGGAACTACGACGACTGGGGCCTGTACGCCTGGGGCGACCTCGCGGAGGGGGAGGCCACCGAGTGGCCGAACAGCCACCCCTTCACCGGCCGTGACGCCTACGGCGCCTTCGCCTACGTCAAGCTCAAGCCCGGCGCCTCCAGCGTCGGCTTCCTGGTCATCGACAAGGACGGCAACAAGGACGTCGCCACCGACCGCACGATCGACGTCACCAAGACCGGCGAGGTCTGGATCGAGCAGGGCAAGGAGACCGTCACCACCGAGCGGCCCGACTACCCGGCGCAGGACAAGACCAAGGCGGTCCTGCACTACCACCGGGCCGACGGCACCTACGACGGCTGGGGCCTGCACGTCTGGTCCGGCGCCGCCAACCCCACCGACTGGGCGAACCCGCTGAAGCCGGTGAAGACTGACTCCTATGGCGCTGTCTTCGAGGTGCCGCTCACCGAGGGTGCCACCAGCCTCAGCTACATCATCCACAAGGGCGACGAGAAGGACCTGCCCACCGACCAGGCGCTCGACCTCACCGCCAACGGGCACGAGGTGTGGCTGTTGAGCGGCCAGGAGAAGTACCTGCTGCCGCAGCCCGCGGGCTCCGCCGCCGCGCTCGACCTGAGCACCTCCAAGGCCATCTGGATCGACCGGAACACCGTCGTCTGGAACGGCTCCGAGGGCGCAGCCTCCACCCAGCTGCTGGCCTCCCGCACCGGTTCCGTCAAGGTGCAGGACGGCACCCTGACCGGCGCCGACGCGCGCTGGCTGCGGCTGACGAAGGCCAGCCTCACCGACGCCCAGAAGGCGAAGTTCCCGCACCTGAAGGACCTGACCGCCTGGTCCGTCGACCCACGCGACCGGGGCGGCGTGCGCGAGGCTCTGCGCGGCCAGGTCGTCGCCTCCCAGCGCGCAGCCAACGGTGCCGTGCTCGCCGCGACCGGCGTGCAGATCGGCGGCGTCCTGGACGACCTCTACGCCGGTGACGCCACCAAGGCGAAGCTCGGCCCGACCTTCCGCCACGGCCGTCCCACGCTCTCCGTGTGGGCGCCGACCGCGCAGGAGGTGTCCCTGGAGATCGGCGACCGCACAATCCGCATGCGCCGCGACGACGACAGCGGCGTCTGGTCCGTCACCGGCCCCGGCTCCTGGAAGGGCAAGCCCTACCGGTACGCCGTGACGGTGTGGGCGCCCGCCGCCCGGGAGATCGTCACCAACAAGGTCACCGACCCCTACTCGGTCGCCCTCACCACCGACTCCGAGCGCAGCCTCGTCGTCGACCTGGCCGACCGGTCCCTGAAGCCGCGCGACTGGTCGACGTACGACAAGCCGAAGGCCGTGCCGCTGAAGGACGCGCAGATCCAGGAGCTGCACATCCGGGACTTCTCCGTGGAGGACCGCACGGCGAAGGACCGGGGCACCTATCTGGCCTTCACCGACAAGGACAGCGACGGCTCCAAGCACCTGCGCGAGCTGGCCGAGGCCGGCACGTCGTACGTGCACCTGCTGCCCGCGTTCGACATCGCCACCATCCCCGAGAAGAAGTCCGACCAGGCGGCCGTCGACTGCGACCTGGCCTCCTACCCGGCCGACTCCGACAAGCAGCAGGAGTGCATCGGCAAGATCGCCGCGAAGGACGCCTACAACTGGGGCTACGACCCGTACCACTACACGGTCCCCGAGGGCTCCTACGCCACCGACCCGGACGGCACCGCCCGCACGGTCGAGTTCCGCGAGATGGTCAAGGCGCTCAACGAGGACGGCCTGAGGGTCGTCATGGACGTCGTCTACAACCACACCGCGGCGAGCGGCCAGGCGAAGACGAGCGTCCTGGACCGGATCGTGCCCGGCTACTACCAGCGGCTGCTCGCCGACGGCTCGGTCGCCAACAGCACCTGCTGCGCCAACACCGCGCCCGAGAACGCGATGATGGGCAAGCTCGTCGTCGACTCGGTGGTCACCTGGGCCAAGGAGTACAAGGTCGACGGCTTCCGCTTCGACCTCATGGGCCACCACCCGAAGGCGAACATGCTCGCCGTCCGCAAGGCCCTCGACGCGCTCACCGTCGCGAAGGACGGCGTCGACGGCAAGAAGATCATCCTGTACGGGGAGGGCTGGAACTTCGGCGAGATCGCCGACGACGTCCGCTTCGAGCAGGCCACGCAGAAGAACATGGCCGGCACCGGCATCGCCACCTTCTCCGACCGGGCCCGTGACGCCGTGCGCGGCGGCGGCCCCTTCGACGAGGACCCCGGCGTGCAGGGCTTCGCCTCCGGTCTGTTCACCGACCCCAACTCCTCGAAGAGCAACGGCACCGAGGCCGAGCAGAAGGCCCGCCTGCTGCACTACCAGGACCTGATCAAGGTGGGCCTGAGCGGCAACCTCGCCGACTACACCTTCACCGACACCAGCGGCAAGGAGGTCAAGGGCTCCCAGGTCGACTACAACGGCTCGCCCGCCGGCTACGCGGACGCCCCCGGCGACGCCCTCGCCTACGCGGACGCGCACGACAACGAGTCGCTGTTCGACGCGCTCGCCTTCAAGCTGCCGAAGGACACCCCGGCCGCGGACCGGGCACGCATGCAGGTCCTCGCCATGGCGACGGCCACCCTCTCGCAGGGCCCGGCCCTCTCCCAGGCGGGCACCGACCTGCTGCGCTCCAAGTCCCTGGACCGCAACTCCTACGACAGCGGCGACTGGTTCAACGCCATCCACTGGAACTGCGCGGACGGCAACGGCTTCGGGCGCGGGCTGCCGCCGGCCGCCGACAACAAGGACAAGTGGCCGTACGCCAAGCCGCTGCTCGGCGTGGTGAAGGTCGGCTGCCCGCAGATCGAGGGCGCCTCGGCCGCGTACCGGGACCTGCTGAAGATCCGTGCCACGGAGAAGGCGTTCTCCCTCGACACGACCGAGCAGGTGCAGTCCCGGCTGTCGTTCCCGCTGTCCGGGAAGGAGGAGACGCCCGGCGTGATCACCATGAAGCTCGGTGACCTGGTGGTCGTCTTCAACGCCACCCCGAAGGAGCAGGAGCAGCGCGTCGCCGCGCTCGCCGGGACGGGCTACCGCCTGCACCCGGTGCAGGCCGCGGGCGGGGACGCGGTGGTGAAGACCTCCGCGTACGCGAAGGACTCCGGCACCTTCACCGTCCCGGCCCGCACGGTCGCGGTGTTCCGGCAGCTAGGGTGACCGGGTCGCCGTAGAACAGGAGTGCCCATGCCGCAGATCACCGTCGACTACTCGCACCCCGTCGAGGACACCCTCGACGAGGAGGGCTTCGCGCGGGCCCTGCACCGCACGGTCGTCGACATCGCGGCGGCGAAGCCCGAGGCATGCAAGACGCTGTTCCGGTACGCCGACCAGCGGGCGTTCGGCTACGAGGACCCCGACGCACACGCCATCGTGCACGTGACCATCGGGCTCCTCGCCGGACGCAGCGAGGAGACGAAGGCGAAGCTGACGGAGGCGGTACTGGACCTGCTCCGCACCCACGTGCGGCGGCAGGACGGGGTCACCCTGCACGCCTCCGCCGAGGTGCGCGAGCTGGACCCGTCGTACCGCAAGTTCGAGGTCTGAGCAGCTTCTAGGACGCCAGGGCGATCAGCCGGGTGGCGAGGTCGGTGAACGGCCCGTCGCCCGGCTCGTCCTTGAGCAGCGAGCGCAGCAGCGTGCTCAGTTCCTCGTCGTGCGCGGCGGCGACGGCGGCGAGCGCCGCGAAGTCGTGCACCAGCTGCGCCTCCAGCTCGCCGCGCGGGATACGCCGCCCGTCCAGCCAGATCAGCGCCGTCGACTCCACGAGCGAGATCCAGGACCGGACGACGAGTTCCAGCCGGGGCGGAGCCTCGCCCACGACACCCATGTGCGCCAGCATCTGCTCGTACGCGGCCTGCCGTACGGAGTCGATCAGGGCGTTGGTGGTGGAGGAGCCGACCGCCGGGCCGCCGCGCATCAGGGCGGAGAAGCCGGGGCCGTGGTCGTCGACGAAGTCGAAGAAGCGGCCCATCACCCGCAGCAGCCGCGCCCCCAGCGGGCCCTCGTGGGGTTCGGCGAAGCGGGAGGCCAGATCGTCGGAGGCACGCTGCAACGCGGCCTCGTACAGGCTGAGTTTGCCGGGGAAGTAGTGGTAGACCAGCGGGCGGGAGATGCCCGCCGCCGACGCTATCTCGTCGATGGAGACGTCGTCGGGCGAGCGGCGGCTGAACAGTTCGAGGGCGACGCCGATCAACTGCTGCCGCCGCTCGTCGACTCCCATCCTGCGGCGAACCCCGGTAGTCATGCGAACACCTTACCGATCGATTCCGGACTCGAACGTCCTGGAGCGGCCACCGGTGTTCGCCGGCTCAGCGCAGCCCGCTGATCGAGTCTCCGCCCTCCAGGGTGGCGCTGAGGTCGGCCTGGGCGCCACGCTTCGCCTCGGCGGTGAGCAGGTGGCCCTTCGCGGAGGCCTTGATGCCGCCGGTCGCCTTGACGGACTCGGTGCCGGGGCCGCCGGCGGCCAGCAGGTACCAGGAACCCGTCGAGGACTTCCACAGCACCCCGGCGAGCACCTGCGGGGCGCGCGGCCCGCAGGCCGGCACGTTCTCGGCCTGGGCCGCCACCGCGCCGAACCGGCCGCGCGGCGTGTGGAACTGCGCCAGCACCCGCGCCCCGTCGCCCCGCCAGGTCTCCGCCCGCGTGCACACCCACGCGGCCTTGCCGTCGGTGTCCGGCAGCGGCTGCCGCGCGTACGCCCACGCGTTGACGCCGCGCACCCCGGCCGAGCGCATCACACCGAGCGAGCAGGCGTACGGCGCCCAGGTGCGCAGCGCCTCGGCACCGGACGCCTCGACCGGCGCGTCCGGCGGCCCCGCCGTCAGGTGGGCCGGGACCAGTTCGCCGAGGTCGGTCACCAGCCGCGTCCCGGCGCCGTCGGTCAGCTGCAGCACGTTCCACGAGGTGCAGCCCCCGGCACGCAGGGTCGGACTGGCCAGCGGTGCCGTCACCCCGTCTGTGAGGGCCAGGTCCATGGCTCCCGAGCCCGGTGCGCGCAGGTCCCGCTCGCCGGCCCTGCGCACCCAGGGCGCGGTCAGATAGCGGACGTTGCCGTCGGTCCGGCTCAGCACCACCGCGCTCGCCTCGGCCCGGCCGGCGCCGTCGACGCGGGCGAAGTCGAGGGCGGCACCCTGCGCGCCCTTCTTCGGCTCGGCGTAGCGGACGATCCGCAGACCGTCGTGGAGGATCACCACGTGGGCCTCGTCGACCGTCCCGGCGTACAGCAGCTGGGGCGGTCCCGCGGGGCCGCCGGTGGGGGTGCCCGGGGTGGCCGACACCTTCACGGCCTCGCCGGGGCGGGCCCACACGGCGAGGGCGCGGCGCAGCAGGGCACGGTCGCGGGTGAGGTCGCCGCGCGCGGGCCACACCGAGAAGTCGGTGCGCGTGGCGGTCTTCCAGGCGGCGGGGGAGACCCGGGTGAGCTTCCCCGGGTCCAGGGCGGCCTGCGCGGCCGGATTCCGCGCGTACGGCGGGGCGGCGGCGCCGTCGGGGCCCCAGCCGTCACCGGGCAGCGCGAGCAGCATCCCGCACACGGCGAGCGCGGCCCCGGCGGCCAGCGCGACCTTCAGATGCCGGCGGCGGCGCATCAGGTCGGTCGGGCGCGCCTGCAGCGAGCAGGGGTCGAACTCGCAGGAGTCGAGCAGCCCGTACTCGGCGGGGATCGAGTCGGCCTCCGCGAGCGCGGCGTCCGGGTCGGCGACGCCCGCCTCGGCGAGCACCTTGCGCACGTCACCGTCCGCCAGCCGGTCCAGGCCGCGCAGCGCATAGGCGGCGCGGGCCGGGCCCGACAGCGCGGACAGCCGCTGGTCCAGGCCGAGTTCGTCGGCGCCGCCCGGCCGGGGGAACAGCTTCAGCCCCCACACCTGTGGCAGCAGCGGCGGCAGCTGCGCCCGCTTGGGCCACGCCTTGCGGGTGAGCGGCAGGCCGGCCTCCAGCGCCGTACGCACCACCTGGAGGCGGACCAGCGCGTAGCCGGGGTCGCTGCCGGGGCCCGCCGACTGGGCGGGGATCACCGGCGCGGAGGCCCGGGTGCGAGGCAGCGCGCGCTGGGTCAGGGAGTGCGCGGTCAGCACCCGCCTGCTGCGGCCCAGCGTGGGCGGCAGCACGAGATAGGCGAGCCGGACGAGCCGCGGATAGTGCTCGACGAGCGCGGCCTCGGCCTGCTCGACATCGACCACCGGGCCGGTGGGGGAGGAAGGGGAGGAGGCGGAGGGGCGCGGGGCGACATCCTGTGACTGCACGTTCAGCAGAACGAGCGAATCGGCCGATGGTCACCTGACCCGGCCCCTCACCGCCCGGACGGCTCCACGAGCGCACGCGCGTAGGCGGCCATCGACCGCTGGTAGCGCGGCAGATGCCCGGCGAGGGCGCCGAGCACCAGCGACAGGCCCTCGCGGTCCCGCCCCAGACTCGACAGACACAGTGCGAGGCAGGCGCGTACGGCGTCGTCCAACTCGTCGGAGGGGGCGTCCAGTTCCGGCGTGAGCAGGGCGACGCCCTCCTCGGGCAGTCCGACGTTCCGCAGCGAACTCGCCAGCTGGATCTTCGCCCGCCGCGCCTTGTAGGGGCTGGCCTTCTCCAGCCCGCCGTCGAGCGCCTCCCGGTACAGCGCGACCGCCTCGGCGGGCCGGCCCGTCGAGTCGAAGGCACAGGCGCGTTCGAAGGGGCCCAGCGGGCTGCCCTCGGGTAGTTCCGCGACGAGCGCGTCGATCACGGCACGGAACGCCGCCGCGTCCTCCTCGGTCTCGGAGTAGTCGTCGAAGGTCGCCCAGGCGGCGGTCACACGGTCTTCCCAGTCCTGATCCATGGGGCTCAGGTTCGCATGCGAGCGCGGGCCGTGGCACCGGTTTTGAGCGCCGCGGGCCTCCGGGCCGTATCCACGGGGAGAGCCCTTCGACGGGGCTCCGCGCGGCATGTCGCCGATGGACCGGAGGACCGGAGGAACTCATGAGGCTGACCCGACCGATGCTCGCGCTGACCGGCGCGGTGGCGGCACTGGCGCTGGCGGGCTGCGGATCCGGCGGCGAGGACGAGCACCAGGGACACGGCGAGGGACCGGCCACCGCGACCGGCAGCCTCGAGCACATCGCCGCCGAGGCCAAGTGCACGCCGAACATGCAGACCGACGCCGACACCATCCGCCAGGCGATCTGCAAGAAGGGCAAGGAGAAGTACATCCTCGCCACCTTCGCCACCGACCGCGGCCAGCGTGAGTGGCTCAACGGTGCGAAGGACTACGGGGGCTACTACCTCGTCGGGCGCAAGTGGGTCGCCGTAGGTGAGAAGAAGACCGTCGCGGAGCTGCGGTCCACGCTCGGCGGGACGCTGGAGGAGGGGTCCGAGCACATGAATCCCGGGGGCAGCCACAACCGCGGTGATCACCACGGCTGATCTCGCGGGCGACCGAAGAAAGAGCCGGCGGTGGGAGGTCCCACCGCCGGCTCTCTTGTCGGCTACTGCTTCAGGACTACTGGCAGTCCTGCCCGCTGTTGATGCAGTCGACCATCTCGTTCATCAGGTCCTCGTCGAAGAAGTTGATGAAGTCGTTGTGGTCGGTGATCGGCTTGTGCAGCTGGTCCGGGAAGGAGTCGATCGCGTACGCGTTCTGCACCTGCCCGTTCTCGATCTGCGGGGCCGGGATGTCGTAGACCAGGCGGACCTGGAGCTGGGGGATGGCCTGGAAGCCGTTCGAGCAGCTGCCGTCCGCCTCGACGAAGTCGACGTGCGTACGGTGGTTGGCGCTGTCGATGTTCTGGCCGTCCCAGCAGCTCTGGAAGAAGGACGTCCGCACGACCGAGCTGCCCTCGGGGCAGATCGGGTACTTGTCCGTCACCACGCGGTCCTCGAAGCCCGTGCAGCTCCAGTTCGTGTTGGCGTTGTTGAGGCCGTTCACGAAGGACTTGGCGTCACCGGTGATGATGCGCAGGGCCTGCGGCATCGCCACGACGTCACCGGTCTTGTTGCCGACGAACTTCAGCTCAGCCTGCGCCGGTTCGACGATCTGGCCGACGTTGCCGTCCTGACCGCCGCCGGGCTGGCCGGCGTCGATGTCGTTCTCGCCGTTCTGCAGCCGGATCACCGGCCAGAAGTAGGACGACTTGTCGCCCTGGTTCTGGCAGGTCGTCTCGCCGTTGGCCAGGTCCTCGTCGCTCGCGAAGGCGTTGTTGGCCTGGTTGCCGACGTAGTCGTGCTGGTGCTGCGCGCCGTTGGACACGCCGGGCGCGACGATCACGTTGTCCGAGTTGCGGTTCTCGTTCTCGTTGGTGCCGCAGTTGGTGGTGAACGAGCCGGTCGAACCGGTGTCGCCGTTGGCGGGCAGGCCGTTTCCGTTCACGCCCTGCGGGCCGCCGTTCGGCTGGACGTCCTCGATGTTGATGAAGTCGTCAGCGACGGGGCCGTTGCCGGCCTGACCGCCGTTGTCCTGGCCCTGGCCGTTGTCCTGACCGTTGTCCTGGCCGCCGTCACCCTGGTCCTGGCCGCCGTTGTCCTGGCCACCGTCACCCTGGTTCTGACCGTCGTTGTTCTGGTCCTGACCGCCGTCGTTGACCTCCGGCTGCTCCGCCGGGACGCCCTGGCACCGGGCGAACCCGCCGAGGTTCCGCGGTGCCTGGCCACCCGCACGGTTGATGGTGATGCGGATCCGGTCCAGGGTCGCCGTCCGCTTGGACTGCAGCGGTCCGAGGATCGCGTTGTCGACGTAGTTCGCGTCCCCCGCCTGAGCCTGGCGCGTGTCGGCGAGACGCTTGTAGGCGGCGGTGACCTGCTGGTCGAGCCGCGCCAGCTCCCTGGCGACGCCCTTGCGTGCGCTGCGCGGCACCTTCGTGAGCTTCTGCCCGACGTCCGGGCAGTTGATCGTCGCGATCTGTGCCGCGCCCGACCTCGTCCGGTTGTCCGGCCCGTTCTCCTCGTGTGCCGAAGCGTAGAAGTTCGCCCAGATCAGCCCGCCCCCACCGAGCGCTAGGGCCGCCGCTGCGGCTATGGCCTTGGTGGCCAGCGGCGTACGGCGTTTTCTTGTGTTGCGTCCCATGGAACTCCTCTGACTTCCTTGCGGGGCATCCCATTGCGGGGCATCGAGGCGCCCGACAGGAGTGAAGCGGCTCCCTTGAGTACGTCGGCCGCCCCACGGGTGTTCACGCGTCCCACGAATTGCAGAGAAGTTCGTACGGAGTCCGGGGTTTCAACGCCCTTTGAAACACCGGGAGTTGTGGATCAGGCACTAGGGGTGAATGTGCGCGTCCGCTTTCATCGGCCGTGGTCGAGATGGGCGAGAACCGCCAGCACGCGCCGGTTGTCGTCGTCGGAGACCTCCAGGCCCAGTTTCGTGAAGATGTTGGCGGTGTGCTTCGCGATCGCCCGTTCCGTCACCACCAGCCTCGCCGCGATCGCCGCGTTGGACCGCCCCTGCGCCATCAGCTCCAGCACCTCACGCTCCCGGGGCGTCAGCCGCGCCAGCGGCCGGTCCTCGCCCGACTGCCGCGCCAGCAGCTGCTGGATCACCTGCGGATCCATCGCCGTACCGCCCGCCGCCACGCGCCGTACGGCGTCCACGAACTGCGCCGCGTCGAACACCCGGTCCTTCAGCAGATAGCCGACGCCGCCGCTGCCGTCGGCGAGCAACTCCCGCGCGTACAGCTGCTCCACGTGCTGGGAGAGCACCAGCACCGGCAGGCCCGGCCGGTTCCGGCGGGCCTCCAGGGCGCACTGCAGCCCCTCGTCGGTGTGCGTGGGCGGCAGCCGTACGTCCACCACGGCGACGTCCGGCTCCAGCTCGGCCAGCGCCCGGGCCAGCTCGGGCCCGGACTCCACGGCCGCCGCGATCTCGAAGTCGTGCGCCTCGAGGAGCCGGACGAGTCCGTCGCGCAGCAGGAAGAGGTCTTCGGCTAGGACAACGCGCAAGGGATCTCCATGGTGACCATGGTGGGACCGCCCGCGGGAGAGCTGACGGCCAGGACGCCGTCGAATGTACCGAGCCGGCGTTCGACCCCGCTCAGCCCCGAGCCGGCCCCGATCACCGCACCGCCCTTGCCGTTGTCGGTGACGCTCACCCGCAGATGCCCGTCGCTGTGATGCAGGTCGACCCAGATCCGGTCGGCGCCGGAGTGCTTCACCGCGTTGGTGAGCAGCTCGCTCACCGCGAAGTACGCCGCCGACTCCACCGGCGCCTGCGCCCGGCCCGGCAGCTCCACGGTCACCTCGGTGTCCACCGGCAGCCGCAGCGCCAGCGCCCGCACCGCGTCGCCGAGGCCCCGCTCGGCCAGCACCGGCGGATGGATGCCGCGCACCAGCTCCCGCAGCTCGGCCAGCGCCTCCACCGACGACGTACGGGCCTGCGCGATCAGCTCCTTGGCCTTCGCCGGGTCCTTGTCGAGCAGCATCTCGATGGTGCCGAGGTCCATGCCCATGGCGACGAGTCGTGCCTGGGCCCCGTCGTGCAGGTCGCGTTCGATGCGGCGCAGCTCGGCGGCGGAGGCGTCCACGGCATCGCGGCGGGACTCGGTCAACTGGCGTACACGCTCGGCGAGTTCCGTCTGGTTGGAGGCCAGGACGGCGCGGGTCAGACGGAAGTGCGCGTGGAAGGCGGGCACGGCGTACCGGTGCGCGATGACGAGCAGGACGGCACCGAGACCGGCGGCGGCGAACGCGGACGTCTGATCGCTGACCGGCACGAAGCCGTACCAGTACGGCCCCCAGTCGCCGTGCGGCTCGCCGATCGCGGGCCGCCACAGTCCCGCCGCCAGCGCGAAGCCCTCCAGCGGGTAGAACACCAGCACCGCCGGCAGCAGCGCGGTCACGAAGCCCGCCGTCATGTCCACCGGCAGCCAACGCAGATCCCGGTAGGTGGCCGGGTCGCGCAGCATCGCGAAGGTGCGGGTCCACGGATTGGCGTCCTCGGGGATCGGCCGATACGCGGGCGGAATGCGCACACCGCCCCACTCGGCCGCCATGACGCGCCGCCAGTTCGCGAACGTCCGCACGCCGTTCAGCACGTACGGCGTGGTGATGATACCGATGCCGAGCGGGATCAGCGCCACGGACACGGCGGTCAGGGTGAGGCACAGCACGGCCAGGGGCAGTGACACGACGGCCAGCACGAGCCCCCGCCAGGCGGCGCGCACCATGCCCCGTGCCCTGGAGGCGTCGCCGTCGCTCTTCGTGGTGGTGGTGTTCATGACGTCAGTCTGGTCGAGCGGGTGAGGGGCCGTCACTGGGCCGAACCCCCCGGCCGGAGGGTGGTGTTACCTACACCTCGCCCCCGGCCAGCACCTTCGCCTCCACCTCCGGGGCCAGACCCACGGCGGGCCGGTCGGGGCGCTGCGGTGCGACCCCGCCGATGCTCCGCAGCCAGGCCCAGGTGTCGGCCACCGTCTCGTGGACCGGCCGGCAGCGCAGGCCCGTCGCGACCGCCCGTGACACGTCCGCGGAGTGCAGCGCGTCGTACCCCTCGCTGCCCGGCGGCACCCACACCGGCAGCTGCGTCCACGGCTCGATGCCCGCGCCGAGGATCACCTCCGGCTCGGTCCACCGCAGCTCGGCGGCCCCTCCGGTGACTTCGGTGCATGCATGGAGCAACTCACCCATGGTGGCGTGCCCTTGGGGCGAGATCAGGTTGTACGGTCCGCTCAGCTCGCGTTCCGCTGCGCCGAGGATCCAGTTGGCGAGGTCGCGGGCGTCGACGTACTGCAGCGGAAGGTCCCGCGGACCGGGCGCGAGGACCGGACCGCCGCGGGCCGTGCGGTTCAGCCACCAGGGCAGCCGGCCGATGTTCTCGTACGGCCCGAGGATCAGCCCGGCCCGCACCAGCACCGAACGATCGGCGCCGAAGGCGTCCACCGCCGCCAGCTCCCCGCCCCGCTTGTCGCGCGCGTAGTCGGTCTGGTCGGCGTCGGGCGAGGCGCCGTCCACCAGCGGGGCCCGCTCGGTGTACCCGGCGGGCCGCGGCCACGCGTACACCGAGCAGCTCGACACGTACACGTACCGCCCGGCGCGGCCCCGCAGCAGCCGCGCCGTGTCCCGCACCGCGCGCGGCGCCGCCGACCAGGTGTCGACGACGACGTCCCAGTCGCCGGAGTCCTCGTCGAGCGCGGCGAGACCGTCGAGGGCGGTGCGGTCGCCCAGCAGCGACCGCACGCCCTCCGGGGCCTCGTGCCGCCCCCGGTGGAAGACGGTCACCTCCCAGCCCCGGCCGAGGGCCGCCTCCACGACGGCCCGCCCGACGAACTCCGTACCGCCCAGCACCAGTAGCCTCATGCCGGTGACTCTGCCCGAACGGGCGGCGTCGTGGAACCGGGATCTGCTGTGGGCAGACGTCAGCGCCCGGCCGGCGGCACGTACTTGTACCCGACCCGGCGCACGGTGTGGATCGTGCCCCGGTAGCGCGCGCCGAGCTTGCGGCGCAGCCGGGCGATGTGGACGTCGACGGTGCGGCCGTCGCCGACATGGCCGTAGCCCCACACGGTGCCGACCAGCTGGTCGCGGGTGTGCACCCGGCCCGGGTGCGCCACGAGATGCGCGAGCAGCTCGAACTCCAGGTAGGTCAGGTCGAGTTGCCGCCCGTCGACCTCGGCGGTGCGCTGGACGGTGTCGACGCGGATCAGCGGGTCGCCGCCGTCGGTCACCGGGGCCGGTACGGGGACCTGCGGCTGCTGGTCGGCCGGGACGAGCACCAGGTAGCCGACCATCGGCGGCTGCCCGGGGAGGCTGGGCAGGGCGTGCGGGGGAGCGGGCAGCCAGGTGGCACCCGGCGGCAGAAGGTCGGCGACGGGCACGGTCTCGTCCGGGCTGACGGCGCGCAGCCGGTGCCGGGGGCCGTGCGCGGACGGGGAGTTGACGGCGGTGGGTACGGAACGGGTGGTCGCCATGACAGGTCAGCTCTTTCGCGCGAGAGGTTCGACGAGGGACGTACGTCGGTGCGCGCGGGCCGGAGACCGCCGGATACGGGCGTCAGAGGGCCGGCGCGGACATCGCGCGGCAACACACCCGGTCGAAGTCGTCGTGCTGACGGGAGGGCCAGAAGGGCTCGAGGTCATGGCGACCTGTCGCGAGATGCTTCTGGGAACCGGTCATGGCTCCATTCAAGCAGACCACGGCTCCCGGCAGGAGACTCCTCTCACCACGTGGACGCCGGGCCGCCGGCGAACGCGAGAGGGCGCCCACCGCCGGACGGTGGGCGCCCCCTCGGAGCGACAGCGGGCGGGATCAGACCTGGCCGGCCTTCTCCAGCGCGGAGCAGCAGGTGTCGACCAGCAGGCGGGTCACCACGTACGGGTCGACGTTGGCGTTGGGGCGACGGTCCTCGATGTAGCCCTTGCCGTCCTTCTCGACCTGCCACGGGATGCGGACCGAGGCACCGCGGTCGGAGACGCCGTAGGAGAACTTGTCCCACGGGGCGGTCTCGTGCAGACCGGTGAGACGGTCGTCGATGCCGGCACCGTAGTTCTTCACGTGGTCCAGCGGCTTGGAGCCCTCACCGAGCGACTCGCAGGCGGTGATGATCGCGTCGTAGGACTCGCGCATCGCCTTGGTGGAGAAGTTGGTGTGCGCACCGGCGCCGTTCCAGTCGCCCTTGACCGGCTTGGGGTCGAGGGTCGCGGCGATGCCGAAGTCCTCGGCGGTGCGGTAGAGCAGCCAGCGGGCCACCCACAGCTGGTCGGCGACCTCCAGCGGCGCCAGCGGGCCGACCTGGAACTCCCACTGGCCGGGCATGACCTCGGCGTTGATGCCGGACAGGCCCAGGCCCGCCTTCAGGCAGTTGTCCAGGTGGGCCTCGACGACGTCACGGCCGAAGATCTCGTCGGAGCCGACACCGCAGTAGTAGCCGCCCTGCGGGGCCGGGAAGCCGCCCTTGGGGAAGCCCAGCGGGTAGCCGTCCTTGAAGAAGGTGTACTCCTGCTCGATGCCGAAGATCGGCTCCTGCGCGGCGAACTTCTCGGCGACCTCGGCCAGCGCGGCACGGGTGTTGGTCTCGTGCGGCGTCATGTCCGTGTTCAGGACCTCGCACAGCACCAGCACGTCGTCACCGCCGCGGATCGGGTCCGGGCAGACGAAGACCGGCTTGAGCACACAGTCCGAGGCGTGGCCCTTGGCCTGGTTGGTGGAGGACCCGTCGAAACCCCAGATCGGCAGCTCCGCGCCCTTGGCGTCGTCGGAGAGGATCTTCGTCTTGGAACGCAGCTTGGCCGTCGGCTCCGTGCCGTCGATCCAGATGTACTCAGCCTTGAAGCTCACGGTCCACTTCCTTCGGGGGTGGGTCTGGGCGCAGGTGCGGGTGCGGCGGCGCTGCGGCACTGGGGCGCCACGCTCTTGATGCCCCGCAGCCTGTCAACAGGCGATTTCCCGGCCATTGCCCGCATGTGAACCCCGTGTTACCTGGCCCTGCTGTGGCTCGCTTCACGGTGTGAGTCGTACGCGAAGAGGCGGCGGCCGGGGCCGGGGCGTCGCCGACGTACGACGCCCCGCCCCCCGAACCGGCCGCCGCCTCGGGGAACTCCTGACGACCCGGGCCTCACCCCACCTTCTCGATGACCGCCCGGCGGATCAGGAACTTGCCGGGCTCGCGGACCTGCTCGAATGCGGCGTTGTTCAGCAGCACACAGCTGCCGGAGACGGAGGTGACCTCCACCGTGGTGGACTTGTTGTTGTCCAGGTTGGTCACCTTCAGCTTGGTGCCCGCCGGGAACTGGTTGCTGGACGCGGCCGGGGCTCCGCCCTCGCCGGACAGCGTGACGGTCGACCCGTTGCACACCTGCTCACCGGCCGCCGCGCCACCACCACCGGCCTGCTCACCGGCACCGGCCTGTTCACCGGCACCGGCTTGCTCGCCGCCAGCCTGTTCGCCGCCGGCCTGTTCACCCTGTTCACCCTGCGCGGGCTGCGAAGGCGCCGCCGGCTGCTCGGCCTGGGAGTCCTGAGCCGACTCCCCAACCTGGCATCCGGAGGCCTCCTGCTTGCGCTGGATCTCGGCGATGACCGCCTCACGGTTGGCGATCCGGGCCTCCGACTGCGCGTCGGGATTGGCCCGCTGGCCCTCGATGAACTTCTGGTTGTTGCCGAGCGCGGTGGCCAGGCCCTGGCAGACGGTCGAGTCCGCCGCCGATTTGGTGGTCGGTGCCTGCGAGGCGTTCGAGGTGCTCGCCATGACGAAGGCACCGCCACCGGCCACCGTCGCCGCACTCACGAGGAGCGCGAGCTTCTTCTTGGGGCCGAGAGTTCTCCTACGCGACATGCGCGCCTCCTGAAGAGGTAGGGGAGCGTACGCCGCTATGTACGAGATACCGAACGGAGTTACTCAGCGGTTGACCCAAGTCGCCGAAGTAACCTGCGTCACAGGGGTGTTACCGCGCGAGGGCGTCCCGCACGGCCTCCTCCGTGCGGCCCACGACCGCCGTGCCGTCGTCCGCGGTGATGATCGGCCGCTGGATCAGCTTGGGGTGCGCGGCGAGTGCCGCGATCCACCGGTCCCGCGCCCCGGCGTCCCGCGGCCACTCCTTCAGCCCCAGCTCCTTGGCCGCGGCCTCCTGCGTCCGTGTGATGTCCCACGGCTCCAGGCCCAGCCGGCCCAGCACCTCGCGGATCTCGTCCGCGCTGGGCACGTCCTCCAGATACCGGCGGACGGTGTAGTCGGCGCCCTCGGCGTCGAGCAGACTGAGGGCGCTGCGGCACTTGGAACAGGCGGGATTGATCCAGATCTCCATGCCGCCCACGCTACGCCGGGCGACCGGCAGGGCCCCGCTAGGCCCTGTCGTCAAATCCCCGCCTGCCTGGCGACGCCATGCACGCACTCTCGCCGCACCCGGCGCCGACCACGTACAACCAGTACGCCGGTCGACGCCCGGCACGCCGAGAGCGCGCACCTGACGCCGCCAGGCCGGCCCTCCGGGCGGACGACGGGGATGTGACGACAGGGCCTAGCCCAGCGCGGCCACCTTGTCCCGGTACGTCCGCACCGGCACCGCGTCCTTGTAGGGCTCCAGCCGGCGCTCGAAATCGCGTACGTACTCCACCGCCCGCACCGACCGCATCTCCGCCGCCTGGCCCGCCGCCTCCGCCGCCAGCTGGCAGGCCTGGTCGAGCTCGCCGAGGCCGAGCCGGGCGGTGGCGAGGACGACCCGGCAGAACAGACGGCTGCGCGCGTACCCGGGGGCGCGCAGATGCAGCGAGCGCTCGGCGTGCTGGGCGGCGGCGCGGAACTGCTGCAGATCGCGGTGGCAGTGCCCGAACTCGTCGGCGAGCTGGGCCTCGTCGAAGAAGCGCGCCCAGTGCGGCACCTCGTCGCCCGGCCTGGCGCTCTCCAGGGCCCGCTCGGCGCGCACCAGCGCGGCCGTACAGGCCCGGACCTCGCCGAGCACCCCGTGCCCGCGTGCCTCGGCGGCGTGCAGCAGCGCCTGCACCACGGGCGGTACGGAGCCGCCCGCGCCCTGCTGAGCCACCCGCGCCAGCTGCACCGCCTCCCGCCCGTGTCCGAGGTAGACGGCCTGCCGGCTCATGGAGACCAGGACATAGGCGCCGTACGCCCGGTCCCCGGCCGCCTGGGTGAGCCGCAGCGCCTGCACGAAGTACCGCTGGGCGAGCCCGTGCGCGCCGATGTCGTACGACGTCCAGCCGGCCAGCCGGGTCAGGTCGGCGGCGGCGGCGAACAGCCTGCGGCCGGTCTGCTCGCCGTAGGTGCCGCGCAGCATCGGCTCGCACTCGTGCTCCAGATAGCGCACCAGGGCCTGCCGGGCGTGGCCGCCGCCGTAGGCGTCGTCGAGGGTGCGGAACAGCTCGCCGACCGAGCGCAGCGCGGCGATGTCGCCGCCGGTGACGCGCTGGCCGGGGGCGCGTTCGGCGGCCTGGCGGCGGCGGGGGCCGAGCTCGGCCGGTGCGGA
>NZ_JAOCQE010000110.1 GCF_025290915.1 Streptomyces sp. 15-116A | reverse complement strand
CCCGCCGTATCATCCAGCGGCAACAGGCGTGGCGGGACGGGGCTGGAGTCGTGGACCGCAACGGCTGCTGCTGCCGACCCGGCCTCCAGCCGGAACCCGGTCACTCCTCCGGCATGCCGCACCGCGTTGGCGAACAGTTCCGGCACCACCAGCAGCACGGCGTCCACCGCACTCCCGCCCTCAGGCGCGGCCACGGACAAGAACCCGCGGGCCACGTCCCGGGGCCTGCAGCGCCGTCCGCAGTATGTCGTCAACGAGGGGGTCGTACGTCTCGTCGGGCGGAGATTCCTGCTGTCTGCCCCGGACAGAATCATCCGGGGAGCAGGAAGCCGTCACTCTCTCGGACGAATCGGCTGCGGCCCGCTGACCGGAAATCAGACCAACGTACCGTCACTCCCGAGGAGTTCGCGAACGGGACCGGAGCGCCGGCGATCGCCACGCAACATCCCGCGTCCCGTGATCTGCGGGCCCCGGTGCCGGCACCGGGGCCCGGACGGGGCACAGCCTCCGGGGCCGTCTTCAGGTGTGCGTCAGCTCGTCGGCGACACGGGCCGCCCACGCCTCGATCGCAGGGAAGTCGCGGAAGTCCCCGCCCTTGCCGTTGCGGAGGATCATCCGGGCGACCCATCCCTTCGCGCCCTCCTCCAGGCATCCCCCGAAGGTGACGTGCTCCCTGGCGTCGAGCCGGATCATGGCCTTCTTCACGCCGGGTACGGGCGGGACGTCCCGCTCGGAGGCCGAGGCGTCGAGCGGGCCGCTGCTGAACAGCCACAGCGGGCGTTCAGCGAGATCGCGGCGGTGCCGGCGGAGGAAGCGGCGGGCGTGCTTCTGCCAGCGTCCGGCGTACAGTCCGCCGCCGGCCACCACGGCGTCGTACGCCGCCACGCTCGTGACAGCCTGGGCCGGAAGGGCTTCGACCGTCAGCCCGTTCTTGCGCAGGACGTCGGCGATGGCTTCGGCGATCTGCGCCGTCGATCCGTTCGTGGTTCCGTAGGTGACCAACACGGTGCCGGTCATGGGGACACGCCTCCTCTCACAGTCGGCGCAGCCAGTCGTCGGCCACGCCGTGCAGCGCGGGCTCCGGGGTGTGCAGGCGGGCGTCGTCCAGCCGGTAGCTGAGTTTGCCGACCACGTCGACCACGCCGTCGATCCGGCGGGTCATCGACAGGGCGATCTCCGTCTCGCTCTTGCGTTCCATGTGACCGGAGAGCGTGACGACGCCCTGCACCACGGACACGTCGATGCTGCGGGGCGCCAGCCACAGAGTGCCCACCAGCACGTCCTCGATCACCTCCTCGCGGATCTCCTTGTCGGGGCGGAGGAAGACCTGGAGCAGGTCGCGGCGGGTGACGATGCCGACCAGCCGGTCCTCCTCGTCGAGCACCGGCAGCCGTTCCACCTGGTGCTGGGCCAAGGTGCGGGCGGCCTCGACGATGGTGTCGTCGACGTGGGCAGTGACGGGCGGGGCGGTCATGAGCCGGCCGGCGGTGCGGGCGTGCGCTTTCGCTGACTGCCGTCGGGCACGGCGCGTCAGCCCGGAGAACGTGAAGCGACGGCGCGTCTCGTACGGTTCGGGGGTGGCGGCCTGACGTGCGATCAGGTCCGTTTGGGAGAGGACGCCGATGACCTTGTCGTCCTCGTCGACCACCGGCAGTCCGCTGATCCGGTGGGCCGCGAGCAACCGCGCGACCTCCTTGACCGGGGTGCCGTACTCGACGCGGACGACGTCCGTGGTCATCACGGAGCCGACCTTGTTGTGCTTCATGTCTGTTCCCTCCTCGGGGGCTCAACGGAGCCGACGCAGATAGGGGTCCTCGGGCCTTGACGGCACCAGGCGGATCCGTGCGTCCAGCACGGTGACGCCGCCCGGTGTGGCGAGGACCGGGTTGAAGTCGGCCTCGGCGAGCTGCGGCAGGTCCGCTGCCATGCGGGACAGCCGCAGCAGCAGTTGCTCCAGTCCGTCGAGGTCGACGGGTCCGTTGCCCTGCGCGCCGAACAGGAGCGGGGCGCAGCGCGGGGCGGTGATCAGGTCGTGCACGTCGTGGTCGGTGAGCGGGGCGAGCCGGGCGGCGTGGTCGGCCAGTACCTCCGTGGCGGTGCCGCCGAGCCCGAACAGGACGAGCGATCCGAAGACCTGGTCCTGGACGACGCCGGCGAACAGCTCGGTGCCCCGCGCGGCGAGCGGCTGCAAGACGACGCCGCTCATCAGCCCGGCGAAGCGGCTCTCCAGGTCGCGGAAGGCGGCCCGGATCTGGGAGTCGCCGCGCAGGTCGAGGTGGACGGCATGCTGCTGGCTCTTGTGCACCAGGCCGGGCCAGTGGGCCTTCATGACCACTCGGCCGTCGGCGCCGCGCAGCCGATCGGCGGCCAGGACGGCCTCGTCCTCCGTCTCGGCCCAGGCCCACGGAATCTGCGGGATGCCATAGCAGGCCAGCAGGTCGGCGCAGGCGCGCGGGTCGAGCCAGCCACCGTCGGAGTGCACGGCGAGGTAGTCCTCGACGACCGCGCGGGCACGCTCCGTCTCGACGCCGTCGAGGTCGGGTACGGTCCCGGCGGGCCGGGCGAGCCAGGCCGCGCGTCGAGCGGCGTGGGCCAGCGCCCGTGCCGCCGCCTGGGGTTCGGCGTACGACGGGATCGTGCCGTCTTCTGCTGCGGGCAACAGCTCTACGGGGAGGCCCTGTTCGAGACGCACCGCGACGATCGGCTTCGCCCGTCGGCCGGGGGCCTGAGTGAGGGCC
Organism: Streptomyces sp. 15-116A; assembly: GCF_025290915.1. GTDB lineage: Bacteria > Actinomycetota > Actinomycetes > Streptomycetales > Streptomycetaceae > Streptomyces. Next base: position 16,318 of record NZ_JAOCQE010000110.1, on the reverse strand, counting down.
CGGACCAGGTCGTCGCCGGTGGCCGCAGCGACCGCGGTGGGCACGAGTGCCACCAGGACGGCGTCGACGCCGCCGTACCGCATGATCCGCTCCACACAGTCCGTGAGCTGCTCCTCGGTGACAGCGGCAGTGGCGTCGACCGGGTTACCCACGGCGGCCCCGTCCGGGAGGACGGCAAGCAGGTCGTCGATGAGCTCCGATGTGGGAGCCGGCAGCGACAGTCCGGCCTCGGCGCAGGCATCGGCGGCCAGGACACCGGCCCCGCCCGCGTTGGTGACGATCACCACCCGGCTGCCCGCGGGCAGCGGCTGGGAGTGCAACAGCGCGGCGGTCTCCAGGAGTTCGCCGACCGACCGGGTGGCGGTGATGCCGGCCTGGGTGAACAGCGCGCCGCGCGTCATGGTGCGGGTGGCGGCGGCCGCGGTGTGCGAGGCGGCGGCTCGCCGGCCCGCGTCGGTACGGCCGGCGTCCACGGTCAGCACGGGCAGACGGCGGGTGACTCGCCGGGCGGTGCGGGAGAACGCGCGCGGGCTGCCGAAGGACTCCAGGTGCAGCAGGGCGAGGTCGGTACGGCCGTCGCTCTCCCACCACTGGAGCATGTCGTTGCCGCTGACGTCGTACTTGTCGCCGAGGGACGCGAAGGAGGACACGCCGATGCCGAGCCGGGACAGTCCGTCGAGCAGGGCGATGCCGATGCCGCCGGACTGCGCGGCGACACCCGCGGTGCCGGGGCGAGGATGGCCGGCGGCGAAGGTGGCGTCGAGACGAAGCTCCGGGTCGGTGTGGGAGATGCCGAGGCAGTTGGGGCCCACGAGGCGCATGCCGTGCGAGCGGCAGGCAGCGAGCAGGGCGTGTGCCTCGTCGGCGTCCAGGCCCGCGGTGACGACGAGGAGAGCCCGCACGCCCGCCTTGCCGCACTCCTCGGCGGTCTCCGCGATCGCGGCGGCGGGTACGGCGAGCACCGCGAGGTCGGGGGTCTTGGGCAGGGCACTGACCGACGGGTACGACGGCACGCCGAGGATCGAGCGCGCCGTGGGGTTCACCGCGAACAGGCGCCCGGTGTAGCCGCCCGCATGCAGCTGATGCAGGATCGCCCGGCCCACCGAGCCCGGCTTGCGCCCGGCGCCGACGACGGCGACCACCTCCGGCCACAGCAGCGGCATCAGGCTGGCGACATCGGCGGCCCGGCCGCGTTCCTCCACCGCCGTGAGGTAGACATCGCTCGGGTCGAGGCTGATGGTGCAGCGCACCTCCGGGCCCTCGAAGCGGCGGGCCGTGCGCAGGCCGAGGTCGGCGAAGAGCTTCAGCACCTCGTGGTTCTCGCTGAGCGCGTCGGCCGTGAAGGTCGTGATGCCCTCAGCGCGGGCCGTGGAGACGAGGTGCTCGACGAGCAGGGTGCCCACCCCGCGGTGGTGCAGCCCATCGGCGACTGCGATGGAGACCTCGGCCGCGTCCTTCTCGTCCCCCGTGCCGTACTCGGCGAGGCCGATCACCCGGCCCTGCGTCTCGGCCAGCAGCGCCCGGTAGCCGGGACGGACCGGAGCACAGGCCCGGTCCGCGGCCAGACGGGCCGACCGGTGACTCGCTGCGAAGAAGCGCAGGCGTAGGTTCTCCGGGGACATCTCCTCGTAGAACCCCTCCAGCTGGTCGTGGTCGCCCGGGCCCGCGGGCCGGATGCACACGGTGGTGCCGTCTGCGAGCAGGGCGTGGACGGGGGGTCGGTCGGTCACGTCGTGCGTCATCGCGGGACTCCTCCAAACCTCGTGGCGTTTCGAGCATCCGGCGGATCCGGGGGTGGTCCCATGGGCTGTCCGGGGGTGATGTGGGGGCCAGTCGGCCCTCAGGCTTCGCCGGTCGGCCCAAGGCGTCGACGGTCGCTCCCGACGCGCCAGACTGAGATCGACAAGGGCGGCAGTCATCCCCGGCCAGGGCCGGAGCCCAATGGAGCCGGTCGTTGAAGTCCCTCGTCGCAGCAGCGGCCGAAGATCTCCCTGCGGGCTGGTGAATACCGGGACGGCATTGCGCCACACACGGATCGGTGACCCGGTGCTCTTCTGAGCGCCGTACGGGCCGATGCGGGCCCGCCGTTCGATCGAGGATCTTGCGCTGCTGCGCGGGCTCCGCCTCCGTCGTGTTGATCACAGGCTCGGCACATCGACCACGACAGGAGAATTCATGCCCACCAAGACGCTGCAGATTCCCACCCCGGACGGCCAGGCCGACGCCTTCGCCGCCTTCCCCGACCACGGCGAGCGGCACCCAGGGGTGCTGATGTACGCGGACGGCTTCGGCATCCGGCCCGTGCCGCGGGAGATGGCCCGCGAACTGGCCGGGCACGGGTACTACGTCCTCGTCCCCAACCTCTTCTACCGGCGAACGTGTCCTGAGTGACGCCGACGCCTACCTCAGGTTCCTCACCACCCAGCCCGAGGTCGTTGCCGTCCGGTCGGGGTGACCGGCTCCTGCATAGGCGGCCTGCTGGCGGTGCGCACCGCCGCGGCCCACCCCGGCCAGGTGGCCGCCGTCGCCGCATTCCACGGTTCCGTGGCCGCCGACGGGCCCGACAGCCTCGCCAAGATCACCGCCCAGGTCCGCTTCGGCCACGCCGAGACCGGCCTGACGCCCGAGGCCCTCGGCGAGCTCAACCAGGCGTTGGATGCCGCAGGCGTCGACTACACCTCCGAGATCCACCCGGGCACTGTCCACGGCTTCACCATGTCTGACACCGACGCCTTCAACCTCACTGGACTGCAGCGCCACTGGGACCGCGTGCTGCCCCTCCTCGACCGCACCCTGGCCAACAGCTGAGGCTCCGGCTCGGAAACCAGACCTGACGTACACGCTGCGCCCAGCAGACGGCGCGGCGGGCCACACCCATGCCGGCATGGCCGTGGCCCGCCTGGCCACCGAACGCTGGATGGCCGACGAGCAGGCCGAGTTCGTCCAGGAGCCTTCGGCCGGCACGGCAATGCTGCTCGCCGTCGCCGCCGGGGTCTCCCCGGCGAGCAGGGCATCCCAGAGCACAGGCAGGGTGCGCGGTTCCTTGCCGGTCAGTACCGTGCTGTCCTGGTCTTCGACCGGGCACGAGTGATGACGTTGAGGTCATCGACGCAGTTCGTCGGGCGAGGGAGGCGGCATGGCCGGGAGTGAGGCGGTGAAGCTGCCGCGCAAGACGTACGAGCGTGAACTCCTGCGTTTGCAGACGGAGTTGGTGAAGCTGCAGGAGTGGGTGCGCGCGGAGGGCGCCCGGCTCATGGTCGTCTTCGAGGGCCGGGACGCGGCCGGCAAGGGCGGCACCATCAAGCGGGTCGCGGAGCATCTCAACCCCCGCGTCGCCCGGATCGCAGCGCTGCCGAAGCCGACCGAGCGCGAGCGCACGCAGTGGTACTTCCAGCGGTACGTGGAGCATCTGCCGGCGGCCGGGGAGATCGTGCTGTTCGACCGGTCCTGGTACAACCGGGCCGGGGTCGAGCACGTGATGGGCTTCTGCACGAAGGAGGACTACCAGCTTTTTCTGCGCCAGTGCCCGGTCTTCGAGCGGATGCTGGTGGAGGCGGGGATCCTGCTGCGCAAGTACTGGTTCTCGGTGAGCGACACCGAGCAGCAGGAGCGGTTCCGGCGGCGGCTGGAGGATCCGGTGCGGCGGTGGAAGCTGTCGCCGATGGATCTGGAGTCGATCACGCGCTGGGAGGCGTACTCGCGGGCCAAGGACGAGATGATGGTGCACACCGACATCTCCGAGGCACCGTGGTACGTGGTCGAGAGCGACGACAAGCGCCGGGCCCGGCTGAACATGATCGCCCATCTGCTGTCCTCGGTGCCGTATCACGACGTGCCGCCGCCGGTGCTGGAGCTGCCGGAACGTCCGCCGTCGACCGGCTATGAGCGCCCGCCGCGCGATCTGCAGACCTACGTCCCCGATCACACAGCGGGCCTCTGAAGGCGCCGGTCAGGCGTCGTGCCCGTGGTGCGGAACGATCGCGACCGGGCAGGCGGAGTGGTGCAGCAGCGCGTGGGCGACGCGGCCGAGCTGGAGCCCGAGGTGCCCCTCGCGGCGCTTGGCGCCGACGACCAGGAGGTCGGCACGGTGGGAAGCGACCGCCAGCACCCGGCGGGCGTGGCCCTCGACGGTGCGCCGCTGCACATCGACACCCGTGGGGAGCTCCTGCAGTGCCGCTTCGAGTTCCTCGGCGGCCCTCTCCTCGTGCAGGCGGGCGGGTTCGCCGGCGAGCAGCGGGTGGTCGGTGCTCTCGTGCGCGGGGCAGCGCCAGGCCCGTACGGCCTCAAGGGTCACCTCGCGTCGCCGCGCCTCCTCGGCGGCGAACCTCACCGCCGCCGATTCCTTCGGGTTCTCGCCGACGCCCACGACGACCCGCCCGTGGACCGGGGGCGTGGCCTGGTTGTCGTGGCTGCCGCGCAGCACGATCACCGGGCAGTCGGCATGGGCGGCGACGGCCAGGCTGACGGAACCGAGCAGCATCTCCGCGATGCCGCTGCGCCCGCGGGTGCCCACCACCAGCGCGGAGGCGTTCCGCCCCTCGCGGACCAGCGCGTACTCCGGCTCCTCGAAGACCACATCGGCGCTCACCTGCAGACCGGGGTGCCGGGCGCGGGCCCGCTGAGCGGCGGCGCCCACCACGTCCTGGGCCAGGGGCAGCGCGGTCGGCGTGCCGATGTCCCGGGCGAGGGCGGCACCCTCGTACCGCTCCCACAGGCAGGCGTACACCACCCGCAGCGGCACGCCGCGCAGCACGGCCTCGTCGGCCGCCCAGTCGACGGCCCGCAGGCTCGGCTCGGAACCGTCCACGCCCACGACCAGCGGCCCGCCGGGGGCTCGCTCGACTTCTGCGTTCATGATCTCCACTCCTTCAGAAGAGCTCGTTCAGTCGTGCGCGACGACGGCCACGGGGGCGGCGGCGTGGTGCAGTACCGCGTGCGTGACGGGGCCGATATGGACGCCGAACGGGCTGCGGCGGACTCGGCGGCCGACGACGACCAGGGACGCCTCACGGGAGGCGTCGATGACGTGGTTCGCGGGGCTGCCGGAGCGGGACTCCTCGACGACCTCGACATCCGGGTACTTCTGCCGCCAGGGCCGCAGCACCGCGGTGAGGGCGGCGGCTTCCTGCCGACCCAGTTCGGCGTTGAACTCGAGGTCGGCGGGCAGGCCGTAGGCGAAGTAGGGCGGAAGGTTCCAGCCGTGCACGACCCGCAGGGCGGTGTCGCGGCGGGCGGCTTCCTCGAAGGCGAAGGCGATCACCGTGTCATCGGGGTGGCCGGTGTCGAGGCCGAGCACCACGGGCCGGTACGGGGTGGCGGCGGACGCAATGCCGGCGGGGTCCTTCTCGTGCTCGTCGGCGGCCTGTTCCCCGGCCCGCACCAGGACGACGGGGGTGTCGGTGTGCGCGATCACGGACATGCCCACGGACCCGACGAGGAATCCCCCGATACCGCTCAGCCCACGTGAGCCGAGGACCAGCAGCTCAGCGTCCTTCGCCGCCGTGGCCAGCGCGTCCATCGGACCGCCGGGTATCTGCTCCATCTCCACCTGTATGCCGGGGTGGCGCAGGCGGAGTCCCTCGGCCGTCTCGCGCGGTATCCGTTCGCTCCAGTGCGCTTGTGTCTCGGCGCCCAGCAGCGGGGCCTGCGCCATGGGCTCCGGGACGGGTTCCCAGACGTGCACCAGCCGCAGCGGCAGGCCGCGCAGCTTCGCCTCCCGGGCCGCCCACTCGGCAGCGGCGCGGCTCTCCGGCGAGCCGTCGAGGCCCACGGTGACGTTGCGGGACATGCTGTCCACCTCCTGAATCGGGGTTCCGATGCCAGGGTGGTGGCGGGGGGAGGCCGTGGTGCAGAGACCGCAGGTCCCCGGTCTGGGGCCGATGGTCCCCACAGGCTCCCCCCGGCGTCCCCGCCGCTGCAGCTGGTCCCCGCGACGTCCGGAGACAAGCGGTGCATCCAGACAGAGCCGTGTCAGCGTTGAGCGGACCGAGTGTCGCCCACCCGATCCACGAACAGGTGTGTGTCCAGAGCCGGTTCGGCAGAGGCGGCAGCGCTTGACACGCCAGCCCCGATCCGAGTGTGTATGCGCGGCCGGTGCCTCAAGATGTGTCGGCTCGCTCCCCAGCGCGGCGATCAGCAGGGCTTGCCGGCCGACGGTTTCGCACGGGCCGTTCGGCATCTGGCGGCCGACCAGGTTCCGAAGGATCCTGACGTCTTCGGCCCAAGGAGGATCATGTCCCAGAGTTCGGTCGGCCGGGCTCCGCGATGGCACCGACTGGTACCCGGGCTCGCTGCGCTGCTCGGCTACCGGCGCTCGTGGCTCAAGGGCGATGTCCTGGCCGGAGTAACCGTGGCCGCGTATCTCGTGCCACAGGTGATGGCGTACGCGGGCGTGGCCGGCCTGCCGCCGGTCGCCGGGCTGTGGGCGATCCTGCCCGCGCTCGGTCTGTACGCCCTGCTCGGCTCCTCGCGCCTGCTCTCGGTCGGCCCCGAATCCACGACCGCCCTGATGACGGCGACGGTGGTCGGACCGCTCGCCGCCGGAGATCCGGCCCGTTACGCGACGCTGGCGGCCACCCTCGCGATCGCGGTCGGCCTGCTGTGCGTGCTGGCGTGGGCGACACGGCTCGGCTTCGTCGCGGATCTGCTGTCCCGGCCGGTGCTCATCGGCTACCTGGCGGGCGTGGCACTGATCATGATCGTGGACCAGCTTCCGAAGCTGACCGGTGTCCGGACGACGGGCTCGGCCTTCTTCCCTCAACTGTGGTCCTTCCTCAGCCACTTGTCGCAGACCCATCTGGCCACGGCGCTGTTCGCCGTCGTGGCACTCGGGGTCCTCCTCACGGTGGCGCGCCTCTCCCGCGCGATTCCCGGTCCCCTGCTCGCCGTGGTCTTCGGCACCGCGGCCGTCTCTGTCTTCGACCTCGACGACCGGTACGGCATCAAGGTGATCGGCGACGTCCCGTCGGGCCTGCCCGGGGTGACCGTGCCGGACCTGGCCGAGCTGCCGCACCTGGTACTCCCGGCCGTGGGCGTCCTCCTGGTCGGCTACACCGACTTCATCCTCACCGCGCGCGCCTTCACCCGCCGCGACGACGAAGGCCCCGGACTCGACGCCAACCAGGAGTTCCTCGCACTGGGCGCGGCCAACCTCGGCGCGGGCACGCTGCACGGCTTCCCGGTCAGCAGTAGCGCCAGCCGCACCGCGCTGGCCTCCTCCGCCGGTGGGCGCAGCCAGGCGTACTCCCTGGTCGCCGGCGTCGCCGTCCTCGCGGTCCTGCTCTTCCTGAGCCCGCTGCTGACTCGCACCCCCACGGCGGTCCTCGGTGCCCTCGTCGTCTACGCGGCCATCCGCATGATCGACCTGACCGGCTTCCGACGGCTGGCGTCCTTCCGCCGCCGCGAACTCCTGCTGGCTCTCGGCTGCCTGGCCGGCGTCCTCGCCCTGGACATCCTGTACGGCGTACTTGTCGCGGTCGGCCTGTCGGTCGCCGAACTGCTCACCCGGGTGGCCCGCCCGCACGACGCCGTCCAGGGCTTGGTCCCCGGCGTGGCCGGCATGCACGACATCGACGACTACCCCAAGGCCCGCACCATCCCCGGTCTGCTCGTCTACCGCTACGACTCCCCGCTGTTCTTCGCCAACGCCGAGAACTTCCGCCGCCGGGCCCTGGCCGCCGTCGACGAACAGCCCGAACCGGTCCGCTGGTTCGTCCTCAACACCGAGGCCAATGTGGAAGTCGACATCACCGCCCTGGACGCGGTCGACGAACTCCGCCGCGAACTCATTCACCGCGGCATCGTCTTCGCCCTCGCCCGCGTCAAGCAGGACCTGATGGACGACCTGACCGCATACGGCCTGGCGGACACCGTCGGCCGCGAACGGATCTTTCCCACGCTGCCGACGGCGGTGGCCGCATACCGGAAGTGGCGCCGCGATCAGTAGGCCACGCGCCTCCGAACCCTGACTCCGTGGTCATGGCCCCACACCAGGACGTCTGTCGCCTCTCGTTCGCGTCAGCCCACGGCGGGGAGGGCCGTAGGGAGACCCCTGCGGCGCCGTCCGGCCCTCCCTTCCTCACGCCCCGCTGGGCCCATGCGCCCGAGTCGATGGGGCCGTTCGGCCCCTCTTGGCCCAGCGCCGCGAAACGACGCCGGAACGCGGCCGGGTGCCTGATACACAGGTGACAGCCGCCCATACCGGATGCGGCCCTCTCCCCCTCATCAGCCCTGTCAGGGAGGCTTCATGCTGTCCGCAGAATCCGCCGCCGTGGTCCGTGCCACCCTGCCCGCCGTGGCCGGAGCGCTCGACGAGATCACCACCCGCTTCTACGGCGCGATGTTCCACGACCGGCCGGAGCTGCTCGACGGGATGTTCAACCGCGGCAACCAGGCCAGCGGTGCCCAGCGCCGCGCGCTGGCCGGCTCGATCGCCGCCTTCGCGACCGCGCTGCTCGACACCCCGGACACGCGCCCGGACGTCCTGCTGGACCGGATCGCGCACAAGCACGCCGCGGTCGGGGTCACCGACGACCAGTACACGATCGTGCACAAGTACCTGTTCGGCGCGATAGCCGAGGTACTCGGCGACGCCGTCACCCCGGAGGTGGCGGCCGCCTGGGACGAGGTGTACTGGCTCATGGCCGGTGCCCTGATCGGGCGGGAGGCCCGCCTCTACCAGGACGCGGGCGTGGCACCCGGCAAGGTGTGGCGGCGGTGGACGGTCGTCGAGCGCCACACCGAGACCCCGGACGTGGTGTCCTTCCTGCTCCGCCCGGCCGACGGCCAACCGGCGCCACGGGCGCGGGCGGGCCAGTACGTCAGCGTCCGCCTGCGCATGCCCGACGGAGTACACCAGGTGCGCCAGTACAGCCTCTCCTCCGACCCGGGCGGGGATCTGCGGCGCATCACCGTCAAGCGGGTCGCCGCCACGGCCGACGCGCCGGACGGCGAGGTCTCCAACCTGCTGCACCACCACGTCCACGCCGGCGACGAACTGACGCTCTCCGCCCCCTTCGGCGATGTCTTCCTCGACGACCCGGCCGACGCCACCACCCCGGTCGTACTGGTCTCCGCGGGCATCGGCGGCACTCCCATGGCCGGCATCCTGGCCCACCTCACCGCCCTCGGCTCCACCCGCCCGGTGCTGGTCCTGCACGCCGACCGCTCCCCCGCCGACCACGCCCTGCGCACCGAGACCACCGAGCTCGTCAAGCAACTGCCGGGAGCCCGCGCCGTCTTCTGGTACGAGCAGCCCGGCCCGGAGGAACCCGACGCCCGCGAGGGCCTGATGAACCTCGACGGCATCGACCTGCCCGAGAACGCCACGGTGTTCCTGTGCGGCCCGCTGCCGTTCATGCGCCACGTTCGCACACAGCTGCTGGGCGCCGGCATTCCGGCACAGCGCATCCGCTACGAGGTCTTCGGCCCCGACCTGTGGCAGCCCGGCCCCGCTGCCTGAACCCCGGACGCCCCACCGCACTTGAAGGAGAGGAAACCGGCATGACCAGCAACAACATCCAGGCCGCCGCCCCCACCGTACTGCTGCGTTCGGACGGCGAGGTGGACGAGGAGACCCTGGCGTACGCCCGCGAGAAGATCGACGCCGTCGTGGGCCGGCCGGGACTGCCCGCCGCCACCGGCGAGGTGCGGATCGCGCGAGCGGCCGCTCACCACGCGGACCGTCCCTGGACGGCGACGGCCGCCCTGCACGTCGGACGGCGAGAGGTCGTCGTGCTCGCCGAGGAGGCCACCGGCCGGGAGGCCGTCGACCAGCTCCAGGACCGGCTGCGCCGCCAGATCGACAAGGCGACCCGCTCCGGACACAACGACCACCGGACGGCGGCCCCGCCGTGGCGCGGCGGCCCCGGTATCCCGCGTCCTGCCGACGGCAGCGGCCAGACGGCGGACGCTCACCCGGCGTAAGTCCGCGATGAGTACAGGCCCGGTCGGTGACGGTCCACCGACCGGGCCTCTGTGATTCCCCCGGGGACGCGGCGTCGGTGAGCGTGAAGCGCTCCCGCACGCGGGAGTCCACCTCGCGGGCCCTTCGGCTGCTCGTCTGGTGGGCAGCGGGATCGCGGCGCTCGCCGCCGCCACGTTCCTGATCCGCGACGGCGGATTCGACGGCGGCGACATCCACCTCTTCGAACAGCAGGAACGCACAGGCGGCAGCCTGGACGCCGGCGGAACGCCCGAGACCGGCTACACCATGCGCGGCGGGCGGATGTTCGAAGCCGAGTTCCGCTGCACCTACGACCTGCTGGCCGGCATCCCCACCCTCGACGATCCGTCGGTGTCGGTGACCGAGGACATCCTCGCCGCGTACGAGGAGCTCGGCTGGGACGACGCCGCACGCCTCGTCGACGCGGACGGGAAGATCACCGACTGCTTCGGCGAACACTTCTTCACCACGAACCCCTGGTACATGTGGTGCACCACGTTCGCCTTCCAGCCCTGGCACAGCGCAATCGAGTTCCGCCGCTACCTCAAGCGGTTCATCCACCTCTTCCCGTCGTTCGCCTCGATGACGGGCATCCAGCGCACCCTCTACAACCAGTACGACTCGATCGTCCGCCCGTTGCAGGCGTGGCTGGCCGAGCAGGGCGTGACCGTCCACACCGGCTGTTCGGTGACCGACCTGGATCTCGCACCGGGCCCCGGAACCCGGGTCGAAGGCATCCGGCTGGACCGCCATTGGAACCTCAACAAGGCAGCAGCGTGAGCGACGCCGTCCCTCAGCCACGCCTGACTCGACCACCAGCCAGGTCAGCATCGGTCCGGACGCCACCGAACCTGCAAACGCCTCCGCAAGCGCCGAAGCCGGGAAAAGAGCCCCTCACCCGAGCCTGACGAGGCGTCAGCAAGTCAGCATTGGGTCAGCAAGAGTCCTGCCACAGCCGCCCACAGACAGCCACACCGTGGAATCGCCAACCACACCGGCCTGGGCAAGTCGGCTGTTTGGACGCCTTCCGGCAAGCAGGTGGAAGGCAGCGAGAACTACCCGACCGCCTTCCGCCCTGCGACCAGCAACACTGAAGCGTTTTCTCAGGTCAGCGCAGTCTCCCCCGCGGTTTCAACGGCACCGACGGCAATTCCGGTGCGGGGAGTGGAGCCCCGTCGTACCCCTTCACCTCTCCGAACCGGGAGCCTTCCATCCAGTCCTGACGGGCCTGTACGATCTCTTCCTGAGATCGCCCGATCCAGTTCCAGAACATGATGAGTTCTTCCTCGAACGGCTCGCCGCCGAGCAGCATCAGGCCCGCGTCGGACTCGGCGCGCAGCGGGAGTTCGGTGCGGCCGCAGCCGAGGTAGAGCATGGAGCCGGGCAGGACGGGGACGCCGTCGACATGGGTCTCGCCGGACATGGAGAGGACCGCGTACTCGAAGTCCGGTTCCAGGGGCAGGCGGACGTCGGCGCCCCGGGCCAGCGTCAGGTCGGCGCCGACGATGGGGCTGTAGGCCGTGCCGGGTGACGTCGCGCCGTCCAGGCTGCCGAGGATCAGCGTGGCCTCGATGCCCTGCGCCGTGACCACCGGCAGGTCGGCGTGGTGCTCGAAGCGCGGTTCGGTGTGGCGGTGACCGTCGGGGAGGGCGACCCAGAGCTGGGCGCCGTGCAGGAAGCGGGCGTGCGAGCGGGGGCTCTCCTCGGAGTGGCTGATCGCCCGGCCCGAGGTCATCAGGCCCAGTTCGCGCGGGCGGATCAGCTGCAGGCTGCCGGTGGAGTCGCGGTGCAGCACTTCGCCCTCGTGCAGCCAGCTCACCGTCTGCAGTCCCATGTGAGGGTGCGGGGGCACCTGCATGCCGGGCTCGTCGGCGATGTCGTCGGGACCGTAGTGGTCGACGAAGCACCACGCACCGACCATGCGCCGGCCGAGGTTGGGCAGCAGCCGCCGGACCTCGCTGGACTCGCCGAGCTTGACGTGTCGAGGGCTGAGGAGTTCCCGCACCGGTTCGGCCACCACGAAGCCCCGCCCGCCGCACACGGAGGGGACCGCCTCGCGCTCAAGATTGCTCATGCCGCACAACCTAGCCGCGCGGGGTGCGGCGCGTCAGTCCGTCGCCGTGCGGTCGGCTCATTCCGGGTGATGCCGGCCTGCGGCAGTGACACCGGCAACAGTAGTGGAATATTCAATCACTCGGGTCCGTTGTCGGCCTTCGAGGAGGTCACGAGTGGACACCACGTACTACGACCACGGAACACCCGCCGAGCGCTGGGAGCGCGCCGGGATGTTCTTCGACGCCAAGGACTTCACCGCCGCCGCGCGTGTCCTGGCCGGGCTGGTCGAGGAGGTACCGGAGCAGACCGGGCCGCGGCTGCTGCTGGCCCGCGCCTACTACCACTCGGCACAACTGCGCCGCGCGGAGGCCGAGTTGCGGGTCATCGTGGAGCGTGACCCGGTGGAGCACTACGCCCGGCTGATGCTCGGCCGCACCCTCCAGCGGCAGGGCCGGCACGACGAGGCCGCATCGCATCTGCGGATCGCCTCCGCGCTCGCGGGACGGTTCGACGACGAGTAGGCGAGACGGGTCCTCGAGAAGAGGCCGGTGCCCGGCTCCCCCCTGTGGAGCCGGGCACCGGCGGCTCTGTCGCGCTACCTGATCTCGGCGTATGTCCGCCGGCCCCTCCGGTGGGCGATCTCGCCGAGCACGATGTCGACGGCGAGGAAGGCGGCCAGCGGTATGCCGAGCAGCGGGACGAAGTATCCGAGGACGGCGATCACCGCGAGGGCGGGGACGAGGAGGTACGGCGGAACCTGCTGCCAGGCGCCGCGTGGCAGGGGACGCCCGAAGGAGGAGCCCCGGCCGCGCTGCCACCACATGCGGTAGCCGAGCACGATGCCCACGGTCAGGCCGAGCGCGATGACCGCGAGGACGATCTGGTTGGCCAGACCGAACAGCGTGCCCATGTGGGCGCGCACCCCGAGGGTGCTGAGCTTGGCGAGCAGCGGGTGGTCCGCCCAGTCGACTCGCGCGGTGACCTCACCGGTGTGCGGGTCGAGGGCCGCCCGGTCCATGCGGACGGGCCACAGACCGTCGGTCTGGGCGACCGTCCAGGTGCTCTTGTCGTCGGCCGGCGTGCTGATCTCCACCGGGCCGTCGAGCCCCGCGGCACGGGCCTTCTGGAGCACCTGGTCCACCGTCAGCCCGGCCGGCAGGCCGCCCGTCGCCGCGGCCTCGTGCCCGTCCGTGTGGTCGTGCCCGGATGCGCCGTCCGCGCCGCCGGTGAGGGAGGTGTCCAGCTCGGGGGCGTAGGCGCTGAGCGAGGTGCGCAGCTGGGTGAAGCGCTCACCGGCGTACGCCGACCAGGTCAGGCCGGTGGCGCTGAGGACGAGCAGACCGAGCGAGATCCACACCCCGGTCACCGCGTGCAGGCTGCGGCTGCGCCGCACGCCCCGCGCCCCGCGCTCGGGCAGCACCGTGTTGCGCTTCGATCCGCCCGCGTAGGTGCGCCGGCGTCCGAACCACAGCAGCAGGCCGCCCAGGACGAGCACCCACAGCCAGCTCGCCGCGAGTTCGGAGTACAGACGGCCCGTCTCGCCCAGGTGGAGATGCCGGTGCAGGTCGTCCAGCCAGGTGGCCAGGGGCGTCGAACCGAACCACGTCGTCAGGGCGCCGCGCACCTCGCCCGTGTAGGGGTCGACGTAGACCGTGCGCTGCTTGTCCTCCTCGGCGAGCTCGGGCACGGACAGCACGACCTTGGTGGTGTGGTCCGGCGCCTCGGGCGGAATCACCGTGGCGATGCTGCCCTCGGGGTGGGCCTTGCGGGCGGCCGCTATCTGCTCGGTGAGCGGCTTCGCCGTGTCGCCCACCTTCTCCACCCGCAACTGCTCGCTGTAGACGAGCCGGTCGAGCTGCGGCACGGCGGTGTACGCCAGCCCGGTCAGCGCGGCGATCAGCAGGAAGGGGGCGACGAGGACACCGGCGTAGAAGTGCAGCCGGGTCAGCAGCGGCCACCAGCCGGAACGGGTGCGGCGGTCCTCGCCGGAACCGTCCCGCGCGGTGGCGGCGGCGGTGGCGGAAGCGGCCGGGGCGGGGTCGGTGGCGGTCGCGGTGGCGGGAGGTGGGGTCCCGTCGGGGGACGCGTCGGAGGTGGTGCTCATGAGCGGTTCAGCTCCTGAAGTCGTGCCGGCCCGCACAACGGGGGCCGGAGTTCTGTTCACTGGCGTCGGGGCACGCGCCGCGCGCCTTCGGCGGCGTACGCGTGCGTGCCGTCGCGTGCGGCCGGGCGGGACCCGGGGCACGGACGGTGGATACGCCGGACGGTCGAGGCGGCCGCGTGTACGGCGTCCTCGTCCCGGCCGGATCAGTGAGCGAACAGAACGGGCGGCCCGCGCCGGGCGAGCGTGTGCCTCAGGACGCGGGTGCGGCAGGCCGCCCCGCGCTCCGCCCGGAAACCCGGCGAGGTACGGCGACGTGCGAGCTCCGCCCGGTGCCGCGCCCACCGCCGCACCAGGTCCAGGGCGTGCAGGACCGCCGACACCGGGGCGCCCAGCAAGCGGCCCAGCCGCCACACCAGGGCCTCTCCCTGACGCAGCCACCAGGCCGCACCGAGCCCGGCGACCAGGTGCGCGAGCACCATCAGCGGGCTGAGATGAGCGGCGGCCAGGGCCATGCCGACCGGTTCGGCCCCCGTCTCGGCGGCTCCCGCGACGACGGCCTGAGCACCGTCATGCCCGCTATGGGGCATGTGTCCGGAGTGGGACGCCGGTGAGTGATGCCCGGAGGACCAGCCAGGGGAGACGGAGGACGAGCCAGGGGCCGGGACGGAGCCGCCGAACGCGAACAGCAGGTGCAGCGCGCCCTGCGTGAGCGTGACCGCGCCCGCGATCTGCCGGAACGTGCGTTCCCGGCCTGCGAGGCGCCCCGCCGTGACGGCGACCGCCGTGCCGCCGAGCGCCAGCAGCGCCAGGGACGGCCGATGGCCTCCGGCCACGGCGTGACCGGTGGCCGCCAGCAGCACACACACCAGGCTGAACATCGCCACCCGCGCAGCGCGGAGCGGGCCACGGCCGGCCATCACTTCTCCTCGCGCTCGTCGGGCGGCTCACACCACTTGCGTCCTCACTACGCACGCGGGCCGGCCGTTGTTCAATCTCCGACCGTGAGAGCCGCGCGATCCTACCGTGGCCGAAAACGCCCGCACCAGAGGCCGGTGGGCCGGACGCCCCCGCCGAGGCGTCCGGCCCACCGGTGCTCGTCCCGCTCCGCACCCCCGGTCAGGAGGCGGACAGTTCACCCCGCACCGTGCGCGCGGCGGTGACCAGGTTCTCCAGGGAGGCGCGGGTCTCGGGCCAGGCGCGGGTCTTCAGGCCGCAGTCGGGGTTGACCCACAGCCGTTCCGCCGGGATCGCCTTCAGTCCCGTCCGCAGCAGCGCGGCGGCCTCCTCCGCGCTGGGCACGCGCGGGGAGTGGATGTCGTACACGCCGGGGCCGGCCTCGCGCGGATAGCCGTGCGCGGCGAGTTCGCGGGCGACCTGCATGTGGGAGCGGGCCGCCTCCAGGCTGATCACGTCGGCGTCGAGGTCGTCGATGGCCTGGACGATGTCGCCGAACTCGGCGTAGCACATGTGGGTGTGGATCTGCGTGTCCGGGCGGACCCCGGCGGTGGTGAGCCGGAACGCCTCAGTCGCCCACGCGAGGTAGCCGGGCCGGTCGGCGGCCCGCAGCGGCAGGGTCTCGCGCAGGGCGGGCTCGTCCACCTGGATCACCGAGGTGCCCGCCGCCTCCAGGTCGTTCACCTCGTCGCGCAGCGCGAGCGCGACCTGGCGGGCGGTGTCGCCGAGCGGCTGGTCGTCGCGGACGAAGGACCAGGCGAGCATGGTGACCGGTCCGGTGAGCATGCCCTTGACCGGCTTGTCCGTGAGTGACTGGGCGTACGTCGTCCAGCGGACCGTCATCGGCTCGGGGCGGGAGATGTCCCCGGCCAGGATCGGCGGGCGGACGTAGCGGGTGCCGTAGGACTGGACCCAGCCGTGCTGGGTGGCGAGGTACCCGGTGAGCTGTTCGGCGAAGTACTGGACCATGTCGTTGCGTTCGGGCTCGCCGTGCACCAGGACGTCCAGGCCGGTCTTCTCCTGGAAGGAGATCACCTCCCGGATCTCCGCCCTGATCCGCTCCTCGTACCCGACGGCGTCGGTCCGCCCGGCGCGCAGATCGGCGCGGGCGGCGCGGATCTCGCCGGTCTGCGGGAACGAGCCGATGGTCGTGGTGGGCAGCAGCGGCACGAGGGCACGGGGGAGCCGTACAGCCTGACTCAGTACCGCAACCGGTACGCCCAGTACCGCTCGGACCCGGACCTCGCGGAGATGCACGCGAA
>NZ_JAOCQE010000011.1 GCF_025290915.1 Streptomyces sp. 15-116A | reverse complement strand
CGCAACCTGCTCCACGCCCGCCGCTACCCGTCCATGACGCTGAACCTGCTGCTCACCCCGGTGATGCTGCTCCTGCTCTTCGTCTACATCTTCGGCGACACCATGAGCGCCGGCATCGGGGACGGCGGCCCGGACCGCTCGGCCTACATCGCCTTCATCGTCCCCGGCCTGCTGCTGATGACCATCGGCAGCACGACGATCGGCACGGCGGTGTCGGTCTCCACCGACATGAACGAGGGCATCATCGCCCGCTTCCGCACCATGGCGATCCACCGCAGCTCGGTGCTCATCGGCCACGTGGTCGGCAGCGTGCTGCAGTGCGTGATGAGCGTGATCCTCGTCGGCGCGGTCGCGGTGGCCATCGGCTTCCGCTCCACCGACGCCACCGTCCTGGAATGGCTCGCGGCCCTGGGCCTGACCGCCCTCTTCGCCACGGCGCTCACCTGGATCGCGGTCGGCATGGGCCTGGCCAGCCCGAACGCCGAGGCGGCCAGCAACAACGCCATGCCCCTGATCCTGCTGCCCCTCCTCTCCAGCACCTTCGTCCCGCTGGACTCGATGCCCGGCTGGTTCCAGCCGATCGCGGAGTACCAGCCCTTCACCCCGGCGATCGAGACCCTGCGCGGCCTCCTCCTCGGCACGGAGATCGGCCACAACGGCTGGCTCGCCGCCGCCTGGTGCCTGGTCCTGGCGGCCCTCGGATACCGTTGGTCGACGGCGAGGTTCAACGCCGACCCGAAGTAACCGAGATGCGCGGCAAACCCGTACAACGCACCACGCACCGCACACCCGCACCACGCACCCCGCACTACTCAGGGCGGCGTACCCCGACAACTCGTCGGAGTGCGCCGCCTCGTTCGTGTCTCAGCCGATGTCTCAGCCCACCGGACCCTGACCGGCAGAGCACGCAGCGGACTTCTGGTAGAGGCCGCCGCTGTTGCCGCCGTGGGCCAACGGTGCAGGACAGATCGTGTTGCCCTCAGCCAGTGGCACCACGGTGCCTCCCACCAGCCCGGTCACGTCCTGCGCGGCGCCGCTCGGCCCCGGTGCCGCGACGGCCGTCGCACCGCCGGAGAGGATGGCCGCCGCTCCGGCCAACACCGCTACCGCTCCCAGCCTGCTTCCACGCATCAAGTCAACTCCCGTCGATCGGACCAGCACCGGAGAGGGTGCTGCACAGGAGAACGCCGCCGAACTGGCGCAGGTCACGTGGGAACTCACTGCCTCCTTCACACGTCTCGAATGGCGACCGGATCGTTCGACGTGTGACGCGACGGCGGTGCCGCCGCCGGGGGGAAGTGAGCGCCTCATGGCCATGGTGGGCCTGTTCTGGATCGCCGAGGGTGACGTCTACGTGGGCGCGAAGCCGTCCGGTACGAACCTCGGCGTACGCCTGAGCCACGAGGGCGTGGTGGCGCTCGGCGACGGGCAGTCCGGCTTCTACCCGTGGCAGGACGTGCGGGCCTTGACGGTGCAGTCCGCCCCCGTGAAGACCGTGAGACGCCGCATCGGCGCGGTCGTCGACCTGGCCATGACCGGGCTGACGGGGTGGGTGGACGAGTCCCCGCCGCTGATGGCGCTGCACGTCGAACGCCCCACGGGCAAGGACGAATTGTGGGCCTACACGGCCGCGGTGGCCGGCTATTCCGAGACCGAGCTCGACCTCTCCCGCACCCTCCTCGCCCGCCTCACGGAAGGCGCCGCGACGATGTCCACCACCCTGGCGGCGATGTCGGAGTGGGGCCGTTCCTGGGAGGGAGGGACACCTCGCGAGACAGAGCGGGAGAGACTGTTGAGGGCATGGCTGGATTAGACGACTGCGCCAGAAGAGAGCCTGAGCCTCGACTCTCCGTGCCACTCACGACGACGCCCCGGCCTCCGGCCAGATGCACACCGCTCGCCACCGGTACCCGTCCTGTTCGGCCTGCTCAGCCGAGAAGGCGACCGACTGGCCGCCCGCCAGCTCACGAAACCCCTCGGCATGGATGACCGAGTAGTGTGCCCACACCTCGTCCGTCAACGCATCGCAGCCGAGCACGCCCCACCCCTCCTCGCTGTGCCACTCCAGCACACGGCCGGTGAACACGTCCTCTGGCGCAACTTCGGGCATGATCTGTCCTCTCACGTTTGTGTCGGGTGTCAGACCGAGTGCTGGAGGAAGGCCAACAGAGCGGCTGTGAGTTCAGCAGGTGCGTCTTCCTGGATGAGATGGCCCGCACCGGCAATTGGTTCCAGCCGCGCTCCTGGGATGCGGACGGCGAGCTCCCGTCCTTTCGCCAGGGGGATCCAAGTGTCGTCCTGTCCCCAGCACACCATCGTCGGGAAGCCGATCTCGGCGTAGCGGTCTTGCACTTCGTCGGTGTAGCGCTGGTCGGCCTGCGCGATCTGCCGGTAGAAGGCCGCTTGGCCGAGGTCACCGAGCCAGGGCTGGATGAGCCGGTCGAGAACCACAGGGTGCAGGCCAGGGCTGCTGGCCGAGCTGATGTACTCGCGTACCAAAGCGTGGTGCAGTGCGGGCGGCAGCTGTTCGAAGACTTCGGAATGCTCGCCGACGAGTCGGAAGAACGGAGAACCCCATGGGGCCAACGCGACCGCGTCGACCAGCGCGAGCGCTCGGTAGTGAGCTCCGTGCAGCAGATGCGCCCGCAAGGAAACGGCACCACCGAAGTCGTGGGCGACCACCAAGGGTCGCTCAAGGCCCCAGTGGGCCAGCAACTCGGTAAAGACCCTGCCCTGGGCGGCCAGGGAGACGTCCTGGCCGGCGGACATCTCCGATGCCCCGTAACCGGGCATGTCCCACACGAACACCTGGTGATGACGGGCGAGCGCGCGGGCGACGGCCCGCCAGACATAGGAGGAGAAGGGTGTGCCGTGCAGGAGCACGACCGGTGTCTGACCGGGGTGGCCGAGACTGCCCCAGCGGACGTCTCCGGACGCGCTGCGGAACGTTTCGGACAGCCGCCATTCACTCACGGATGCTGTTCCTCTCAGTTGGTGGGTGCCCTGTACCGACAGGTACTCGTTGTCGGCGTCGCTCAACCCTGGCTGCATGATGGCTGCCGTGTCGTCCGGTTCCGTAAAAGGACTGACCGCCGGGACCCAGTACGCCTCGAATAATGCGGCGGCCCGCGTCAGCGGCGGCTTCTAGGATCTGCGGCATGGCGACACGACTCGTGCAGATCAACATGAAGGCCCACGACGACTCCGCGCTCGGCCGGTTCTGGGCGGAGGCACTCGGCTGGGGCGTCGACAGCGAGGCCCCCGGCGTCACCAACCTCGAACCCGTCGATGTCGCCTACCCCGACCCCGCGGCCGTCTGCATCGACCTCGTCGCCCGCCCGGAACCCAAGACGGTGAAGAACCGGGTGCACATCGATCTGGCCACCACCTCGGCCGCCCATCAGGCGGAGTTGGTCGCGCGCCTGCGGGATCTCGGCGCGACGCTCGCCGACGTGGGGCAGGGCGACGTCCCCTGGACGGTCATGGCCGACCCGGAGGGCAACGAGTTCTGCGTCCTGGAACCCCGCCCGAGGTACCGGGACACCGGCCCGATCGCCGCGGTGGTGGTCGACTGCACCGACCCACGGGCGATGGCCCGCTTCTGGGACGAGGCGATCGACTGGACGCTGCACGAGGTCACCGACGACCACGCGACGATGCGCTCCGCCCAAGGCGTCGGCCCCTACCTGGAGTTCGTCCGCACCCCTGACACCAAGCGCGTCTGGAACCGCGTCCACCTCGACATCAGCCCCTACCCCGGCGACGCCCTGGCGGCGGAGGAAGCCCGACTGCGCGCCCTGGGCGCCACCGACCCCGGCATCGACCAGTCCGCGATCCACTGGACGGTCCTGGTCGACCCGGAGGGCAACGAGTTCTGCCTCCTCACGCCTCGCTGACACCGGGGCGTGGCGCTTCCCGACGTCGATGTCGATGTCAGTGGTGCGAAGTACGCTCCGGGCATGCGAGCTTCAGGAACGTTCAAGGTCGTCGACTTCACCCCCGCCCCGGTGCCGGGCTCGTCGATCGAGACCGCGCTGTCCGTCGGTGTCGCCACGATGGAGAAGCAGTACGACGGAGAGATCACCGGCCGCTCCGCCACCCTGTTCACCTCGGCGTTCGACGAGCCCACCGGCACCGGCACGTACGTCGCCATGGAGTCCTTCGAGGGAACGCTCCACGACCGAACGGGCACCTTCAACTACGCCCACACCGCCACGATGTCCGGCGGCACCAGACAGGGCGACTTCCACGTCGTCATCGTCCCGGGAAGCGGCACGGGCAAGCTCACCGGAATCACCGGCACCGGAGGCATGGCGATCGACGAGGACGGCACACACCGAATCTGGTTCGACTACGACCTCGACCAGCGAGGAACCAGCAGCGAAGAACACGAAGGACGGGACAGGACATATGGCTGAGGTTCTGCTCTACCACCACGTCCAGGGCTTGACCGCCGGCGTCCGCGCGTTCGCCGACGAACTGCGCCGGGCCGGCCACACCGTACACACCCCGGACCTGTTCGAGGGCCGCACCTTCGGCACCCTCGAGGAGGGCATGGAATTCGCGCGCGACAGAGGCTTCGACACCCTGTGGGAACGCGGCGCGGCAGCGACCGAAAACCTCAGCCCGAACCTGGTCTACGCAGGCTTCTCATTCGGCGTGACGATCGCCCAGCGGCTCGCACAGACCCGCCCCGGCGCCCGGGGAGCACTACTGATGCACGCCTGCATCCCCGTCACCGAGTACGGACAGTCCTGGCCCGACAATGTCCCGGTCCAGATCCACGGCAAGGAGGACGACGAGTTCTTCGACGAGGACCTGCCTGCAGCCCACGACCTGGCCAACTCCGTACCGACCGCCGAGCTGTTCCTCTACTCCGGCGAACAACACCTGTTCACCGACTCCTCCCTCGCGTCCTTCGACGAGGAGGCGTCCAAGCTACTCCTGCACCGCGTACGAACGTTCCTCGCCTCCCTCTGAGCCCGAGTTCAGCTCGGGCCGTTGACCTTCTGGTCGAGTTCGAGGGTGAGCTGCAGAGCGTCGAGCACGCTGTCCGGGGCGATCCGGTTCTCGGCCTTGCCCTCGATCACGTCCATGACGTGGCCGATCATGGCCGTGTACTGGTCCGCGGGCGGCAGTTCCAGCTCACGGGCGCCGTCGGCGGTGTACGCGGTGAGCGTGCCGGTCGGCTTGCCGTCGAAGCCCATCGTGGACGTGGCGTCCAGCACGCCGCGTTCGAAGGAGGCCGTGTAGCCGCCGCGGGAGCCCCACGCCATGGGCATCAGGGAGGAGACCGAGCTGCGGGCCGCCGCGCCGTCGAAACGGAACGTCGCGTCGATCGCCCCGGAGTCCTCGTTACGCGCCACGGCAATCACGCACATCTCCTTCGGCAGGCCGAGCGTGCGGGTGATGATGTCCATGTCGCTGTGCAGCGCCTCCAGCGGCAGCACCTTCAGCCCCAGCGAGGCCCCCGGCCACAGGTGCGCGGTCAGATTCCACAAGGTGAGCTGCTCCAGCCGCCCGTACGTGTTCTCCCGTACGGCGTCGAACAGGGCCTGATTCGCGGGGATGAACCGCTCGAACATGTCCACGAACACATGCTTGTCGCTGCGCGCGGCGGCCTCGGCGACCCGCTGCGCATCGTCCAGGCTGTCGGCCAGCGGGAGTTCGACCAGCACATGCTTGTCCGCCGCGAGCGCGCGCAGGGCGTACGTGGCGTGCAGCCGAACCGGCAGACAGATGTCCACCAGGTCGAACGAGGCGTCCTCGAAGGCGGCGTCCAGCTCGGTGGAGGAGGCGAAGCCGAACTGCCCGGCCGCCTTCGCGGTCTTGTCCGGGTCGCGGCCGAACATCACCACGTCCACGTCGCCGCGGGCGGCGTACACGGCGGCGTGCGCCTGTCCGAAACCGGTCCCCAACAGCGCGATCTTCATCGGTTTCTCCTTGGAGAAAGGTGTCGTCAAAGAAAGGTGTCGTCGGTCGCGTTCAGGAGGGCTGGGCGGCCTGGCTGATGCACAGCGGCTGGCCGGAGGGGTCCAGCAGGACTGTCCAGTGCTCCCCGCCGGGCTGGAATTCGGGCTTGGTCGCCCCGAGTTCCAGCAGTCGCTTCTCGGCGGCGGCCACGTCGGGGAACGCCAGGTCCAGGTGGAAGGGCAGGTCCTGCCCCGGCCAGTCGGGCGGGGTGAAGGAGGCCGAGGTGTAGAAGATGTACGCCGTGTTGCCGACGGTCACGGGATAGGCGACCTCGTTGCCGTGCTCGTCGGGGTACGGCTGTCCGACCTCGCCGCCCAGTGCCGCGGCGTAGAACTCGGCGAGCCGGCGCCCGTCGTCGGCCCAGATCGCATACGAGATCACCGAACCGTTGAGGGGGCCGGCGGAGTGGGTGGTGGTGCTCATGGCGGACGGATTCCTTAGGTGTGATGAGGGAGGTGTGATGAGGGCTTTTCTTCCGGGGCATGCCTCTTCACGTTAGGGGCCTTTTAGGACAGATCGTGTCCGTAAAGAGGGGCATTCTGGATCCATGACGAGTGACCTCCCCGCCCGGATGCTCCGGCTGCTGTCCCTGCTGCAGACCCGCCGCGAGTGGTCGGGCGCCGAGCTCGCCGGCCGGCTCGGCGTCACCGGCCGCACCGTCCGCCGCGACATCGACCGCCTGCGTGAACTGGGCTACCCCGTCGAAGGCACCACCGGCCACGCCGGCGGCTACCGCCTCGCGTCCGGCACCGCCATGCCGCCCCTCCTCCTCGGCGACGACGAAGCCATCGCCACCGCCGTCGCCCTGCGCACCGCCGCCGGCCACCTCACCGGCATGGAGGAGACCGCACTGCGCGCCCTGGTCAAACTCGAACACGTCCTGCCCGCCCGGCTGCGCACCCAGGTCGCCGCCCTGCACCAGACCACCGTCGCCATCGACTGGGAGAACCGCGGCCCGCGCATCGACCCCGAACTCCTCGCCCTGCTCGCCGTCGCCTGCCGCGACCACGAGATGATCGCCTTCGACTACACCCCCCGAGGCGCCCCCGGAGCGGCCCCCCGCCGCGTCGAGCCCCACCACCTCGTCTCCTCCGGCGGCACGTGGTACCTCCTCGCCCACGACACCGGCAAGGACGACTGGCGCATCTACCGCCTCGACCGCATCACCGCCCCCACGCCCCTCCGGCACCGCTTCACGCCCCGCCCCGTCCCCGGCGACGACCCGGCCGCCTACGTCGCCGACAAGATCGCCACCGCGCCGGTCCGCCACCGCGCCGTCGCCACCGTCCACGCCCCCGCCGAGACCGTCCGCCGCCGCGCCTGGGGAGCCCTGGCCGCCCGCATCCGCCCCCTCGACGAGAGCACCTGCACCGTCGACTGCTCCGGGAACCACCTCCCCGGCATCGCCCAGTACCTCGCCGCCCTCGACGCCGACTACACCCTCGACGCCGACCCCGAGGTCACCGCCTACCTCCGCGACACCGCCGACCGACTCCGCAGCGCGGCAACTCCCCAGACCGACGTCGACCACGCTTCGTCCTGAGCGCCCGCGCCCGCGTCTGCACCCACCGGCGCATGGCGGCGAGGCTCGACCACACCCTGGCCGCCCTCCACCGCCAGCTGGAGGCCGAGCCGGCCTACGAATCTGACGCGGAGCATGTGCTTCCCGACGCGCCGGGACCCCTTCTTCAAGGACGTGATGACCCTCGAGGAGCTGTACCACTACCCGACCCAGCACTTCGACTTCCACCGCGGCCAGTTGACCCTGGACGACCAGGGCCACTGACGGGGGAACGAAGATCAGGGCTCTGCCGGCGTCTGCGTGCCGAGCACGGTCAGCAGGGCGAGGCGGTCGGCGTCCTCGGTACCGGGTTCGGCCGTGTAGATCATGATCCGCAGGTCGCTGCCCGCCACCGTGAGTACGTCGCAGTCAAGGGTCAACGGCCCGGCGTGTGGATGGTCGATGGTCTTGCGCGCGGCCTCATGGCGGCCGACGGTGCCGGACTCCCACAGCGCGCCGAACCGGTCGCTGTTCGCCCGCAGTTCCGAGATCAGCCGCCGCAGCCGCCGGTCGGCCGGGTAACGACCGGCCGCCGCGCGCAGATCGGACACCAGTGCGGCCTCGAAGTCGCGCAGGGACTGAGGCGTGTGCCGGGCCCGGGTGCCCGGTCCGAGGAAGTGGCGCCACACGGCGTTGCGCTCGTTGCCACGCCAACCGGACGGATCCCCCATCAGCGCCGCATAAGGCGCGTTGGCCAGGAGGAGGGTCCAGGATGCGTCGTACACCGCCACGGGAGTGCCCGTCAGTCTGTCGAGCAGCCGCTGGACACTCGGGGTGATGTACGCCGGGACCGTCCGCGGGCCAGGCGGCGCGAGCCCGGCCAGCCGGAACAGGTGGGCGCGCTCGTCCGCCGACAGCCGCAGTGCCCTGGCCAGTGCCTCGACGACCTGAGACGAGGGACGCGTCGCGCGGCCCTGCTCGAGCCGGGTGACGTAGTCGACGGAGATCCCGGCGAGCAGGGCCAGTTCCTCGCGGCGGAGCCCGGCCGTGCGCCGAACCGCGCCGACGGGCAGCCCGGCCGCCTCGGGCGGGATCCGCTCGCGCCAGCGACGCACCGCCTGCCCGAATTCCGTCGCCGCCATACCTGCCAGTGTGCACCGCCACCACCGGCTCTTCCTGGTACTGCCGGTCCCAGGAAGACCGGACGCCTGGCTGACACAAGGGCACCGACGCACCGTGGAGGCATGACGACAACCCTGATCACCGGAGCGAACAAGGGCCTCGGCTTCGAGACCGCCCGCCGCCTCATCGCCGCAGGCCACACCGTCTACATCGGCAGCCGGGACCCTGAGCGTGGCCGCCGGGCCGCCGATCAGCTGGGAGCGCGGACCGTGCAGCTCGATGTCACCGACGACGCCTCCGTCACGGCCGCGGCCAGGACCATCGAGGCCGACGGCGGACTGGACGTGCTGGTCAACAACGCCGGCATCGAAGGACGAGCCGAGGACAACAGCGTGATCGGCGCCGCGGACGTCACCGCCGAGATGATGCGGCAGGTGTTCGAGACCAACGTCTTCGGCACCGTGCGGGTCACCCAGGCGTTCCTGCCGCTGCTGCAGCGCTCGGCATCCCCCGTAGTGGTCAACCTCAGCAGCGGCCTGGCCTCCCTCACCCGCGTCACCACCGCCGGCACCCCGACCCACGCCTACCCCGGCGTCGCGTACCCGGCGTCGAAGGCCGCGGTCAACATGATCACCGTGCAGTACGCGAAGGCGTTCCCGCACATGCGGATCAACGCGGTGGAACCCGGCTACACCAAGACGGACCTCAACGGCAACACGGGCACCCAGACCGTCGAACAGGGCGCGGAGATCATCGTCCGTATGGCCCAGCTGGGCCCCGACGGCCCCACGGGGGGCTACTTCGACGCGGAGGGCCGGTTGCCCTGGTAGCCCGTCATCCCTGAGCCCTGAGCCCTGGAGCCGAGGACAGGAGACGGACTCGACAGCCCCTGCCCTTCCCTCCAACAGGGCAGTTCCCCATACGAGCAGGCGCAGAGAACAGCAGCCGCCCCGACGACCGGACCCCCTGAAAACCCCACGCAGCCGGCGCCCGCCCGGCAGACGACCGGCACCCCCACCCACCGTCCCCGCCGCCCCCCTTTGGGCCGCCCGGCCAAGGAGAACTCCGCGGTGGAGGGGCGAGCGTCAAGAGTGAAGCGAAGCGGAATCGGCGCTAGCCGACGCCAGAAGGGCGCTCTTGACGCTCGCCCCGGAACCGCCACCCTGAGAAAACCCGGGCGGCCATGGGCACCTTGCAGCCAACGCCCCCTACAACCCACCACCCGGCAACCGCAACACCGTCATCCCCGGGTGACGTACGTACTGACCCTCACCGCTCACAGTCACCCTGAACGCCTCCGGCCCCGGCCGCCCCGCCGCGTCGTACGCGTCCAGGACAGCCTCGACCCGCTCCCACAGCTTCACGAGCCCGCCCTCACGTACATCCCACCCGCCCCCGTTCTGGGTGAGCGTGGCAGCCGAACCGCTTACGACGTCGATCAGATGCACCACACCATCAAGGGTGATCAACTGAGCGTCCGGCACGGCACATTGGGCCAGGAACAGCAGATGGAACGCCTCCGTCGTCGCGGCGGTAAGGCGATCACAACTGTGCCGGGCGGCCCGAGGCTCCTCAGGCAGCCCCGCCGTCCAGTCGGACGGATTGCCGAACGCGGGCGCCACATGCCTCCGTACGGACATGAAGGAGATCGTGCCCGGCAACAACGGCCCTTCAGCCGAGCCATCGCCAGCCACGGTGAGCAGAGCGCGCGCATGCCCGTAGAACCAGCCGGACAGATTCACCAGGATCTTCCCGCCAGGACGACACTGAGCAATCAGCGCAGACGGCACCGCCCGCATCGAGCAGGCGGTCACGATCCGATCGAACCAGGCCTCGGGCCAGTACCCGTACAGCCCGTCCGCGACAGCCAGCGTCGGCACATAGCCGCAGGCATACAGCGCCTCTGCCGCGGCCTCCAGCCGACTCGAGTCGACGTCGACGCTCGTCACATGCGATGACCCCAGCCGCTCACACGCGAGCGCGGTGGAGTACCCGGTGCCGGTCCCGATCTCCAGCACATCGTGCCCCTCCCGCACATCGGCGTCCTCCCACATCCGCACGACGAGCGACGGCAGCGTCGACGACGAGGACGGCGCACCCCCATGCCGTACGACCGGGCTCTTCCAGTCCGGCTCCTCACCGTCGAACTGCGTCACCAACGTGGAGTCGGAGTACGCGCCGGCGAGCCACCGCCCATAGTCGAGCTCGGCGGTGACCGGCTCCCACACGGTCAGCCCCTGCTCATCGCGCTCGGCGGCGGCCAGATAGAAGCCGGGCACAAAGCGGTGCCGCGGCACCTTCTCCACGGCCGCCCGCCACGCGGGATCGCCCAGCACACCCCCGTCGGCCAGGCCCTTCACCATGGCCTCCCGCAGCCGCACCGCATCGGTCTCAGGATCGGCGGGCACCATCATGGCTGACCGCCTCCTTTCTCGGTCAGAACATCGGCGAACGCCCCGGCGATGGCGTCCGCATCAGGCAGCCACCCCCACTGGCCGTTCGGATTGCACTCGATCGCCCACCACGCTTCAGGCTCGTCGGCGCATCCCGTGAGCGCGAAGTCGAAGCAGCCGAAGACCAGGCCGAACGCCCGCAGGTAGCTCTGCAGAGCCGCCTCGATACGGGGAGGGACAGCGACAGAGCCGTAGGCCAACTGGTCCCAGTCCCCTCTGCGCCAGTCCAGCGCACGGTCGGGCGTGATGATCTCCTGCGCGAAGACCCGCCGCCCGACCACAGTGACCCGTACGTCACTCCTCTTGGGAATCTCAGCCTGGAACAGGTGGGCGGTCACCGCGATCGACTCATCGAGAGTCGCCGCGTCGATACGTTGGGTCCAGACAGCTCCGGCACACCCGCCCTCGCCCCGAGGCAGCCCGCGGAACGTCTTGTAGACCACGTGCCCGTGAAGCTCGGCGAAGTTCCGCGCCGCATCAACGTCGTTGGTCACCAGGGTCGGCGGGATCTGCAACCCGAGCTCGGTGAACTGCCTGAGCTGCCTCGGCTTGAACTCGGCGTGGGCGACCGCCAGCGGATGATTGACGTACCGCACGCCGCTCAGCCCGTTGAGCACCCCACCGAGCCCGTGCCGCGCTTCGGCGACCGCGAACTCCCTTTCCTGCACGGAGAGATGGACGAACCGAGAGGTGTACGGCGTCGGACGCCGGAAGTAGACCGCAGCCACCTCCTCCAACCGCACCTCCCGGCTCGTTGTACGAAGCGACCCGCTCCACACCGTGCTGCCAGGGCTCAGGTGGAACGCGAAGGCGAGGTGCGGCCCGATGTCGGCAGGGTCGACGCGGGCAACGTGCACGCCACGCTCGTTGAGGGCTGCGATGACCAGGTCAGCGGTCACATCCTCCAGCGCGGTGATGACCAGGACGGTGGACGCCAACGGTCAGTCCGATTCGTAGTCGGTCGTCGTGTCGTCCTGGGACTGCGGCTGGGGCTGCTGCCCGTCCCCGCCCCCGGACACCGATGCCGTGCTACTCGTCCTCGACGTCCCGTGCTTGCCCATCTCAACCACGTGCCCGGCCGCGTCGGTGTAGCGGGCCGTCTGTGTGACCGAGTCCAGCGTCACAGTAGCGTAGGGAGCGGGACTGATGGGCCGCCGGTCTGTCACGAGCCGCATGGCCCAGGGTGCCTGGGCACAGGATGTCGCCATGGATGACCCTTCCTTTCTCGGGGCTTTGTGACGACCAAGCTAGAAATCGGCGAGACCAGCCCTCAACGAACGTGCATGGACTTGCACACAGTCACCCGAGCGAGTCGATGGCCGACGTGATCAAGGCACGGGCGGGTGTCCCGTAGACCGCAGAGTCTGCGAGAGTTGTGAAGGCCCGGGCGTACATACCGACCTCGTGCGGCTGCGAGATGGTGAGGAAGGCGGAGACCAACTCGACATTCACCTGGGCATCATCGAAGATCCAGAAGTCCTCGACCGGCCACAGGGCCGTACGGTCGGCGCTCAGCGGGATGACGCCCAAGCTGACGTTGGGAAGGGTCGCCAGCGACAGCAGATGACCGAGTTGCCCGGCCATCGTCTCCGCCCCGCCGATGATGTGCCGGAGCGTGCTCTCTTCCAGCACTACGGCGAAGCGGCGTGCTCCCTCGTACAAGACGCGCTGCTTATCCACGCGGATCTGAACTGCCGCGTCCAAGTCGTCGGGCAGAGCGCGCCGGTCGCGAATCGACATCAGAAGGGCCCTGATGTACGCAGGTGTCTGAAACGGGCCGGGTATCAGCCAGGACGAGTACGCCCGGAAGCGCCTGGTGCGTTCCCACAGGGGGATCACCGACTCCTGCGCACGTCGCAGCCCGGAGCGTTCCATGCGGCGCCACTCGACATATGCACCGTCGATGTTCCGCGCTGTGGCGATCAGGTCGGCCGTCTGATCGACCGCGCCGCAGTGCAGCGTGTACATGCGCAGGTCATCGTCGGACGGTGGTGTACGACCGTTCTCCAGGCGGCTGCACTTGCTTTCATGCCAGCCCGCCCTGAAGGCAAGCTCCCGCGCAGTCAAGCCGGAGTCCTTCCGAAGCTCCCGCAGGCGCTTGCCCAGGGCCTCTCGGGCTTGCTGGACGCTGGATGACGAAGACATGGAGGCTGAGGGACCGGGACAGTCAGGCCGGCTGGTACTCCTCATGAGGAGTCGCTCGCTCCCAGACAACGGCGAACGCGTCGGAGCACAGGTCCACGACTGCGGGGTCCGTCACAATCTCTTCTCCGGTCATCGTCCCGTCTCCTGCGAAGTGATTGAACAGGACGGTCGTGCCGTCGAACAGCCAGAAGTCGTTCCCCGGCAGCGCAAGTCCCGAAGCCTGCCTGCGCGGCAGCCAGCGCACGGCCTCACCGGCCTTGATGTTGTGCCCGCTGGTCAGCTCGTACTCGTAGCGGACGTAGGCGGAGATGGGCTCAGAGACGATGCGGGCGCGGTGCACGGCCACACCGCGGGCCACCGCTGAGGAAACCAGATCGATCCACCACGGCCAGCGCTCCGCCGGGTCGAAGCGATGCCCCGCGGACCACTCCTGATAGTCCTCGTCGAGCCCGTAGGCGTCCCGCATCTCCAGGTGGTACGCACTCCGCTGGGCGGAGCGGAACAGCTCCTCAAACCTCGTCTGCGGCACCGCCGTTCACCTCCGGGAAGAACTGCATCATGCGCCTGGGGAACTCGATCACAGTCTCGTGACTGGGGATATCTAGCTGCGCCAGCCGCTCGGCGTCCGTGACGCGCCATCCTTGCAGGATGTAGTTCCCGGTCTCGTCGTCCAGGTACACGGTCGGAGAGCCGTTGTTGGGACTCTCAGGGTCCTTGCCCAGGCGGTGCAGCGCCATGTTGCCTCCGGTGCTGGTGCCAACGGTTGACTTGACCAGACTTGCGGCGGTGTGACCCCGCCTGCCAGTTACTTGCACAGACTTCTACGCCTCTGAGCTGACCCTGGCTCGTATTCGATGCTGGCGCGGCCGACGATAGTGGCTCCGTCTCGGGGCGCTGCCGCGGCTCACTCGCCTTGTGCCTGCCGCTTCATTAGTGCCGCGAGGTCGATGCCTTCCTGGACGGCGATGTCGAAGTCGGGGTCGCGGTGCAGGAGGATCCTGCCCCGGTAATCGACGACGGCTCATGCGCTCCTCCGGCTGCTAGCCCAGAGCTCTGCTGTGCAGCGCATCAATGAACTCAACCCAAGCCTCCGCTCCAACGGGGACGACAGGTCCGTCTGCGTACTTGGCGTCGCGTATCAGTGCGCCGTGCGAGGCGTAGGCGCATTCGACGCACTCGGTGCCGCTGCCCCCGCTGTATGAGGACTTGAACCAGCGAGGCTCTGACGTTGCTGTCTTCAAGAGTCACTCCTTGCTGACCTGTCGGACGCGGTCAGGTGCGGCAGGCAGCTGGCGCCGTCGGCGATGCGGGTCAGGGACGCAGAGTTCCTCTGGCCAGACAACCTATGAAGTCGGCCCAGGCAGTCGCCGACATGCGCAGGTGACCACCTCCTGGCTGTTTGGAGTCCCTTACGAGCAGCCCGGCCGGTACGTAGGCAGCCTCCACACATTCGGTCGTGTTTCCCCCGCTGTGTGACGACTTGAACCAAGTCGGTTCCGTGACGGACTGATCGTCGGTAGGCATTCAAAGCTCCTTGCTGGCGCGGTGGATCAGTGCGGAGGAAGCCTCCATGTCCAACGCTTGTGCGCGGAGGTACTCGAACGCAAGTCTGTATCGCTCCAGTTCCTCCTCCTTCTCGAGGAACAAGGAGCCTGTGTGGAAGTCGACGTACACCACGTCGAGTGCGGGTTCTGTACCGCCGATGATGACGAAGCTCCCCAGTGCGGCCGCATGCGCGCCCTTGGCGAAGGGCAGCACCTGGAGCGTTATGTGCGGAGACTCGTTCGCCATAAGCAGCCGCTCAAGCTGTTCCTTCATGTCTCGTGGCGATCCGACGACCCGGCGGATCACGGACTCGTCCAAGATTGCCCACAGGCTCAGCGGCCTGGGGCGGGTGAGGATCTCCTGCCGCTTCATGCGGATGTCGACGAGCCGCTCGATCTCGGCCGGGGCCAGCGGCACCTCGTTGGCCTTCTGCAGCGCGGTGCTGTACGCGCGTGTCTGCAGTAGCCCGGGGACGTAGACGCAGGAGAAGTGGCTCTCTCGCACGGCATCGTCTTCGAGGGTGAGCAGCAGGTTCATGCTCTCTGGGATGGAGTCGCCGAACGAGCTCCACCAGCCTTGCTGCTTGGCGTCTTTCGCGAGGCGAACGACAGCTTCGCGCTCAGCATCTGACGCGCCGTATTCCCTGCACAGAGCGTCCACGACAAGCCACTTCACCGGGCCGGACTGTGTCTCGTATCTGCTGACCGTCGCCTTGGAGACGCCGACGAGCCGCCCGGCCTCCTCAAGAGTCAGACCCTTCCGCGCACGCAACTTGCGCATCATCGCGCCGAGTTGACGGCGGCGGGTGGTGGTGCGTTCGGGCATGTGGCTCCTCGCAGGGTGCCGGGCGACAAACCCGGGGGTGATCTCACTCAGGCTAGGCAGGGCCGAAGCGACTGACCATCAGATTCACCCGATGGATTTCAGTGAGAAGTTACACAGCGAGACTTCTCTGTGCCATGCTCGCTTCCGGATCGCTACGCAGTGCAGCCGTACGGATACGGCAGGTGCAGGCATGTGTGTGGCTTGGGAGGGAGGAGTACCCCATGGCCAGCTCCGAGGTGATCGCACACCGGCTCCGTTGTGTTCTGCCTTTCGAGGCGGTACCTGCTGAGGTGCGGCTGTTGCGGCGGGCCGCCACGAGACAACTTGACTGCTGGGGTGCGCCGACCATCGCCGAAGAGGTGGAACTGCTGGTCAGCGAGCTGGCCACGAACGTGATCAAGCACGTGGGCCGAGGTGCTCCCGCGACGCTCGTACTGGAGATGGGCGAGAGCAGGCTGCGTCTTGAAGTCCACGACAAGAGTGACGTGGTGCCGGTGCAGCAGTCCGCCGACTGTGGAGACGAGTGTGGCCGCGGCCTGCATCTCCTGGCTGCGATGGCCGCTGACTGGGGAATCGTGCTGACGGCGGCGGGAAAGGCGGTGTGGTGCGAGATCGACCTGAATGCACGGAGCGGCTGCCGGCGCATGGAGCGAGCCGTCCTGATGCTGGAGGCGTACCAGGAAGTGAGGGGGGCCGCCTCTGGCCCGCTGGTGCACAGCAGAGACGTGGGTCTGCGGGAGTCGGCGGTGGAGCTGATCGCGGATCTGCTGCACTGGACCGCCACCCGTGGGTTTGACCCCGAGGACATCCTGGACCAAGCCCAGATGCACTATGAGGCCGCGCCGGACGTCGCGGCCTGAGCGCCTTGTTTCCGGTCTGCGCCGGTACGTCCTCGGGCGGTCGGCTCTATCCAGACAGTCTGGTCTGTGAGGTAGCCGGCCCAGGATGCGCAGCTGCCGTCCGCAAGAGCGACTCCGCGTCCTTGGCGGCCTCGTGCTCGTGCAGCAGCAGCGCCGCTTGCACGACATCGTGGTCCGTCCGGTCACGGCCGTAGATGTGCACCAGGTTGTCGGCGAGCTTGTGCTGCTCGCGCATCCGCAACACGGTTATCAGCGTAGCGAGTTCAACAGGCGTGTAGGCCTCTGCGGTGTGGCGCAGGAGCGCGAGAGTGCTGTCCGGCCGGCCGCCGTGCAGCAGTTCCTCGGCGCGGAGTGCGATGTGCCGGGCGGCCGACCTTTCGTTTTTGCTCAGTTGCCGGTCCCTGCGTCGGCGGGGGACCGGCAACAGAGTTGCCGCCCGTGCCGACATCGCGACCTTACGCGAGCCGGCTCTTGAACCCGGTTGAGCAACCGGTTTTATGGTCCGGGCCAGCTGTGCCTCACGCTTGAGAACGGTCGCCTGCCGACGGAGTTCGCGCAGTTCTGCGGCATCTTCTGCCGCCGCACGCTCAAGCCTCTCCTGGTTTTCCTGCAGGGCCCTGAGCCGCTCCTGGGCGACGCGCTCCGCCTCACGGTGCCTTGAGCAGTTGCCGCATCGTTCCTGCTCGGCTTTCGCGTGCAGTTCAAGCAGCTTTTCCCTGGTGACGGGGAGGTTCTGCTCACCGCCTGCGTCCCGGCAAGCGGTCTCGAATATCAAGAGAGCCGTGGCACGCGGCGGGACGTGCTGGCCCCTGAGGTACCGCGTCAGCGCGCTCTCGCTGACGTTGAGGTAGCCAGCGGCCTGAGCTTGTGTTGGGTGAGTGAGGGGCGCGCCGTCGGCCGACCTGATCACGAAATGGCGGCAGATCTCCTGGAGCGCAGCACCGAACCGCCGCTTGTCCTGAAACACGTCGTCCGGGAAGTCCTTCTCCGTCCAAGCGAACGGGCGGCGACTGGTTCTGCGTGCTGCCATGTGGGGCAAACCTCCGCGATTCTGGCCAAACCGGCCCCATCTGCCGTCCAGTTAGCGGCAGTACCCGCCATTCTGCCGGAGGCGGGCAAGGCGTTGCCTGGTGGATTCTGCTTCCTCTCTTGCTAGTTAGTGCGCAAGTTGCTTCGAGACGGTTCGCTGTCATTCCGATGTGTCACTCTTTAGGTGTCAGCCGCGAGTGGCGCGGGGGGTCGGTGTAAGTCACAAGTACCGTGAAGCGGCGCATGCCTGTCGTTTCACGGAATACGTGGTAATTCACCGCATATGTTCTCCATGGGGAAGGGAACTCAACATGACGATGCCGTCTTGGCGTGAGACCAAGGTCGGGAACCACAAGCTGGGCAGCATGGCGCGGGCGGCGTTGTGGTTGGTCCAGGAGGTCGGGGAGGGGCAGATCTTCACTGTGGCCAAGCTCCGCGAGGCCTTCCCGGACATCGCGCAGATCGACCGGCGCATGCGTGATCTGCGCGACCACGACTGGGAGATCACGACCAACCGGGAGGACCCCGCGCTGCTTCCGCAGGAGCGCAGGTTCGCGAGGCGTGGCAAGGACGTGTGGGTTCCCGGTCAGGCGAAGGGGCCCAGCCACAAGGCCAGCATCACCAACGCACAGCGGGCAAAGGTGCTTCAGGAGGACGGCTACCTCTGCCGGACGTGTGGAATCGCCGGCGGTGAAGCGTACGAGGACGGTGTCGAGCAGTCGGTGCTGAACGTCGCCAGGCGACAGGTCACCCTGGCGGATGGCCGCGTCACGCACCAGCTGGTAACCGAGTGCAAGCGATGCGGGCGTGGGAGCGTCGACCGCTCAGTGGACCTGCGTGAAATCCTTTCCCGGATCGAGTCGCTTGCGCCCCTGGAGCGGAGCGTGCTCAGCGGGTGGGTGAAGGCTGGCCAGCGTACGTACAGCTCGCTGGAGGTCCTGTGGGGGATGTACCGGACTCTTCCGGAAGAGTCCCGTAAGACTGTGGCCGACGCTCTTGACCTTGACGGCACCGAAGACTGAGACAGGACGGACACACGATGATGCGCGAGCTTCCGGCCCCGCCCCGTGCGGCCGAGTTCAGTGAGCTGATCAGTAAGAAGGTGGATGAAGCCAGGGCGTCCGGCGGCACCCGGGAGACCGTGACGGTCGACTGGAACGGGCAGCAGGCCCACGTCGAAGTGATCGACCTGCCGCTCAACGGCCTCTACTACAACCCGAGCACCCACCGCATTCGAGCCCAGCGCAGCCATGACCCTGAGAAGGAGGCGGCGCTGGAGAAGGACCCGTGGAGCGCGGAGAGCCAGGATTACCTCCAGTTCTTGCTCAAGGCGTCGCCGGCGAACCCGAACGTGCGGGACAAGGACTTCGACACCCTCAGGGACAGTCTGCAGGAGTTCGGGCAGAACGACCCCGGGCTGGTGACCCGGCACGGTGTGCTTGTCAACGGCAACACCCGAGCAGCCGCGCTGCGGGAACTCGGTCAGCAGTCGATGCGGGTCGGTGTGCTGCCGGAGTCGTTCACCTGGGCCGACGTCAACGCTGTCGAGCTGGCCTTGCAGTTGCGCAAGGACCACCGGCGCGACTACTCCTACATCAACCGCCTTCTCGCTATGGAGGAGCAGGCGGCACTGGGGCGCACGCCGGAGCAGATCGCGAGGGACTTCCGGATTCAGGTCCGCACCTATCACCAGGAGCGGTGGATCCTGAGCACGATCCGTGAGCTCAACGAGCGCAGCCGCACGGGCGGCGGCAACGCACTGCGCCTGGTGGACTGGGAAGGAGCTCAGGAGCGCCTCAAGGAACTCCACCGCCTGTACGTGAAGTTGGAGACGGTCGACCGTGACCAGGCGGAGGTCCTGAAGGAGCTGCGCCTGGCCGCCATCCTTCTTAACTTCTCGAAGACGGATGTCCGTCACATCGACGAAGACTTCCTGAAAGCGGGTTTCGACGAGCAGTTGCCCAAGGGGAGCGGCGGCGCTGCCCAGCCGCAGTCGGTGTCTGTACCCGGTCTTGACCTGGAGGTCCCCGCAGCCTCCTCTGCGGTTGCCGAAGCGCGCGCGATGAACGATGAGATTCTGCGGGCCGCCGCGGTCGTGCGCAGTGATGCGCCGGCGATCGGCGATGAGCAGAAGGCCTCCGCGCAGGAGGTCTGGGACCGTGCGGAGAAGGCCTTCGACAAAGCGATCGAGGCAGCTGGCCGTAGCGCACGGCTGCGCAAGCGCAAGCAGCTTGCGCCTGCCCGGCTGGCTGACGCGTGCGCCAGCATCGACCAGTGCGTGAGTGACCTGGTACAGGCACGTACGGCCCGCAGCTTGGACGAGGAGCAGTTCGACGAGGCGCTGGTCAAGCTGCGGACCAGCCTGCTCAAGCTTGCGCAGCAGGCCGGGCGGGGGCTGCCGCAGCCCGGTGAGGGCGTTTCCTGGCTGCTTGAGGCCGTGTCGGCGGAGGGTTCGCGTTGACCGGCACTGATCGTGAGGTGTCCCTGCGTCTCGGGTTCGACGAAACCCGGACCCGTGTCGTCTTGCGGACGACCGAAACGTATCTGCAGGATCTTGTCCAGCTGGCTGCCCGGTTCCGTACCGGCGGCCAGCTTGGCCCGTCGAGCGCCTCGGTCTCCCTGGACGAACTGCTCGCCGACCTGGGAGTGCTCAGCTCCTGGCCCGACCCGGCTGGCGTGGAGTGGGCGGACGACCTGCGGGATCTGGTGTCCGGCGTGGTCCGGGACGCTCAGACTGTGCAGGAGCGGCTTGCGGGTCGCGAGACGCCCGGCGAAGTGGCGCCCGATGACGTCCCCGCACTTCTCGGCGACACCTGGAAGGGCGAACTCAGCGAGTTCCAGCGCCGGGATATCGCGAAGCTCCTGTCGTTGCAGCATGGCGCCAACTTCAGTGTCCCCGGTGCGGGGAAGACGCGCGTCGCGCTCGCTGTGTACGCGGCGCAGAAAGCGGCCGGCCGCGTGAGCCGCCTGCTGGTTGTCTGCCCCAAGTCCGCCTACGAGTCGTGGCGTTATGAGACCGCCGAGTGCCTGATTCATCCTCTGCGCATCAACGTCCTGGACGGGTCGATGGATCAGTGGGCTGAGGTGCTCGTGGTGAACTACGAGCGCCTCGACCGGTCGCTGTCCATGCTGGCCAGCTGGCTCAAGGCTGGGCCCTCCATGATCATCCTCGACGAGGCGCACCGGATGAAGCTCGGTGCCAGGGGCACTTACGGTGCGGCCTGTATGGCGCTCGGTCCGCTGGCGGCGCGCAGGCTGATCCTGACAGGTACGCCGGCTCCAAACGGTTCCCGGGACCTGGAGAACCTCCTGGGTTTCGTCTGGCCCGGACATGGCCAGCGCACGGTGGTGCAGGCGGTGGCCGGAGGAGACCTCGCGCACGCCAGTACCGTTCTCCGGCCCCTGTTCACCCGCACGACGAAGCAGGAACTCGGCCTGCCTCCCGTGCAGCTGGGTCTGCGCTTCGTTGATATGCCGCCACTGCATGACGAGATCTACACGGCAATCGTTGGCGGTGAGAACAGTGGCGCCGCACGAGAGGACCTGAGTTCCCTCGGGAAGACGGCCCTCCGCCTCCTCATGGCTGCCACGAGCCCGGCCTTGCTTCTGGAAGGAGGCAGCCGGTACGAGCCGCTCGCCTACCAACTGCCGCCTCTGGAGATCCCCGAGGGGACCTCGCTGTACTCGCTTATGCAGAACCTCCCTGACTACGAGCTTTCGCCGAAGTACAAGGAGGCTGTGGCGATCATCGCGGAGAATGCCGCCCAGGGCCGTAAGACGCTGGTCTGGACGACGTTCGTCAGGAGCCTGACCACGCTGGAGCGCATGCTGGAGAAGTACAGCCCTGCTGTCGTCCACGGAGGCACCCCTGACCGGGAGGAACAGCTTCGCCGGTTCCGGGAGGACCCGGCGTGCATGGTGCTCATTTCAAACCCGGCCACCCTGGGTGAGGGAATCAGCCTCCACCACGTCTGCCACGACGCTGTCTATGTAGACCGTGACTTCATGGCAGGCCGCTTCCTGCAGAGCCTCGACAGGATCCACCGTCTCGGCCTCGCCCCCGATACAGAGACCCGGGTGACAGTCCTGGCGGTGCGGAACTCCATCGACGAGGTGGTGGCTGACCGCCTGGAGCGCAAGCTGGAGTTCATGGGCCGCATCCTGGACGACCCCACGGTGCAGCAGCTCGCAGACCTGGAGGAGGAGCCGGCTGTGGCCGCCGGCCTGGCACCGAGCGATGTCGAGGCGCTCCTGAGTCACATGGGAGGCCGCCGCTAGGACTGGCTGCGTGCGGCTGGCTTCTCGGGACTACCCTCTGCGGTGTGTCTCATGATGGTGAATGGGTGGCTCCGGAAGGTTCCTGGGCTTCGTCCGCTGCACGCCGCCGGAACATGCAGGCGATCCGCAGCCGTGACACGAAGCCCGAGTGGCTCATCCGGCGGCTCCTCCACGCCAGGGGGCTCCGCTACCGCGTGGCGGCACGGCCTCTGCCAGACCTTCGCCGGACGGCGGACCTGGTTTTCCGTCCGGCAAAGGTGGCCGTCTTTATAGACGGCTGTTACTGGCATGGCTGCCCTGAGCACTACGTGCCCCCGAGAACGAATTCTGGCTACTGGTCCGAAAAAGTGCTGCGCAACGTGAGAAGAGACCGGGATACAGATCAGAGGCTGAAAGAGGCCGGGTGGCTCGTGCTCCGCTTCTGGGAGCACGAGCCGTCAGAGGCCTGCGCCAACAAAATTACCGAGGTGGTTCTCGCTCGCAGAGCCGGGGCTGACGGTTTCTGACATCGAGAACTCCATCTGCTGGGCCTCGTCTCCAGGGATCGCTCCCTCATCAGAGCAGTCGATTTCGTAATCAGCGAGCAATTCGTCGCTGTGCTCGGGGCGGAGTACGGCGGCGATTGCTCGGCCCACCGCTTCGGCCACCGGCGGCGGAAACGCGTTTCCAACCTGACGGTATCGTGCAGTCTTCCTGCCCTGGAAATCCCAGTCCCGAGGAAAGCCTTGGATGATGGCTGCCTGCTCAACGGTCAGCATTGGGCCAGCGTCCCTGAACAAGTCGCGTTCAGGGTCGCAGTCCTTCCGGTCATTGGCGAGGCCCATGGCGTTCACATGCATCGCAGCCCAGGCCTTCTTGGCGCGAGTCGGACCCAGGTCGGCACCGCCGTGCTTCCTGGACCCGCCGACCAGAGTGGGCGCCACTCCCCGGCCGAGGACCGCCGCCTTCTCCGCGGCCTCGCGCCATGCGTAGTACACGTCTTTACCGGTTCGCTCGCCTGGTTCTGCCGGTTCACCCCGCTGGTTCTTGTCCCAGAAATCCTCGCAGCGCTCACGCATGGTCTGGTCGAGGCACTCGAAGACCGTGGCCTCTTCCGTCCTGAGGCGGATGGGCCAGTGGAATTCCCGCCCGCCCTTGAGTGCTTTTTCATGGAAGGCTACGAGGATGGCTCGCGGACGCAGCTGAGGAACTCCAAAGTCCTTCGCGTCGAGCCGACGCCAGACTTTGCGCATGGCGAGGTCTTGCGCCT
This sequence comes from Streptomyces sp. 15-116A, assembly GCF_025290915.1. Lineage (GTDB taxonomy): Bacteria > Actinomycetota > Actinomycetes > Streptomycetales > Streptomycetaceae > Streptomyces. The sequence goes on along the minus strand of NZ_JAOCQE010000011.1, from coordinate 41,983 downwards.
TTGCGCTCTGTGTCGCATCGATGTCTGGAACGGTGTAACCGGAGTCGCTGAGATGATCCAGGATGCGCTTCCTGTACTCGATGAAGAATTCCGGAGGTTCGAGGATTCCTCGGACATTCTCGATCATCACTGCCCTGGGCTGCAGCTCATCGATGATCTTCAGTGCTGCAGGGAAGAGGTCTCGCTCGTCGTCCTCTCCCAGCCTCTTTCCGGCCAAGGAGAAAGGAGGGCAGGGGACTCCGCCTGCTAGCAGGTCGAGGTTCCCTTTTTCCTTGAGTTCTTTCGCCGTCGGAGAGTCAAGGAAATCTCTGACGTCCATCGGCGTAATATTGCGGGCCTTTTCAGGAGTCCAGCCCGGCCAGTCTCCAACGTTAGATCGCAGCGTGTTTACAGCGTGGGGGTCCCACTCAACCAATGCGAGATGATCGAACCCGGCGTTGTGGAGCCCAACGGCTTGTCCGCCGGCCCCGGCACAGATCTCGATTGAGGTCAGTGGCTGGGCGAACTGCGGGCGCTCATGGCCGCTGGGGGGCATGACTCTCCTTCTGCGATGGCTGCTCATGCGAGCGTCAGTGATCTTGTCCACTGACTCTCGGCATCAAGAGTCTCGCATTAAAGCAAGCGCACGTCTGGGCTCTGGGAGTGGCTTGCCTATCTCGTGTGACCCTGGCGCGCTGCACGCACCGCGTGTTCGGCGTGCTCGGCGCTGCTTGCGCTGTCCGGCGATCGGCTCAACGGTGTTCGCCAAGGCTGTTGGGCCGCCCGCTTCTTTGCAGTGTCGTGGTGCGGCGGCTCACGGCCGGGGGTAGGGGTGCGCTGGCGCTGGGGGCTGTCTCCCTGGGGTGCGGACGCCCCGGCCGCCGAGGCGGTGGAGGGGCGGGGTTGGGACGTCGCGCAGGATGCTGGAGGGCCAGGGCTGTCGGATGTCAGGTAGGGGAGGGCGACGGCCCTGTCGGGGTGGTTCCGTGGTGGTTCGACGGGGTTACTCCGCGACCTCGGTCCGTTCCCACCACTGGTAGACGGTTGCTTCTCCGTCCTGGGTTTTTTCGTGGCGCGTTGTGACCTTGTAGTGCTCGTAGCCGCCTCGGTGGGGGATCTTGAGTTCTTGGCCGGGTGGGGTGATCGGGACGACGTTGCCTGCGAGGTCGTCCGGCCCGCCGTCCAGGATGGCTTTGGTGGTCATACGTCCAGTTTGCCCCGGGTCAGGGCGCGGTGCCGCCGTGGCAGGTCTCGTACGGGGTCGTCGAGCCGCACCAGCAGGGGGCGCCCGGGTCCGGGGGCCAGGCGACCGCTCGGCCTCGGGCCGCCAGGGTCGTCGCGTACTGGGGGAGGAGGGTCGCGTCCGCGGGGGAGGTTCCCTCGGCGGCCGCGAAGGCCTCGTAGGACGGGACCGTGCCGGTGACGATGCCCAGGTTGCCGGTGCCCGAGGCGGCCAGTTCGCGGAGGGCGGACTCTATCCTCGCCAGGTGCTCCTCGTGGGAGGGGTACTCCTCCAAGAGGGCCGGGTACGCCGTGAGGAGCTCCGTCAGCTCAGAGGCCGGCCAGTGGAGCATCGCCACCGGGAACGGGCGGGAGAGGGCCTCGCGGTAGGCGCCCAGCTCCGCGCGCAGGCGGATGAGCTCCGCCTCCAGTTCCGCCGGGTTCTCCGAGCCCAGGGACCACACGCGGTTCGGGTCGTGGAGTTCGTCCAGGGTGATCGGGAGGGTGTGGACGGAGTCCGCGAGGGCGTCCCACTCGTCGTGGGCGGCGCCCAGCATCCTGCGGACGCGGTGGCGGCCGAACAGGAGCGGGTGCGTAGGCTTCGGGGGCTTCGGGTTGTCGGTCACCAGGAGGCGTACCGCCTCCGTGAACGTCTCGTGGGCCTGCTCCAGCTCGTCGTGGGACTCCAGCGACTCCGCGACGATCACCCAGGGCGCCGGGTCGCGGGGGGACGCCGCGCGGAGGCCGTCGATGATCGCCCGGGCCTCCGCCTCGTGGCCGTACTCCCAGAGGTTGGAGGCCTTCAGGGCGCGGACCAGGTGCGGGTTGTCCAGGGGGGTGCCGGAGGCGAGCAGGCGGTCGTAGAGGGCCGTGGCGGCGGGGCGGTCGCCGGAGAGTTCGCGGTGGGCGGCGGCCCGTAGCAGCAGGGACTCGGCGTCCTCGGGGTAGAGCTCGGCGGTCCGCTCCAGGCGTGCCGCTTCGGCGGTGTGGTCGACGTTTTCGGCAGGCGTGTCGGGGCGCATGGGGGACACCGTACTGCCGACGGGGAGAGGGCGTGAGAGGGCGGCTGGTCAGGGGTGGTGGGGTGCGGCCGGTTCCCTTGCGTCGGGGCGGTCGGGGCGGCGCGGGGCGTCCGCTGGCAGGCGGATCTTCGAGGGCCTGGGGGCTGAGGGCTGAGGGCTGAGGGCCGGGGGCTGGGGCCGCGGGCCGGGTGCCGGGCTGGGGCGTCTTCCGGGCGTCGGGGCGTGGGAACCGTTCCGGCGGGTCCGGCGTTTCAAGAGGTGACGGGGAACAGCAGGAGGGGAGGGGTGCGCGTGGAGCGTGGTCGGGTTGCCGCCGAGCGGGCTCGCCGTCTCGCCGTGCTTCTTCCGTTCGTGCAGGTCCTGCTTCCGCTCGTGCAGATTCTCGCGCTGTGCCTGCTGGATGCCGGTGGCTTCTCCGTGAGTGTGGCGCTGGCCGCCACGACCGCTGCCGGGGCCGCGCTGCTGACCTGTGCTCTGGTCGCCGCGCGCTGCGCGCCGGTCGTCGCGCCTCAGCGGGTGCGTACGGCGATACGTGAGCGAGACCGGCGTACCGCCTTCCTGCCGCAGCGTGATCCCGACGCCAAGGGCCGAATACGGCCCAGAGCGCCCGGGCTCGTCGCTTCGGCGACCGTCGTCGCGTAGGGCACGCGTCCTCTTCCACTGGGTCCGGGGGCGTGTCCTCGGGCGGGTCGTCATGCCGTGAATCTCCGTACCGGGACCGATGGCGGTCCGGTACTTCGGCGCGACGAGGCCCCGGAGGGCTCATCTTCATGTCTGTCATGTCTGGTTTTGCTGGTGTCGTCGAGGGGCTGGCGGATGCCCTTCAGCCGGTGGTCGGCGGGTCCGCCGCGGCTGCCGCGATCGTTCTGTTCACCGCGTTCGTACGGCTGCTGGTGCTCCCGCTGTCGTTGGCGGCGGCGCGGGGGCAGAAGGCCAAGGCTGCGCTCCAGCCGAAGATCGCCGAGTTGCGGAAGAGGTACGGGCGGAATCCCGAGAAGCTGCAGCGGGCGGTGCTGGAGCTGCACGCGCGGGAGAAGGTCTCGCCGCTGTCCGGGTGCCTGCCCAGCCTGTGCCAGCTCCCGGCGTTCTTTCTCCTGTACTACCTGTTCTCGAGCGAGACGATCGGCGGGCGGGGGAACGAGCTGCTGGGGCACGAGCTGTTCGGGGCGCCGCTGGGTGGGCGCTGGCTCGATGCGCTGAGCGGCGCTGGTGGTGGCGGCGTGTTCGGGCAGGCCGGGGTCGTGTACCTGGGGGTGTTCGCCGTGGTCGCGGCCGTCGCGTACGGCAGCTATCGGCTGACGCGGCGGATGATGGCCGCCGGTGGGGTGTCCGGGATGCCGGCCGCGGCTGGTGGGGACGTGGAGCAGGTGCCGGGGATGGCCGCCGTGAGCAAGGCGATGCCGTTCATGTCCTTCTTCACGCTGATCACCGTGGCGGTGGTACCGCTGGCCGCCGCGCTGTACGTGGTGACCAGCACGACGTGGAGTCTCGTGGAGCGGGCTGTTCTGTACCGGTGAGGTAGGGGCTGGGGCGGGCGTCCGGTCCAGTACGTGAACGGGGTATTGCGGAGTGGACCTCGCTCTTGGAGGATCAGCCAAGTCCTCCGATGTGCTGCGTCTCGCCGCACCGGTCGCAGCGCATCGGACGGACGCCCGCGATCGAGGGAGACGTGTTCATGAAGCTGCTGCGAGTCGGTACGGCGGGACAGGAGCGTCCCGCTCTGCTCGACGCCGAGGGAGTCCTGCGGGACCTCTCGGGTCTCGTCGCGGACATCGACGGGGCGCTGCTCGCGGACGAGGCGGCGCTCGGCCGGATCCGGGCCGCCGCCGACAGCGGTGAGCTGCTCGCGCTGGACGAGACGGGGCTGCGGATCGGACCGCCGGTGGCGCGGATCGGCAAGATCGTGTGCATCGGGCTGAACTACTTCGATCACGCGAAAGAGACGGGCGCCGAGCCGCCCGCCGAGCCGGTGATCTTCTTCAAGGCACCGGACACGGTCGTCGGGCCGCAGGACACGGTGCTGGTGCCGCGCAGGTCGGTCAAGACCGACTGGGAGGTCGAGCTGGCGGTCGTGATCGGGCGTACGGCGCGGTATCTGGAGTCGGCGGAGGAGGGGCTCGCGCATGTCGCCGGGTACGCCGTGTCGCACGACGTGTCCGAGCGGGAGTTCCAGATCGAGCGCGGCGGAACCTGGGACAAGGGCAAGAACTGCGAGACGTTCAACCCGCTGGGGCCGTGGCTGGTGACGGCGGACGAGGTCGCCGACCCGCAGAATCTGTCGCTGCGGCTGTGGGTCAACGGGGAGCTGAAGCAGGACGGGACGACGGCGGAGCAGATCTTCCCGGTGGGGGAAGTGGTGCGCTACGTCAGCCAGTTCATGACCTTGTACCCCGGGGATGTCATCAACACGGGGACGCCGGCGGGCGTCGCGATGGGGCAGCCGGAGCCCAAGCCGTTCCTGCGGGCCGGGGACGTGGTGGAGCTGGAGGTGGAGGGGCTGGGGCGGCAGCGGCAGGAGCTGAAGTCGGCGTGAGGGGTGCAGGTTGGGTGCTGCCGGGGAGCGTGTGATGCCGGGGCCGTGTGATGGTGCGGTCTGCGGATCTGCGGGTCTGCGATCTGCGGTCTGCGTGACGCCGGGGGCCGTGTGATGCTGCGGTCTGGGTGTCACCGGGGCCGTGTGAATCTGCGGTCTGCGTGATGGTGCGGGTCTGCGTGATGCGTCAGTCCGCGTAGTGGGCTGCCAGCGCGGCGGCGCGGTCGCGCAGCGAGGTACGCAGGGACTGCGGGGCGATGGCTTCCGCGTCCGTGCCGAGCTGCCACAGTGCCCATTCGGCGTGCCGTGCGTCCTGGAAGGTCAGCTCCAGGCGCAGCCGGCCGTCCGCATCGGGTTCTTCGTCGGGTTGCTCGGCGCGGACGGCCAGCGCGGTGTTCAGCAACTCCTCCCGCCGTGCCGGGTTCACCCGCACCAGCACGGTGAGGTGGTCGCCGGAGGAGAGGAACTCCGCGGACCGTTCCCGCCAGATGCGGTCCAGGTCGACACGGTCGGGGCGCTCGGCCGGTTCGGGGAGTTCCTCGGCGGCCTGCATGCGCGAGAGGCGGTAGGTGCGGTCCGCCCCTGCTCTCGTGGCGAGCAGGTAGGGGCGGTCGCGTACGGTGACGAGGCCGATCGGGTCCACGGTGCGCCAGCGCGGGGCCTGCCCGGTGGCGGCGTAACGGATGCGCAGCTTATGCCCGGCGAGCACCGCGCGCCGTACCTCGGCCATGACGGAGGCGGACACCTCCTCGGTGACGAGCCGACGTGAGAGCAGGTCCGTCTCCGGCTCGACGAGGAAGCGCTGGGCCGCGTCGCTCGCGGTGGCACGGTGGGTTGCGGGCAGCGCGTCGACGACCTTCCGCATGGCCGAGGCGAGCGCCGAGCCGAGGCCGAACACCTGCTCACCGCGCCCTGATCCGGCGGCGGTCAGCAGGGCAAGGGTCTCGTCATGATTGAGCCCGGTCAGTTCGGTCCGGAAGCCGGGCGACAGGGCGAAACCGCCGTGCCGTCCGCGTTCGGCGTAGACCGGGACGCCGGCCGCGGACAGCGCCTCGATGTCGCGCAGCACGGTGCGGGTGGACACCTCCAACTCGCGGGCCAGGGTGGCCGCGGTCAGCTGCCCGCGCTGACGCAACAGCAGCACGAGGGAGACCAGACGGTCGGCACGCATCCGAAAACTCTATCGAGATACGTGACCGAGGGTGTCATGTTTTCTTGCGAGGCTCGTCAGCACAACTCCCCATGACGCGAATGGAGCTGACGTGGCAGTAGAACGAACGGCGGTCAACCCGTGGCCGTGGTCGACGGAACTGGGCTTCAACCAGGGCGAGGTCGTCTCCGGCCACACCCGGACCCTGTACATCTCGGGACAGACGGCGATGAGCGAGGACGGCAAGCCCCAGCACGACGGCGACATGGAGGCACAGCTGGCGCTGAGCCTCGCCAACCTTGAGGCGGTGCTGGATGAGGCCGGTATGTCCCTGGCGAACCTGGTCCGCCTCAACGTCTACACGACCGACGTGGATCTGCTCTTCCAGCACTACGACGTACTGGCGGCCCGCTTGGGAGCGGCGGGGGCGGCCCCGACCAGCACGATGCTGGGGGTGACGCGCCTGGCCGTCCCGACGCTGATGGTGGAACTCGAGGGCACGGCAGCGGCATGAACCGCGGGGCGGGCCCGAACCATACCTTATGCCGGGGTTTGTGCCCGCCCCCATCGGAGCCGAGTACCGAGCGATGAAATCATGATCCTCACAAGTGCCGTCAGGTGCTTAGCAACAGCCCTCGCCCCACCGGGAGCCAGCAGTGCAACGCCGTACCCTTCCCCCTGCCGCCGCGCTCATCGCATCGGCGGTCCTCCTGCTCACCGCCTGCGGTCCGGGAGGGGGAGACGACTCCTCCCCGGACGGGATCAAGGGCGCGGACACGGGAGCGAGCAGCAGCCCGTCGGCGTCCGCTTCGGCGGCGTCGGGTGTCAAACGCCCGACGATCAAGTTGCCCGCGAGTTTCCAGGTGAGCTTCGAAGGCTGGACCAACAGCGACCCGAGGTTGCAGGCCGTCATGGACGACGGCAGGGAGCGCCTGCTGGGCACCTACGCCGGTGTCACCGATCAGAACCCGAACGCGGACTACATCGCCTTCTACAACGAAGGCACGGCCCTGACCACGGCGCAGAAATGGGTCAAGGGACTGGTTGACGAGGACCTGACCCTTGTCGGCAAGGGCCGGGCCTTCGACCCGCAGGTACGTATCAGCCCGGATGGCTCAGGCACGCTTTTCTACTGCGTGGACGAGGGCAAGGGCTCCACCAAGAACCTCAAGACGGGCGAGGTGACGAAGACGCCGGCCGATGACGCGTTCGTGCTCTACCAGACCAAGTTGCGCAAGGAGGACGGCGGGGTCTGGAAGACGACGACGGTCACGACGAGGCGGGGCGGCTGCCGGTGAAGCGTCGCGTCTGTGCCGTGAGCCTGACTGCTGCGGCTGTGGTGGCTGCTGCGCTGATCACGCCGTCCACGGCGTTCGCGTACGGCGAGGACCAGGGCGAGGCGGCAGGGCCGCCCGGCGGCTCGGGCACCGAAGCTGCGGGCTCGGCCAGTGGCAAGGATCTGATGGCGAGCGTCTCCCAGTCCCGGATCACCATCAAGCACTCCGACGGAGGTACTGCCCAGGCGTCGACAGGGGAGCTGGCGTCCGTGGATCCCAACTGGGAACCACCGGCGTGCTGGTACGAGCCGGTCATGACGCCGGAGCAACTCAAGGCCGGTGTGGAGCGGTTGAAGAAGACGGGGGGACTGGGCGCGGTCAACGCTCACCTCTTCTGGAACAGCGACCTGTTCGTGGATCAGTACGAGAAGGCCAAGGCCGAGGACGGCTACAAGAACTACAACCTCGGCAAGGACGGCATGTTCTGGCGCAGTGTCGTCCGGCCCGGCCACGAAGAGGACATCAGGGCGTGGGACTGCGATCGCGTCATGTTCTGGCAGAACGCCGGCACGATCCCCGACGATCCCAACGCCCCCACCCCTGACGTCCTCGCCGCCTACGCGTACGACAAGATCCGTGTACCTGATACCGAGATCGAGCTGAAGCCGGCGGCCAGATCGACCGTGAACCTGCCCACGTGGGTGTGGCTGGACAAGGGCACCTTCAAGGAGGTCACGGTCCGCGCGGAGCTGCCGAACACGGGACTGTGGGCGGAGACCACCGCCAAGCCCGTCGCCCTGCACCTCGATCCGGGCACGGACGACGCCGAGACCTACCCTGCCTCCGGTGACTGCACGATCAACGACGACGGCTCGATCGGCACCCCGTACACCAAGGGTGACGCCGACAAGACCCCGCCGTGCGGCATCCGCTACCTCCGCGCCAGCGAGGGCAAGCCGTACCAGTTGAAGGCGTCGATCACCTGGCAGATCTCCTGGGAGGGCACGGACGGCGCGACGGGCGATCTCCCGCACGGGACCTTCGAGACCACGCAGGACATGAACGTCCAGGAGATCCAGTCCGTCAACCGTTGAAGAGCCGGAGCGCTCTTTACGTTTCCATGAACCACGCATTGCCCGCTCTGGAACCGGCCCGCCTAGGGTCCCTTGGGTTGGCATGTGCACAGAGTGAAGTACGGGGGTAGGGCATCGTGTCGGACTTGCGGAAGGAAGCGGCGTCGCTGCACAAGGCGGCCTCGGGGCTGCGGAAGGTGGGGCAGCACACGGCGAAGCCGTTGCAGGAGTTCAAGGCCGCCTCGCACGACCTGTCCGCGCTCGGCGCCCTCGGGTCCCTCCTGGGCGCGAAGGGTGAGATCGAGGAGGGCATGACCACCCTGGCGAAGCTCACCAAGGAGCTGGACGAGGAGTGGGAGGCGGAGGCGAAGCTGATCGGTGAGGTGTCCGATGCCTTCGACCTGCTGGACCTCCTGCTGACGGCGCAGGCGCGCGGCAAGAAGGGCTGAGCCGGGCGTGGTCGACCTCAACCCCCTGCACTACATCAACAAGTTCAACCACATGATGGGCGACAACATCGCCCAGGGTCTGGAGTTTCTGGGCATATCCGATCCGGCGGTGGACCCGGACGGGATACGGGAGATCGCCAAGAAGTGGCGGCATCTGGCCACCGGTCTGGACGAGGCGGCGGAGGCGGCGGGCAAGGCGCTGGCGGGGGTGGAGTGGGAGGGCAAGGCCGCCAAAGCGTTCCACAAGCGCTCCAAGACGGCCCGTAAGCAGGCCACCGAGATGGCGGACGGGCTGCGCGAGGGCGCCAAGGCGCTGGACGACTTCGCCGACACCGCGCACGAGCTGCTCACCGAGATCGGCGTGCTGCTGGTGGAGATCGCCGAGTTCGAGATCGCCGGCCTGGCCCTGTCCGTGCTCACCGGCGGTGCCTCCGCGGTGGTGTCGTCGCTCATGGCCGGGCAGCGGGCGGCGAAGGTCGTGGCGCTGGTGGCGCGGATCGAGAAGGAGGGCACGACCCTCGCCAAGGCGATCCGTACCGTCATGGAGACCATCCGGGCGGTCGAGCGGGCGCTGAAGGCGCTGAAGGAGATCCGCGGAGTGGCCGCCGCGGCCAGGATGGCAAAGACGGGCGCGCAGTTCGCGGCGTTCGACACGCTGCTGCGGGACCCGGCCGCGTTCAAGGACCCGGACAAGCTGGCCGGCCTGCTCACCGAAGGCGCCCTGCTGGGCGTGGGCTTCGGTGTGCTCGGCAAGGCCCTGGGCAAGGGACTCAAGGCACTCAAACCGGCCGAGTTGGCGAAGCTCAGCAAGGGCCTGAAGCTGAACTGCGCCACCTTTGAGCGCCTCTCGATGCGACCCGGCTTCAATAAGCTGCCTGCGTCGATCCGCAACGCGATCAAGACGTTCGTGCGGGACCCCATCGACGTGGCCACCGGCGACATGGCCCTGCCTCGCGCGGACGTCGAACTCCCCGGCATCCTGCCGCTGGTCCTGGAGCGCACTCACATCTCCTCCTATCGCTGGGGCGGATGGTTCGGCCCGTCCTGGGCGTCGACCCTGGATCAGCGCGTGCAGGCGGACGACGAGGGCTTGGTGTACGCGGCCGCGGACGGCGCCCGCATCTGTTTCCCGCTCCCAGACCCGGAGACCAATGACCCCGTCCGTCCGGAAACCCCCGGCTCCCGCCTGGCCCTGTCCTGGGACGACGAGACCGACGGTGCCATCCGCATCAGCGACCCTGACACCGGCCTGACCCGTGTCTTCCACAGCCCGGTCACGGCAGCCGACGACACGGCGGTCGATCTGCCACTGCAGCACATCCAGGACCGCAACGGCAACCGCATCACCATCGCCTACGCCGACGGCGGCGACATCCCCACTGCGGTGGTCCATTCAGGCGGCTACCACCTCGTCCTCGACCGCCACCCGTCCCTGCCCCGCATCACAGGCCTGCGTCTCGTCGACCCCGATGCCCCGGATGCCCCCGGCATCACCCTTGTCACCTTCGGCTATGACGAGGACGGCCACCTGACTGAGGAGATCAACTCCTCGGGCCTGCGGCTGCGGTACACGTATGACTTTGATGGGCGCATCACCTCGTGGACCGACCGCAACGGCACCACGTATGCCTACACCTATGACGAACGCGGCCGGGTGATCCGCACCGAGGGCAGCGACGGCTTCCTGACCGGCACCCTCGTATACGACGACTCAACCCGCACGACCACGGTCACCGACTCTCTGGGACACGTCACACGCTACGAGCACAACGAGGCGCTCCGCCTCATCCGTCTCACCGACGCCAGGGGGCAGGTGACCCTCCAGGAGTGGGACGACGAGCACAGGCTGACCGCAGTCACCGACCCCCTCGGCCACACGACTCGGTACATCTACGGCTTTACCGGGCAGGTGACAGCCGTCCTCCGACCTGACGGCCAGCGGACCATCGCCGAGTACAACGAACTGGATCTTCCCACCGCGGTGACTGCTCCCGGCGGCGCCGTATGGCGCCTGGAATACGACGAGCGCGGAAACCGCACCGCCGTGACGGACCCATCCGGTGCAACCACTCGCGTGACATACAACCGGGCAGGCCATGCCACGTCCATCGTGGATGCGGTCGGCAACACCACTGTGTTCAGGTGCGACGCGGTTGGCCGGCCGGTGGCCGTCACGGATCCCCTCGGCGCAGTCACGGCGTATGAATGGGACCCCTTCGGCCGCGCGACCTCGATCACTGACCCGTCGGGAGCCACGACACGCCTGGAGTGGACGACCGAGGGCAAGCTGGCCCGGTCCGTCGCCCCGGACGGAGCCATCGAGTCGTGGACCTACGACGGCGAGGGCAATTGCACCAGCCACACCGATGCGATGGGTGCGGTCTCCCGCTTCGAGTACACGCACTTCGACCTGATGTCGGCACGCACGGGCCCGGACGGCAGCCGATTCGAATTCGTACACGACACCGAGATGCGTCTCGCGCAGGTTTCAAACCCGCAAGGAATGACGTGGACGTACCAGTTCGACCCGGTCGGCAACCTGGTCGCTGAGACGGACTTCGACGGCCGCACCGTCACGTACGAGTACGACGCGGCGGGCTTGCTGAAGTGCCGCACCAACGCCATCGGCCAGCAGATCACGTTCGAGCGGAATGAACTGGGCCAGGTGGTGCGAAAGGAGGCTGCCGGGCAGATCACCACGTTCACGTACGACCCGACGGGCCAGTTGGCGCAGGCCACAGGGCCGGAAACGGCGCTGTGGCTCCTCCGTGACGGCATGGGCCGACTCCGCGAGGAGACAGTCAATGGCCGGTCGGTGACGTACACATACGACGAGCTCGGCCGCCGCACTGGTCGCAGCACGCCCAGCGGTGCGACCAGCACTTGGACGTATGACGCAGCTGGCAACCATGTCCAACTGATAGCCTCCGGCCGCAGCATCACTTTTTCTCACGACCTGGCAGGCCGAGAACTGGCGCGGCACGTCGGTGAGGCCCTTGGAATGGCCCACTCGTATGACTCCCAGGGGCGGCTGACTACCCAGGCGGTCAGCACTGCGAGTGGCCGTCTGATCAAGCAGCGGACGTACGCCTACCGCCCCGACGGCAATTTGGTGGGGATCGAGGACGCCCTTTCCGGTCAGCATCGCTTCAACCTCGATGCGGCAGGCCGAGTCACGGCGGTCCATGCCCCCAACTGGACGGAGAAGTACGCCTACGACGCGACAGGCAACCAGACCTTCGCGTCATGGCCGGCAACCCACCCAGGCCAGGATGCGATCGGTGAGCGCACGTACGAAGGCACCCGTGTCACCCGCGCCGGCAGGGTCCGTTACGAGTACGACGCGCTGGGCCGCATCGTCCTGCGACAGAAGACCCGCCTGTCCCGCAAGCCGGACACCTGGCGCTACGAGTGGGACGCCGAGGATCGCCTCATCCAGGTGACGACTCCGGACGGTACTCGTTGGCGCTACACCTATGACCCGCTGGGTCGCCGCACAGCCAAGCTCCGGCTGGGCGACGACGGCGAAGCAGTGGTCGAACGCGTGGACTTCACGTGGGACGGCACGACGCTCTGCGAGCAGACCACGACGTCACCGGACCTGCCGAACCCGGTCACCCTCACCTGGGACCACCGGGGCCTGCACCCCATCGCTCAGACAGAACGCATCACGGCGGCGACGGCACCGCAGGACGAGATCGACTCCCGCTTCTTTGCCATCATCACCGACCTGGTCGGCACGCCCAGCGAGCTCGTCGACGAGCATGGCCACCTGGCCTGGCGAGCCCGCAGCGCCCTGTGGGGTGCCACAGCGTGGCCCGAGAAGAGCACTGCTTACACCCCGTTGCGTTTTCCGGGCCAGTACTACGACCCAGAAACCGGCCTTCATTACAATTACTTCCGCCACTACGACCCCGAGACAGCCCGCTATGTGTCCGCGGACCCCCTCGGACTCGAGCCCGCGCCCAATCCCTCCACGTACGTTCACAACCCGCATACGTGGACCGATCCTCTCGGACTCAGCCCCTACCCACCCCGTATCAAGGGCGGAGGCTGGGACCTGAGGGGACGCGACCCTCTCAGCATCATCCCTGACAACGCCGAGATGCGTGTACTCAAGCCGCACCCCAACGGCGGATCCCAGAAGGGCGTTGAATACAAGTGGACGGATCCTGAAACAGGGAACACGGTCCGACTCCGAGTCCACGACAAGGACGGAACCGCCCCAGTGGGTTCGAACGCTGCCAGCGGTGATGTGTACCGAATATCCGTCGGCGGTAAATATCAAGACGAAGCGGGGAACCTGCATCACCGAAATGTCCATAATCCGAACAGTCCACACTATAATCCGGATGCCGCCAATGACACGCATATTCCATGGCCGATCTCCTTCGTGCTTCCTTATTAGCTCTGAGCAGGTGAAGTCTCATGGGTGCTTCTGAGTTCCTGGATCTGATTCGTAACATCACGAATACCGAGGCGCGCGTACGCGAGCGTGCTGCGGATGAAGTGACTGACTGGCTGAGCTCTTACTCTGCGGCCGAAGCTGCCGCTCTCGCCACGATCCTGGCAGCGACAGCGGCGTCCGAGAAGGACCATGCGGCGTTGGAAGCTCAGCTACACGCGATATCGGAGCTCACGTCAACAGGAAATGTTCGCGTGACGCATATCTCACACCTTCGAGAGATCGATCTTCTGGGATTGTCGACCGAGGCTCGCGAGTACGTTGTTGATTTGCTCGAGGGCTGAGGTGGCCATCAGAGCCACACTGCGCGACGCTACTCCACCCTGGGCGGGTCGAGCAGGTCCGGGGAGTTCCCCTCGGTTCCGACCTGCGTCGGACTGTTTGTGCGACGTCGATTTCCAGTCGATCACGCACGGTAGGCAGAGGGACGCCTTGAAGTCAGCTGACTCCGCGACGACGAAATCGGGCCGCCATGGACCCGGCTGGGAACACCTCTCCCAGCTCAATTTACGGGGGTGGCGTCTTCAGCGAGACCATCTGGCTACTGGACCCCGAATGTCCCGACGGCGAGTACAACCTCATCGGCCAGGCCACGGAACGCGCGGCAGTCCTCGGCGAGGTGTGGAAGGGCGAAGCCAAACCGGTGGAACTCCAGGAGTCCGGCGCGCAAGTCCTGCCCTGGGCCTATGTCGAGGACAGTGGCATGTACCTCTACTGGCTGCGGCGGCCTGGACAAACGCCGAATGAGTGGACGGTCATCCTCAACGAGGGCCGAGGTCCGGTGCGATGAGCTTCGATGGCTCGCGTATGTCTCCGGTGCCGACGAAGTCAGCGGCCCGACCCTTGTGACGGCCAGCGACTGGGGCGCTGCAGTCGCGCCCTGAATCGAGCGGGGGCTGGAGTCCCTTGGCGGCGTCGACGGTACCTCGGGTCGTCGAGATGCCTCGCCTCAGGTGAGCAGAGCGGCCAGGCGGCGCCAGCCCTCGCGGGGGAGGGTGTCGCGGGATGCGTCGGTGAGGAGTTGCAGGGCTACGTGGTCGGCGCCTGCTGACAGGTAGGTGTCGATCCGGGTGCGGATGCCGGCTTCGTCGCCCCAGGCGAACACCGCGTCGATCAGGCGGTCGCTGCCGCCGTTGGTCAGGTCGTCCTCCGTGAAGCCCAGGCGGAGGAAGTTGTTGGTGTAGTTGGGGAGAGACAGGTACATGGCCAGGGTGGTCCGGGCCAGGGTGCGGGCGCTGGTGGGGTCGGGGTCGAGGATGACCTTCAGTTCGGGGGCCAGGAGAGGGCGGTCGCCCAGGATGCCGCGCGCCTGGGCCGTGTGTTCCGGGGTGACCAGGTACGGGATGGCGCCGGCCGTGCGGTCGCCCGAGAGTTTCAGGGTCTTCGGGCCCAGGGCGGCGAGGAGCCTGCGGTCGGCCGGGACGCCGGCCTCGTCCAAGGCGTCGAGGTAGGCGACCAGGGACGAGTACGGGCGGCGGTACTGCTCCGCCAGCTTGGCGTGGCTGACGCCCAGGCCCAGCAGGAAGCGGCCGGGGTGGGTGGCCTCCAGCTCGGCGAAGCTCGCGGCGGCGGCCTTCGCCTCGTACTGCCAGATGCTCTGGATGCTCGTGCCGACGGTGAGCGTCGACGTCGCCTCGATCAGCGGCGCCGCGTGGTGGGCGGCGCTGCTGCCGCCCAGCCAGACCGCGCCGAAGCCGAGGTCCTCCAATTCGGCCGCTGCGTCGGTGAGTTCGCCGCGCCGGGAGGGGTCCTCCGAGCGCAGGGCCGCACTCCAGATGCCGTAGCGGCCGATCGTCTGCTTCAGGGGGGTGGGCTGCGGTGCGGGGGCGGAGTGGTGGTCGTCGCTCATCGGGGTCGGTCCCTTCGGCGCCGGTGGGGCGTGATCACGCTTGTCGTCAGCGTCAACCGTGCCGGGTGCGCCGATCATCCCGGCTTCCGAGGGGCCGGGTATAACACCGCGTTATCGCCAAGTGTTAGTACCCCGCCCGCATGTTCCTCCGGGATTCTGTGGCATGGCTGTGGCGAACTGCCGTTTCACGGGCGGAAGTTCGCGGCTGCCGACGCGGCCTCCGGGTCGCCGACCCCCACACGCGCACGTCCCTGTGGCGTGCCATCCGAATCGAGGAACCTTGCGTATATCAAGGCTCGTTCCCGCTCTCCTCGCGGCGGTCGTCTCCGTTTTCGCGCTGCTCGTCCCGGTCGCAAGCGCGGCCGAGGCGCCGGTGCCGCCCAGCACCAAGGGGCCGCAGCCCATCATCGGTGGTGGGTATGCCAGCAGCGGTCCCTGGGCCGCGCGGCTGTTCTCCAACGGCAGAGAGACCTGTTCCGCCACGATCATCGCCCCGACCTGGATCCTCACCGCCAGGCACTGTGTCAGCGGCGGCGGGCTGTCGTTCCGGATCGGCAGCCTGGACCAGCACAGCGGTGGCACCGTGGCCAACGGCGTGCAGACGTACACGCACAGCTCGGACCTCGCGCTCGTCCGCCTCGACCGGTCCGTGTCCGCGACCTACGCGCGGCTCGGGCAGCCGGGGTCCGTGCGGGTCGGGCAGAGCGTGCAGGTGTACGGCTGGGGCGCCACCTCCCGGTGCGGCTCTGAGATCAACTGCCAGTCCCGGTATCTGAAGGTCGCCAACGTCACTGTCACCGGTGGGTGCAGTGACGCCTACGGCGGCTCCGCGATCTGCGCCCGCCGCGGGGACGGCATCACCGCCGGCGGCGACTCCGGTGGGCCGATGATGGCGGGCGGGATCCAGGTCGGCGTCGCGTCCACCAGTGACCGGCAGACCACGACCGCCTACACGAACGTGACGGCGTACCGGTCCTGGATTCAGTCCATCGCGGGCGTCTGAGTCCGACAGCAGGCCCCTCACCCGCGGTGAGGGGCCCCGTCGTATCCGCGCAGCTCAGCGCTCCGCCAGGAAGTGCTCCAGTGCCTCCACCACGAAGCGGTGGTCCTGGAGTTGCGGCAGGCCCGAGACCGTGACCGCGCCGATGACGCCCACGCCCTCCACCGTGATCGGGAACGAACCGCCGTGCGCCGCGTACGTGTCGGGGTCGAGGCGGGAGGACTCCTCGAACGTCGTGCCCTTGGCGCGGTGGCGGGCGCCGACCAGGTAGGACGCGGAGCCGTAGCGCTCGACGACCCGGCGCTTGCGGGCGATCCACGCGTCGTTGTCGGGCGTGGAGCCCGGCAGGGCGGCGTGGAAGAGCTGCTGGCCCGCGCGGTGGATGTCGATGGCGACCGGCGCCTGGCGCTCGCGGGCCATCTCCACCAGGAGGGAGCCGAGGGCCCAGGCGTCGTCGTAGGTGAACTGCCGGAAGACCAGGCGGCGTTCCTGCGCCTCCAGCTCCTCCACGCTCGGCGTCAGCTCCGGGTGGAACTTCGGCGTCAGCTCCGGGTTGTGCGTCACAGCGTCACCGTCACCTTCTCGAGGGCCGAACGGCGGGCCGCCTCCAGTACGTCCAGGGCGGCGGCCGCCTCCAGCGCGGTCACCGGGTTGGGGCCGCCGGCCGCCAGGGCCTTCGCCACAGCCGCATAGTAGGCGGGGTAGTCGCCGGGGAGCGTCGGTTCGGGGCGTCCGCCGCCGGTCACCGGGGACTCCCCGGCGCCGACGCGGCCCCACAGCTCCTCCGGCTCGGCGCCCCACTGGCCCCCACCGCCGGGGCGCAGGCCGTCGCGCAGGGCGGCCTCCTGCGGGTCGAGGCCGTACTTGACGTAGCCCGCCTTCGAGCCCAGGACGCGGAAGCGCGGGCCGAGTTGGGCGGTGGTCGCGGAGACGTAGAGGTGGGAGCGGACGCCGCTCTCGTGGGTCAGCGCGATGAAGGTGTCGTCGTCGGTCGCGGCGCCCTCGCGGCGGATGTCCGCCTCGGCGTAGACGGCGGTCACCGGGCCGAAGAGGACCAGCGCCTGGTCGACGACATGGCTGCCGAGGTCGTAGAGCAGGCCGCCGATCTCGGTCGGGTCGCCGGACTCCCGCCAGCCGCCCTTGAGCTGCGGGCGCCAGCGTTCGAAGCGGGACTCGAAGCGGTAGACGTCGCCGAGCTCGCCGTCGGCGATCAGCTTGCGGAGGGTGAGGAAGTCGTTGTCCCAGCGGCGGTTCTGGAAGACCGAGAGGAGCAGGCCGCGCTCGTCGGCGAGCGCCGCCAGCTCGCGGGCTTCGGCGGCTGTGCCTGCGAGGGGCTTGTCTACGACGACCGGCAGACCGGCCTTCAGCGCGGCGGTGGCGAGCGGGACGTGCGTCTTGTTCGGCGAGGCGATGACGATCAGGTCCAGCTCGTCGTCGGCGCGTGCGAACAGCTCGTCGGGGGTGGCGGCGATGCGGACGTCCGGGTACTCGGAGCGGGCCTGCTGCTGCCGCTCCGGGTTCGAGGTGACCACCGTGTCGAGGGCGAGGCCCTCGGTGGCGGCGATCAGCGGGGCGTGGAAGACGGAGCCCGCGAGGCCGTAGCCGATGAGGCCGACGCGGAGAGGGGTGCCAGTGCCAGTGGTGGGGCCAGTCATGAGGTCCACTTTCGCAACGCTGTTGCCAAAGTGCAAGCGCGGGGGACAATGGGAGGTGTGAACAGGGCGAACGGTGGTGGCAGTGTGGGTGCGGGCCGGGCGGCCGGCGCGGGGGTCAATCTGCTCGCCCTGCGCAGTCACAACAGCGCACTCGTGCTCGATCTGCTGCGTGCGGCCGGGGCGGGCGGCATCAGCCGGCTTGAGATCGCCGAGCGGACCGGGCTCACCCCGCAGGCGGTCAGCAAGATCACCGCTCGGCTGCGGGAGGACGGACTCGCGGCGGAGGCGGGGCGCCGGGCGTCCACGGGCGGCAAGCCGCGCACCGTCCTGCGCCTGGTCCCCGAGGCGGGGCACGCGGTGGGCGTGCATCTGGACCGGGACGAACTGCGGGCGGTGCTCGTGGACCTGAACGGGACGGTGGTGGCGGAGCAGAGGGCTCCGCTGGATCTGGGGGCGGGCGCGGAGGCGGTGCTCGGGCGCGTGGCACGGGCGGTCGACGCAGTACGCCGGGAGGAACGGGCGGTCGACGCAGTACGCCGGGAGGACGGGGCGGCGGCCGAGGTCCGCTCCCTGCTCGGGGTCGGGGTCGCGCTGCCCGGGCCGCTGGATCACCGGCGGGGGGTGCTGCACCGGGTGACCGGGTTCCCCGAGTGGGACGGCTTTCCGTTGCGGGATGCGTTGGCGGGGCGGCTGGGGGTGGCGGTCGTCGTCGACAAGGACACGAATGCCGCGGCGTTGGGGTTGGCGGTCAAAGGGGCGGGGAGCGTCGGGGGTGCCGAGGGCGGCGGAGGCGCTAAGGGTGCTGGGGGCGTGGGGAGCGTCGAGGGCGGCGGAGGCGCTAAGGGTGCTGCGGGCGTGGAGGGTGTCGAGCGGCCTGAGGGCCGCGGTCCTGGTGACGGGGGTACCGAGGGCGATGAGCGTGGCTCGGGTCTCGGCCTTACCGAGACCGTCCAGGATGCCGCGAGTGCCGTCGGGGTCCGCGGGCGGGGCGGGTCCTTCGCCTATCTGCATCTCGGGACGGGGCTCGGCGCCGGGCTCGTGATCGACGGTGGCGTGCATCGGGGGGTACGGACCGGGGCGGGGGAGTTCGGGCATCAGGTGGTGCAGTTGGACGGGCCGCCGTGAACAGCCCGAGCCCGACGAGGAACATCCGCTTGCGCCCGTAGAGGTCCCCGGCCCGCCCGCCGAGCAGCATGAACCCGGCGAAGGCGATCGCGTACGCGTTGACCACCCACTGCAGGCCCTGCTCGTCCAGCCCGAGGGCGGTGCGTATCGACGGCAGGGCGACGTTGACCACGGAGATGTCGAGGACGACGAGGAACTGGCCGGCGCAGGCGAGGGTCACCACCAGCCAGGGGGGAGGCGTGCCGCGTCGGGAGGGCGAGGTGGTCGCGCCGGGAGCTTCGAGCATGAGCGCCATGCTCTCAATCGCCGCCCACCCCTCCGTCAAGGGATGGTCAAGAAATCGTTAGAGTCCCAAAGCAACGGAATAGTTGCCTGAGCAGACAGGTTCCCGGTGCCATGACCCGAACGACGACGGACTCCGCCGCCCCTCACGACGTACGCGCGGTGAGCGGTGCCGTGGTGCCGCTGCTGGCCTTCGCGGGGATCGTGGTCGCGGTGATGCAGACGCTGCTGGTGCCCGTCATCAAGGACCTGCCGCGCCTGCTGGACACCTCGCCCGCCGACGCCACCTGGGTCCTGACCTCGACCCTGCTGTCCGGGGCCGTCGCCACCCCGATCATGGGGCGGCTCGGCGACCTGTACGGCAAGCGGCGCATGCTGGTGACCAGCCTCGCGGTGATGGTGGTGGGCGCGCTGGTCAGCGCGTTCACCAGTGATCTGCTCCTGATGATCGCCGGCCGTACGCTCCAGGGCTTCGCGATGGGCGCGATCCCCCTCGGCATCGGCCTGATGCGGGACCTGCTGCCGCGCGAGCGGCTGGGCTCGGCGATGGGCCTGATGAGCTCCTCCATCGGCGTCGGCGGCGGCCTCGCCCTGCCCGCCGCCGCGCTGGTCGCCCAGCACGCCGACTGGCACGCCCTCTACTTCGGCGCCGCCGGTCTCGGCGTCCTCGCGGTCGCGCTGATCCTCCTCGTCGTCCCCGAGTCCCCGGAGCGGGCCAGGGGCACCTTCGACCTCCCGGGCGCGCTGGGACTGTCCGCCGGGCTGGTGCTGTTCCTGCTGCCGATCACCAAGGGCAGCGACTGGGGCTGGAGCTCCGCCACGACCCTGACCCTGTTCGGTGCGGCGGCGGTGGTCCTGCTCCTGTGGGGCCTGATGGAGCTGCGCGTGCCGGCCCCGCTCGTGGACCTGCGCACCACGGCCCGCCGCGAGGTGCTCCTCACCAACCTCGCGTCGATCATGGTCGGTGTCTCCTTCTTCGTCGTCTCCCTCGTCCTGCCCCAGCTGCTCCAGCTGCCCACCGCGACCGGCTACGGACTAGGCCAGTCGATGGTCGTCGCCGGTCTGTGCGTGGCACCGCTGGGCCTGACGATGATGTTCACGGCCCCTGTGTACGCCCGCCTCTCGGCCCGGTACGGCCCGAAGACCACCCTCATCCTCGGCCTGCTGATCATCGCGGCGGGCTACGGCGGCGGCCTCGGCCTGATGAGCGCCGCCTGGCAGACCGTGGTGACCTCGGTCGTCCTGGGCGCCGGGATCGGCCTCGCGTACTCCTCGCTGCCGGCGCTGATCATCGGCGCGGTCCCGGCGTCGGAGACGGGCGCGGCGAACGGGCTGAACACGCTGATGCGGTCCATCGGTACGTCGGTGTCGAGCGCCGTCATCGGCATGGTGCTGGCGGGGACGGCGAACACGATGGGAGGGGCGGAAGTGCCGTCCCTGCACGGCTTCCGCGTGTCCTTCCTGATCGCGACGGGAGCGGTGGCCGTGGGCCTGCTGCTCGCCCTGTTCCTGCCCGGCGGGCGCCCGGCGACCGGTGGGCAGCTGCGGGCGAGCAGCGAGGAGGAGGCGCACGTGGAGCGCGCGTCGCGGCCGGCCGGCAAGGTCTCGGCCTGACCCGGTCGCCGGGCGGGGCCCGCTGTAGGGCGCCACGGTCTCGGTACGACCCGGTCGCCGGGCGGGGGCCCGCTGTTGGGCGCCACGGTCTCGGTACGACCCGGTCGACGGGCGCGGCCGACCGCAATGCGGCAGGCCTCGGCCTACCCGGTCGCCGGGCGGGACCCGCCGTAGGGCAGCATGACCCCCGTGGACACCCGTACGACCTCGCAAGAGGGCCCCATGCCGACCGCACCCGCCCCTTCCGTCCTCACCGCGTTCGAGACGGCGAAGGGCTTCATGCCCGTGGACGAGGGCCTCGCGCTGTACGCGGCGGCGAGGGAGGCGGGCGGTCTGGGACTGCCGCTGCTGGAGGTCGGCACGTACTGCGGCCGCTCGACGATCCTGCTGGCCGACGCGGCCCGGGCGGCCGGTGTCACTGCGCTGACGGTGGACCATCACCGCGGCAGCGAGGAGCAGCAGCCCGGCTGGGACTATCACGACCCGGAGACGGTCGACCCCGAACTCGGCGTGATGGACACCCTCCCCACCTTCCGCCGCACGCTGCACAACGCGGGCCTGGAGGACCACGTGGTGGCCCTGATCGGCCGCTCCCCGCGGATCGCGTCCCTCTGGTCCTCCCCCCTGGCCCTGGTCTTCATCGACGGCGGCCACACCGACGAACACGCCACCGCCGACTACGAGGGCTGGGCCCCCCACGTCGCCGAAGGCGGCCTCCTGCTCATCCACGACGTCTTCCCCGACCCGGCGGACGAGTTCACCGGCCAGGCCCCCTACCGCATCTACCTCCGAGCCCTGGCCTCGGGCGCGTTCACGGACGTCTCGGCGACGAACTCCCTGCGGGTGCTGCGCCGGACGGGGCCGGGTATCTGACCGGCAGGCTCAGCCCGCTTTCTTCCAGGGCTCACACCCGCTGGTCTGGAACGCCTCGTCGCTCGCGGAGATCGTGACGGTCGTCGGTCCCTCGGTGTTGCCGTTGGCGATGATCTCGTCGAGTTCGCCCGAAGTCCCGCTGAGGCGTGCCCAGTAGCAGCTCGGGATGGCCGCGTCGTCCGGACCGCTGGTGCGGTACGTTCCCGGCTCGATGTCCTCGCCGACGACGAATGTACCGTCGCCGGGTATCTCGTCGGCGGATCCCCGGGAAGCCTCGGTCCGGTCGGGGGCGGCCTCCTCCTCCGAGGCGTCGGCCGTGCCGGAGCCGGCTTCGGGCGGAGACTCGGTGACGGTCTCCGTGACCGTGGCCGCTGCCGACGGTGAAGCACCGCCGTCCGGGTCGCTCGCGGCGCTCGAGCCGATGACACCGCCGATGACGAGTCCGAGGACGACGGCTGCCGTATGAGTGAGGACACTTCTCACCGAACGTCGCTTACGGGGCTCAGAGGGAGGTTGTGGTCCCCACGGCGGGAGCTGTTCCGGCCGCCCCCATGGGCCTGAGGCATCGTTGCCGTTCATGGATTCAGCGTGCGCCCGGGGAGCCGAACTCGCACGGCGGCAGCCGCTAGGGTGGCTGGGTGTCGTACACGGGCCCTGACTTCGATCCTCCCCCGCCTCGGCGTTCCCGGCGAGGGCCGTTGACCGTTGCGCTGGCCGCGCTGGTGCCGGGGGCGTTGCTCGGGTGGGCGGTGTATGCCGTGGTCGGCGGGGGGTCGGGGGGCGACGATCCGAAGGAGGGTGCGTCGGCCGGGGCGTCCGCGTCGGTGTCGTCGTCGTCTCGTGCGCCGTCCTCCGCGAAGGCCTCGCCCGAGCCCAGCGGCACCAAGCCCAGCGCGTCCGCCACCTCCGGGGCCCCCTCCGCCTCCGCGCCGCCCGCCTCCGGGCCCCTCAAGGGCAAGGTCGTGGTCATCGACCCCGGGCACAATCCGGGGAACTTCCGGCACACCGCCGAGATCAACCGCCAGGTGGACATCGGGACCAACCGCAAGGAGTGCGACACCACCGGCACGTCCACCAACGGCGGTTACACCGAGGCCGAGTTCACGCTCGACGTCGCCCACCGGATGCGGGCGCTGCTCGAGGCGCAGGGTGCCACCGTGAAGCTCACGCAGGACGCCGACCGGCCGTTCGGGCCGTGCGTCGACGAGCGGGCGCGGATCGGCAACAAGGCGAAGGCGGACGCCGTGGTGTCCCTCCACGCCGACGGTTCCGGGGCAGGCAATCGCGGATTTCATGTGATCCTGCCCGGCGCCGTGAACGCGGGTGCCGCCGACACCCGGGCCATCGTCGAACCCTCCCGCGACCTCGGCGAGCGCATCGCCGGGAATTTCGTCCGCGCCACCGGCAGCGCCCCCTCCAACTACGTCGGCGGCGGCACCGGTCTCGTCACGCGGAAGGACCTGGGCGGTCTCAATCTGTCAACGGTTCCCAAGGTGTTCATCGAGTGCGGCAACATGCGCGATAGCAAGGACGCGGCACAGCTGACCAGCGGTGCCTGGCGGCAGAAAGCGGCGCAAGGGATTTCCGACGGAATCGTGAGTTTTCTGCGCGGGTAGCAGTTCGGGGCACTGGTCCCGGCGGACAGCCTGATCGTGCGGACGATAGTGTCGTCCCCATGATGAGGGGCCACCCCCGCGCTTCGCACCCGGGCCCGAGGGCGACATGGTGACAGCGACGCCTCTACCGACGACGAGACGACCTACGAAGGACCTGAAGTGAATATCCGCTCCCTCACTCGAGGCGACGGCGTGGTGATCGGAGCAGCGGTGTTGCTGTTCATCGCGTCGTTCCTCGACATCTACTCGTTCGACGGCGTGGACGACGCCGACATCCCCAGCCTCTGGGGCAGCGGGCCGGTCGTGCTCGGTGTCGTCCTGGCGGGCATCATCGGCGCCGCGCTCATCGTGGTGGCCCGGGCGCTGCCGCAGCCCAAGAAGGTCGCGGGTCTGGACCTCGGTCAGTTCGGCATCGCGTTCACGGTCTTCGCCGCCTGGTGCGCGCTCGGCAACATCTTCGATCCGCTGGGCGGCTTCGACAACGACGGCAGCGGACTCGGCGACCGGATCGGCGCCGGCACCGGCCTCATCCTCGCCCTCATCGCCACCCTCGTGATGGCCGCCGCCGCCGTCGCCACCCCCCTGGTCCCCGCCCTCAAGGGCACCCTCCTCCCGGCCCCCCGCCCCGCCGGCCCGCAGCCGTACGGCGCCCAGCCGCCCGGTGGTTACGGCTACCCCGGTGCCCAGCAGGCGCCCTACGGTGGTCAGCCGCAGCCGGGGCAGCCGGGTCCCGCCGGGCAGCAGCCCTTCCCGGGCGGCCAGCCTCAGCAGGGGCAGCCGGCGCAGCAGCCCGCCGGTGACTTCTCGCCGTTCTGGTTCGCCGTGCCGGTGCCCCGGCCGCTGTTCCCGGAGGACGGCTCGCCGACGCCGATCGCCGAACTCGCCCCCGGTACCTGGTACCTGGCGGTCGAGCAGCGCGGCCAGGCGCTCGTCGCCCAGACGCAGGACGGCCGTCGCGGCGTGCTCCAGGACACCTCGGGCATCCAGCGCGGCTGATCTGAACCGTCGTGGCGTTCACGGCCCCTCGTCCTTCCGGGCGGGGGGCCGTTGCCGTACAGTCGACGCGCCCACCGTCGCTGACGCACCGTCAGGAGGCAGGCCTCATGCGGCTCGGTCTCGCGCTCGGCTACTGGGGCCGCGGCCCCTCCCCCGGCCATCTGCCGCTCGCCCAGGAGGCGGAGCGGCTCGGATACGACTCGGTGTGGACGGCGGAGTCCTGGGGCTCGGACGCGTTCACCCCGCTCACCTGGATCGCCGCGCACACCTCACGCATCCGGCTCGGCACGGCGGTCGCCCAGATGGCCGCGCGTCCGCCGACCACCACCGCGATGCACGCCCTCACCCTCGACCATCTCTCCGGCGGCCGCGTGATGCTGGGCCTCGGCCTGTCCGGGCCGCAGGTCGTCGAGGGCTGGTACGGCCGTCCGTTCCCGGCGTCCCCGCTGACCGCGACCCGCGAGTACGTCGAGGTCGTACGGCAGGTGCTGCGCCGCGAGGCGCCCGTCGAACTCGCCGGCCGCTTCCACGCCCACCCGTACCGCGGCCCGGACGCGACCGGCCTCGGCAAACCCCTCAGGCCGATCACCCACCCGCTGCGCCCCGGCCTGCCGATCCTGCTCGGCGCGGAGGGCCCGAGGAACGTCGAGCAGACGACCCGTATCGCCGACGGCTGGCTCCCGCTGTACTGGTCCCCCACCCGCCCCCAGGCGTACGGCCCCGCCCTCGACGCCCTCCCCGAGGGCTTCACGGTCGCCGCCATGGCCCAGGTGCGGGTCTGCGACGACGTCACCGAGGGCCTGCTCCCGGTGAAGGCCATGCTCGGCTTCTACATCGGCGGCATGGGCCACGCGGCCCGCAACTTCCACGCCGGCCTCATGGCCCGCATGGGGTACGAGGAGGAGGCCCGCCGGGTGCAGGAGCTGTTCCTGTCCGGGCGCCGGGAGGAGGCGGTACGGGCCGTGCCGGACGCCTTCGCCGACGAGATCTCCCTGGTCGGCCCGCGGGAACGCATCGCCGAGCGGCTGGAGTTGTGGCGCGCGGGCCCGGTCACGGACCTGCTCGCCCTCTCCCCGGACCCGGTGACCCTGCGCGTCCTGGCGGAACTCAACTCCTAGCCGGTGGGAGGGCGGGGCGCGTCAGACGTCCCCGCGGGGCTCCAGCACGACCACCGCCGTCTCGGACGGCCTCAGTTTCGCGAAGGCGTCGAGGTTCGTGTCGATCTCACGCCAGCGGGCCCACAGCCGTGACCGCTCCTCGCCCACCGCGGCGCGCCCCCGAACCGGCCTGGGTCCGTCGACCGAGTCGACGACCGCGTCCGGGTGGGCCTAGGCCTCGTCAAATCCCCGTCTGCCTGGCGACGCCATGCACGCTCCCCCACTGCCTTAAGGGCGTGGGAGGTGCCCCCACTCGCCGCACCGGGCGCCGACCACGTACAACCAGTACGCCGGTCGACGCCCGGCACGCCGAGAGCACGCTCCCCCACCCTCGAACCGCGCTTCGCACGGCTCGGGCGGGAGGTGCCCCCACGCCGCCGCCAGGCCCGCCCTCCGGGCGGACGACGGGGATTTGACGACAGGGCCTGGAGGTTGAGCCACCAGGCGGGCTCGCCCGCACCCCACCCGTTCATGGCCAGGGTCACCAGGTTCGGGCCGTCCTCGACGTATCCGACGACGACGCTGCGCGGCCGGCCGGTGCGGCGCCCGGTCGTGGTCAGCCGGACCGTGCCCCACTTCCCGGGACGCGGCCGCCACAGCGCGATGCGGGCGCCGAGCACGCGGTACGCGGCCCGGTGCACGTACCACGCGAGGCGGATGAACCAGCGCGGCGGCAGCCACGGCGCTTTCGCCCGCTCTTCACCCGCCATGAAGACCTCCCGTGCGCCCGGCCTGGCACCTGACGAGGACGCTAGCCCCGGCCGGGGAGGCGCGCCAGAGCCCGCACGGGCCCGTTTTCCGATCGCCGAACGGGCCGGAGCGGCTGTGTCTCACGCGGGGTCGACGGCGGGTTCCCGTTCGGCTGCGGTCGGCTCGCGCGTCTGGCCGGCCCGCGGTGTCGTTGACGCGGATGCTGCCGACGTCCGACGGAAGAGGGCGTCGTGCCCAGCCGTGAAAGGACAAGGCATGCACATATCTCGAACGGCAGCAGGCCGTCGGCGTCGCGCCGCTGCCGTCGCCGCGGTCGTCGCCTGCTCGACGGCGCTGATCGGGCCCAACCCTGCCGCCGCCGGCGGCGATACGCCCGTGCCCGCGGTGCCCGCCCCGAAGCTGGACTTCAGACCCTGTGTCCCGGGCAGCCCGTTCGACTGCGCGACCGCCGAGGTGCCGCTGGACTACCACAACCCCCGCGGCCGCACCATCGAACTGGCCGTCGTCAAACGGAAGGCGACAGGCCCCGGACGGCGCATCGGCACCCTGCTCTTCAACCCCGGCGGCCCCGGCGGGCCCGGCACCGTGCAGATGCCGTGGAACTACGAGTCCTTCCCGCGCGAGGTGCGGGAGCGGTTCGACATCGTCAGCTGGGACCCCCGCGGGATCGGCAACAGCACCGCGGTGAACTGCTTCTCCAGCCCGGAGGAAGCCGCGGCCTGGGCCGCGAGCAAACCGGCGGGCTTCCCGGTGGGGGAGCAGGAGCGGACGGCCTTCTTCGCTGCGTACGAGGAGCTGGGCCGGCGCTGTGAGCAGAGTGACCCCGAACTCCTGCGCCACGTGTCGACGGCCGACACCGCTCGCGACCTCGACCTGCTCCGGCAGGCGGTGGGCGACGAGCAGCTCACGTACTACGGCATCTCCTACGGCACGTTCCTGGGCGCCACCTACGCCAACCTCTTCCCCGGCAAGGTCCGCGCCATGGTCCTCGACAGCGACTGGGACCCGCAGGCCTGGACGAACCACGGGTCCGACGAGGCCCCCGGGTCCACGGCCATGCTGCGCCTGGGCGCGGACCGTGCCGCGGGGGAAACGGTGGACCAGTTCCTGGCCCTGTGCGGGTCCGCCCCCACCGCCCGCTGCGCCTTCTCCGCCGGCAGCCCGGAAGCGACCCAGGAGAAGTACGACCGGCTGATGAAGCGCCTCCGGGAGCGTCCCGTGGGCGAGTGGACCTACGCCCGTACGGTCGACGACATGGTGAACGGCCTCTACGTCGTCCACCCCGGATGGACGGACCTCGCCCGCAGGCTGCAGGACCTGTGGCAGGGCCGCACCCCGGAGCCCACCCCGTTCCCGCCCGCACCACCGGTCCCGAATCCGAATCCGTACCTGGGCGAGGAACAGGCCAGTGCGGTGTTCTGCGGCGACAGCCCCCATCCACGCGACCCCGCCGTCTACCAGGAGCTGGAGCGGGCCAGCGCCGCCCGTGCGGGAGACGCCGGACGTCACTGGACGTGGGCCACCGCGGCGTGCACCCACTGGCCGGGAGTCGCCGCCAACCCGTATCGCGGACCGTGGAACAAGCCGACCGCGCATCCCATCCTGGTGGTCGGCACCACCGTCGACCCCTCCACTCCGTACGCGGCCGCGAAGGCGATGACCCGGGAACTGGCCGACGCCCGCCTGCTCACCCACAGCGGGCACGGGCACACCGCACTGCTCAACCCCAGCAGCTGCGTCGCCGAGTACGAGAGCCGCTACCTCGTCGACGGCACCCTCCCGCCGGCCGGAACGACGTGCCGCCAGGACACGCCGCCCTTCTCCGAGCCCCGACCGCGCGGCGGCATCTCCACCGGAGGCGGCGGGACGGCGGACGGCGGCGCGGGCCGTTCATAGCCTGCGCTCCGGGTTTCAAACGCCCTTTCGGGGCCAGACGGAAAGCATGTCCCCTCGATATCGCACTGGCAACTCCGCAGGGACGGTCGTCGCGGTGATCGCGGACATCATGGCCGTCATCCTCGGACTCTGGATTCTGATGTACTTGCTGGACGCCAACCGCGCCAACGACCTGGTGCAGTTCGTCCATGACGCGGCCAACTGGCTGGCCGGTTGGTCCCGTGACCTGTTCACCTTCGACGAGGCATGGGCGCGTGTGGTCGCCGGCTACGGACTGGCCGCCGTCGTCTACCTCTTCGTCGGCCACGCCATCGCCAACCGCCTGCGCCGCCACTGAGCCGCAGCGCGGACGCCCCGGTCGCTCAGATCTCGGCGCAACAGTCCGGGTCCAGGCCCCTCGGCAGGTGGTCGCCCCCGAAGACGGCACAGGTGGCCTCGTGGCCGCCGAGGGCGGCGACCGCCAGGAGCAGCGAGCCGGCGGTCCAAGTCGTCAGCTCGCGCGGCCAGATGGCGTCGTCGTCGAAGACGTAGCCCGTCCAGTACAGGCCCGTCTCCGGGTCGCGCAGGTGCTGGATGGACTGGAGGATCTCCAGCGCGCGGTCGGACTCGCCCATCGCCCACAGGGCCAGGGCGAGTTCGGCCGACTCGCCGCCGGTCACCCACGGGTTGGGGACCACGCAGCGCACCCCGAGGCCGGGGACGACGAAGCGGTCCCAGCCCTCCTCGATGCGCGCCTTGGCCTCCGCGCCGGTGAGCGCGCCGCCCAGCACCGGGTAGTACCAGTCCATCGAGTAGCGGTCCTTGTCCAGGAACCGCTCCGGGTGGCGCCGTATCGCGTGCCGCAGCGCGCCCGCCGCCAGCTCCCAGTCGGGCTGCGGTTCTTCGCGCTGCTCGGCGACGGCCAGCGCGCAGCGCAGCGCGTGGTGGATGGAGGAGGAGCCGGTGAGCAGCGCGTCCGCGGTGGGTGTGCCGTCGTCGTCGCGCCGCCAGCCGATCTGCCCGCCGGGCTGCTGGAGCCGCAGCACGAACTCCACCGCCGCGTACAGGGCGGGCCACATGCGGTCGAGGAACGTGTCGTCGCCGGTGGAGAGGTAGTGGTGCCACACCCCTACGGCGATGTAGGCGACGAAGTTGGTCTCCCGTCCCCGGTCGGTGATGTCGCAGGGGTCGCCGTCGGCGTAGGCGGCGAACCAGGAGCCGTCCGGCTGCTGGTGCCGGGCCAGCCACAGGTACGCCCGCTCGGCGGCCTCGTGCTCGCCGGCCGCGTCGAGTGCCATCGCGGCCTCGACATGGTCCCAGGGGTCGAGGTGGTGACCCCGGAACCACGGGATGGCGCCGTCCGCCCGCTGCACGCCGAGGATGCCGCGCACGGTCGCGGCGGCCTGCCGGGCGGTCAGCACCCCGGGCAGGACCAGGTGTTCCGTCCGGGGAGTGGTCACGCGGCGTCCACCGGCGGCAGGTGCGGCTTGGTCGCGTACGCCACGAAGCTCTTGCCGATCAGCGGGTTGAGCGCCTGCTCGGCGACCCGGGTCGCCAGCGGCTTCTTCATGATGTCCCAGACCAGCAGCTTGTGGTACGCCCGCACCGGCAGCGCCTTGTCGTTGTCCACGCCGAACGCGCACTTCAGCCACCAGTACGGCGAGTGCAGCGCGTGCGCGTGATGGGTGCCGTAGGGCTTCAGGCCGGCCTCGCGCATCTTCGCCAGCAGCTCGTCCGCCTTGTAGATGCGGATGTGGCCGCCCTCGACCTCGTGGTACGCGTCGGACAGCGCCCAGCACACCTTCTCGGGACCGTACCGCGGCACGGTGACGGCGATGCGGCCGCCGGGCTTGAGGACGCGGACCATCTCCGCGAGGACGCCCTTGTCGTCGGGGATGTGCTCCATCACCTCGGAGATGATCACGACGTCGAAGGACTCGTCCGGGAAGGGCAGGGCGAGCGCGTCGCCCTCCAGGGCGGTGGCGCTGGCACCCTCGGGCGCCTCGCCGGCCTCCTTCATCGCCGCGAACCACTTGGCGACCTCGCGGATCTCGTCCCCGTTCTGGTCGAGCGCCACGACGCGCGCACCGCGCCGGTAGCACTCGAACGCGTGCCGGCCGGCTCCGCAACCGAGGTCCAGGACACGGTCGCCGGGGGCGAGCGGGAACCGGGAGAAGTCGACGGTCAGCACGTGGCCCTGCTTTCGGGGTGAGAAGGGGCGGTCACTTCCACGGGGGTGGTCATGGGGGCGGGTGTCACGGCGGGGCTCACGGGGCGGCCGGGCGGCAGTCCGGCGATCGCCTCGCGGTAGCGGGCCACCGTGCCCTCCGCGGCCCGCGCCCACGTGAAGTGCCGCAGCACCCGCTCACGGCCGGCCGCGCCCAGGCGCCGTCTCAGCTCCTCGTCGCCGAGCAGCCGGTTCAGCCCGGCGGCCAGCGCCCCCGCGTCGCCGGGCGGTACGGCCAGACACGTCTCGCCGTCGCGTCCGGCGACCTCGGGGATCGCGCCGCCGGTCGTGGCGAGCAGCGGGGTGCCGGTGGCCATGGCCTCGGCGGCGGGCAGCGAGAAGCCCTCGTACAGCGACGGCACGCACGCGACCTGCGCCGAGCGCACCAGGTCGACCAGTTCGGCGTCGGAGATGCCCTTGACGAACTCGACGGCGCCCTCGAGCCCGTACCGCTCGATGGCCTGCGCGACCGGCCCCTCGGTGGGCCGCTTGCCGACGACGACGAGATGGGCGCCGGGGTGCTCGACCCGTACCTTCGCCAGTGCCTCGACGAGGAACACGAGGCCCTTCAGCGGCACGTCCGCGCTGGAGGTGGTCACGATCCGGCCCGGTACGACCGGCACGGACGGATCCGGCGCGAACAGGTCGGTGTCCGCGCCGATATGGACGACGTGGATCCGGTCCTGCCGTACGCCGAGGTGGTCGACGATCTCCTGGCGGGAGGTGCCGGAGACGGTGAGCACGGACGGCAGCCGGCGCGCGACCCGCTTCTGCATGCGGGTGAAGGCGTACCAGCGGCGCACCGAGTAGCGCCGCTGCCAGGTCTCGGCGGCGTCCAGCTCCAGCTGCCGGTCGACCGTGATGGGGTGGTGGATGGTGGTGACCAGGGGCGCGCCGAGGTCGCCGAGGAGGCCGTAGCCGAGGGTCTGGTTGTCGTGGACGACGTCGAAGTCGCCGCGGCGGGCGCGCAGATGGCGGCGGGCGCGCAGCGAGAAGGTGAGCGGCTCGGGGAAGCCGCCGGTCCACATGGTGCCGACCTCGAGGGCGTCGATCCAGTCGCGGTACTCGTCCCGCTTCGGGGT
Organism: Streptomyces sp. 15-116A; assembly: GCF_025290915.1. Lineage (GTDB taxonomy): Bacteria > Actinomycetota > Actinomycetes > Streptomycetales > Streptomycetaceae > Streptomyces. The sequence continues at coordinate 10,752 of NZ_JAOCQE010000011.1, read as the reverse complement.
GCGGAAGGGGTCGGGCTGGCGGTAGAGGTCGAGGCTGGGCAGCTCGGTGAGGCTCAGCCGGTCGTCGCCCTCGTCGAGGACGTCGAGGACGGGATAGGGCTGGGCGCCGATGACCTCGACGCGGTGTCCCAGGCGGGCGAGTTCGCGGGAGAGATGACGTACGTAGACGCCCTGTCCGCCGCAGAACGGGTTTCCCTTGTAGGTGAGGAGTGCGATGCGCAGCGGTCGCAAGCCGTCGGCGGCGGGGCCGCCCTCGAGGGGCCCGGCCTGACTGGCCTCAGCGGTCACCCTGGGCCCCCTTCTCCCTGCACTGTCCCGCGAGACTACGACGGGACGCTAATCTAGAACAAGTTTCAGAGTTGATCGTTCAGAGAACCCGAATCTACCGGCAGGTAGGGGCGCTGTGAGCAGTGGATCAGGTGATTCACGCCACGGCGGACGGCGTGCCATGCTGTCTGATCACTCGCCCTCACCGACGGTCACGAAGCGGGCCCGCGCCCGGGTGGACCGGCGCGGGCAAGACGGGCACAGCAGGCGGGACGGGCAAGGTGGACAAGGTGGCAAAGACGGAAGCCGGCACCACGCGAACCGCTCCGGCCTCGCCGCTCACCGAGCGGCAGGAGGCGCGCCGGCGCCGCATCCTGCACGCGACCGCCCAGCTGGCCAGCCGGGGCGGGTTCGACGCGGTGCAGATGCGCGAGGTCGCGGAGTCGTCCCAGGTCGCGCTCGGCACTTTGTACCGCTACTTCCCGTCCAAGATCCATCTGCTGGTGGCGACGATGCAGGACCAGCTGGAGCACATGCACGGCACGCTGCGGAAGAAGCCGCCGGCGGGCGAGACGGCCGCCGAGCGGGTCGCGGAGACGCTGATGCGGGCGTTCCGGGCGCTGCAGCGCGAGCCGCATCTGGCCGACGCGATGGTGCGCGCCCTGACCTTCGCCGACCGCAGCGTGAGCCCGGAGGTCGACCAGGTCTCGCGCCAGACCACGGCGATCATCCTGGACGCGATGGGCCTGACCGACCCCAGCCCGGACCAGCTCTCCGCGGTCCGGGTCATCGAGCACACCTGGCACTCGGCGCTGATCACCTGGCTCTCGGGGCGGGCCTCGATCGCGCAGGTGAAGATCGACATCGAGACGGTGTGCCGGTTGATCGACCTGACGGGCGAGGGCCGCGAGCGTCAGCCGTAGCGAAAGTTTCGCGGTTCGCCTCCTCTCCACGCCCGCGTGCGCGTCTGTGCGCGAACGGTTGACCGCCCCTGCCGTCGTTCGTATCGTCAGCGCATCCGTTCGGAAATGAAAGCGAAACTTTCGAGAAGTGATGACATGAGCATGACCGCCTTACGCACCGCCGCCACCGCCCTGCTCACCCTCACCGCGCTCGCCGCCCTCCCCCAGAGCTCCGCCCACGCCGCCGACACGCTGGGCGCGGCAGCGGCCGAGAAGGGCCGCTACTTCGGCGCGGCGGTCGCGGCCAACCACCTCGGCGAGGCGCAGTACGCGGCCACGCTCAACACCGAGTTCACCTCGGTGACCCCGGAGAACGAGATGAAGTGGGACGCGGTGGAGCGCACCCGCAACTCGTTCACCTTCGGCGCGGCCGACCAGATCGTGAACCACGCGCTCGGCCGCGGCATGAAGGTCCGCGGCCACACGCTCGTCTGGCACTCCCAGCTGCCGAGCTGGGTCTCCGGCCTCGGCGCGACGGATCTGCGCGCGGCGATGAACAACCACATCACCCAGGTGATGACCCACTACAAGGGCAAGATCCACTCCTGGGACGTGGTCAACGAGGCGTTCCAGGACGGCGGCAGCGGCGCCCGGCGCAGCTCGCCGTTCCAGGACAAGCTCGGCGACGGCTTCATCGAGGAGGCGTTCCGCACGGCCCGGGCGGCCGACCCGAACGCCAAGCTCTGCTACAACGACTACAACACCGACGGCGTCAACGCGAAGAGCAATGCCGTCTACGCCATGGTCCGGGACTTCAAGTCCCGTGGCGTGCCGATCGACTGCGTGGGCTTCCAGTCCCACTTCAACAGCGCCTCCCCGGTCCCCGCCGACTACCAGGCCAACCTCCAGCGCTTCGCCGACCTCGGCGTCGAGGTGCAGATCACCGAGCTGGACATCGAGGGCTCGGGCACGGCCCAGGCGACCAACTACGGCAATGTCGTACGGGCCTGCCTCGCGGTGACCCGCTGCACCGGCATCACGGTGTGGGGCATCCCGGACAAGTACTCGTGGCGGGCCAGCGGGACACCACTCCTCTTCGACGACAACTACAACAAGAAGCCCGCGTACCACGCCGTCCTGAACGCCCTCGGCGGCTCCACCGACCCGGGCGGCCCCGGCACCCCGGGCACGACCTGCACCGCCACCTACAGCACGGCGGAGGACTGGGGCAGCGGCTACAACGGCAAGGTGACCATCACGGCGGGCAGTTCACCGATCACCGCGTGGAGCGTGAAGGTCACGATGACACCCCCGCAAAAAATCGTGGCCGTCTGGAACGGCGCCGCCACCTGGGACACCACCGGCAAACATCATGACGGTCCGCTCCACCCACAACGGCACCCTCCAGCCCGGCGCCTCCACGACCTTCGGCTTCACCGCCCAACGCAACGGCACGACCACGCCCCCACAACTGAGCGCCTGCACCGCCTCCTGACCCCCACCCCCGCCCGGCCCGCACCCTCGCCGACGGGTGCGGGCCGGGGCTTCGCTCCTCCGCGCTCAGCCGATCACCGCCAGCCCGCTCCACCCCCGCGCGGCGGTGTTCTGTCCGGCCCACCGCTCCAGCAGCAGCCGTGCCTCGGCCTCCGGTGCAGCCAGGGACACCCGCTGGGCGCCCGCCTGCACCGTGCGCTCCTGCCGGTGGGTGCCCTCGCTGCAGCAGGCGCACAGCATGCGGACGGCGCTCGCGGGCTCCGCCCCGAACCCGGCCTCGGCGAACGCCGCGACCAGCGCCTCCAGATCGGCCGCCTCGCCGGCGCTCACGGTCACCTCCAGCGTGGGCAGCGGGGACGCCTCGAAGAGCATCAGCTCGTCGAAGACCGGGTACGTCCCCCCATCGACGACCCGCTCCCCGTTCGGCTCCCCGTCGTGCAGGACGATCTCGCCGTACCGCCGCCCCTCGCTGAGGGGGACGTTGACCACCCGCCCCCGCGTGGGACAGAGCCGCTCGATCCAGACGACCTCGCGCTGCCCGCCGGTGTCGAGCCGCACGCAGGCGACACCGAACCCCGTCTCGATCGGCCCTTCCCCCTCGGGGATGTCGATACCGAAGCCGCGCCAGGCGTCCCGGGCCGTGGCCCAGTCACGCTGGACGGTGGCCGCGATGCCCAGGTTCCAGTAGGCGGGGTCGCCCTCGCCGCGCGGGGCGCGGGCGACGGCCTCACGGCCGAGTTCGTACGCCTTGGCCCAGTTGCGCAGGAACTTGTGGGCGAGCGCGGCGTCGTACCACCACACCGCGCTCGGCTTCGCGTCCGGGTAGTGGGCGAGCACCCGCTCGAACTGCTCGGCCGCGCGCAGCCAGTCCTCGGCGTCCCACGCCGCGCGCGCCTGCTTGATGCACTCTCTGGCCTCGGCCTTGTCCATGCCGTTCTTCCCCACCCCTGCTCGCGTTCCGGCGAAATCCGCAGGAGGGCATCCCGGCCCGCCGACAGCGCTACTCCTCGGGCGGGAACACCGGCTCCCCGGTGTCGAGCAGGGTGATGACGATGGCCTCGACGGGGCAGTTCTCGGCCGCGGTGAGGATGTGTTCGTCCGCGTCGGTGTGGGCCGTGATGGGGTGGGACTGGCGGGCGGGGTCGAGGTGGAAGGCGTGGGGGGCGTGGTGGAGGCAGGTGGCTGAGCCGATGCACAGGGAGCGGTCGACCTCTACGTGCCAGCGGTCCCCCATCGTCCTCAGCCCTCCCACGTCGGCGGCAGGTGGATCGTCTTGTGTTCCAGGTACTCGCCGTAGCCCTCGGGGCCGAACTCCCTGCCGATCCCCGAGTTCTTGTAGCCGCCGAACGGGGCGAGCATGTCGAGGCTGAAGGTGTTGACCGAGTAGGTGCCGGTGCGGATGCGGCGGGCGACCTCGATGCCGTGATCGGTGTCGGCGGTCCAGACGCTGCCGCTGAGGCCGTAGTCCGAGTCGTTGGCGATCCTCAGCGCGTCGGACTCGTCGTCGTAGGGCAGGAGGCAGATCACCGGGCCGAAGATCTCCTCGCGGGCGATGCGCATGCTGTTGTCGACGTCTCCGAAGAGGGTGGGCTCCACGTACCAGCCGCGGTCCAGTTCGCGAGGGCGTCCGCCGCCCGTGAGGATCTTGGCGCCCTCCTCCTGGCCGATGCGGATGTAGTCGAGGTTCCGGCGCTGCTGGCGCTGGGCCATCAGCGGGCCCACCTGGGTCGCCGGGTCCAGCGGGTCGCCGACCACCAGCGCGCTCGCCGCCGCCGCGAGGGCGTCGGCGAACTCGTCGTAGCGGGAGCGGGGCAGCAGGACACGGGTCTGGGCCACGCACGCCTGCCCGTTGTTCATCCAGGCCGCCGGCACGATCCCGGCGACCGCCGGCTCGACCTCCGCGTCCGGCAGCACCACGGCCGCCGACTTGCCGCCCAGCTCCAGCGTCACCCGGGTCAGATTCCGCGCGGCCACCTCCATCACCCGCCGGCCCGCCGCGACGGACCCGGTGAACGCCACCTTGTCGACGCCGGGATGCCCGACCAGGTACTCGCTGACCTCGCGGTCGGCGGGCAGGATCGACAACACGCCTTCCGGCAGCCCCGCCTCACGCGCGATCTCGCCCAGCAAGTAGGCGTCCAGGGGCGCTTCGGGCGACGGCTTGAGCACCACCGTGCAGCCGGTGAGCAGCGCGGGCGCGAGCTTCGCGGCGGCCACGAACTGCGGGACGTTCCACGGGATGACGGCGGCGACGACCCCGACCGGCTCCCGCCGCACCAGGACCCGCCCCAGCACACCGTCCCGCGTCTCCTCGTACGCGAAGCCCCGTGCGACCGTGATCGCCGCGTCCCACACCATCACCGCGCCCAGCGCCTGCGCCAGCACGCTCCAGGAGTACGGCGACCCGTTCTCGGAGGAGATGACGCGGGCGATCTCCTCGTGCCGCGCCGCGATCCCGTCCTTGATGCGGCTGACGACCTCGATGCGCTCCTTGGGGCTCGTCCGCGGCCAGGGCCCCTCGTCGAACGCCTTCCGCGCCACCGCCACCGCCCGGTCCACATCCCCGGCGGACGCGTGCGGGACCCGCCCGATGACCTCCTCCGTGTGCGGGGAGATCACCTCGATGACCTCGCGCCCCAGGGGGTCGGTCAACTCCCCGCCGATGAACAACTGTCCGTGTTCCACGAGCTCGGTCATGGCCGACCGCCTCCCCGGGAGCCGCGTCTCCGACAGTCCCTGACGATCCATCAGATACAGGCACTGATACCAGTTCCGGTCACCACAGTCCACGGGTCGCGGCCCGGCCGGGCACGGGAAAGTCGTCCCGGGCTACCGTCGAAACGCGTTCTAGTTATAGTGGCCTGGCCGGAACCCGGCGACGATGGGGGGAGCCCATGGCGCAGGCGTACGACCATGGCGGCGGCGTCCGTTCGATCCGCGTCCCCATCCCGGACAACCCCCTCGGCCACACCTTGGTCCACGTCCTCGACACCGACGCGGGGCCTATCCTGATCGACACCGGCTGGGACGACCCGGCCTCCTGGACGACCCTCACCGAGGGCCTGACCGCCCGCGGCACCTCGGTCGCCGAGATCCACGGCGTGGTCGTCACCCATCACCACCCCGATCACCACGGCCTGTCCGGCAGGGTCCGCGAGTCCTCCGGCGCCTGGATCGCGATGCACCCGGCGGACACCGCCGTCGTCCGCCGCACCCGCGAGGCCCCGCCCGAGCGCTGGTTCTCCTACATGGCCGGCAAACTCACCGCCGCGGGCGCACCCGAGTCCCACGTGGCCCCGCTGCGCAAGGCTCCTGGCCACCGGACGCTTCCCGGACTCACCCCCGCCCTCCCCGACCGCGAGATCGTCCCCGGCGAACTCCTCGACCTGCCCGGCCGCCGTCTGCGCGCCGTGTGGACCCCGGGCCACACCCCCGGCCACGTCTGCCTGCACCTGGACGAGGAACACCCCGGCCGCCTCCCGGGCAACGGCCGCCTCTTCTCGGGCGACCACCTGCTCCCCGGCATCACCCCGCACATCGGCCTCTACGAGGACCCCGACGACACCACCCTCACCGACCCCCTCGGCGACTACCTCGACTCCCTGGAACGCGTCGGACGCCTGGCCCCCGCCGAGATCCTCCCCGCCCACCAGCACCCCTTCACCGACGCCCCCGCCCGCGTCGCCGACCTCCTCGCCCACCACGCCGCCCGCCTCACCGGCCTCCTGGCCCTCCTCACCACCCCGCTCACCCCCTGGCAGCTGGCGGAACGCATGACCTGGAACCGCCCCTGGCCGGCCATCCCCCACTCCTCCCGCACCATCGCCGTCTCGGAGGCGGAGTCCCATCTGCGCCGACTGGTGAAGCTGGGGCGCGCGGAGGCGGTGCCGGGCAGCGACCCGGTGACGTACGTGGCGGTGTGAGGCGGGGCGGGAGCCGGGGAGCCGCGTGAGGTGAGCCACCCCACCCGGCGCTTTCCCTACGTGCGGGTAAAGTGGCGGCGTCGTCATCACGCCGTACGGGGGGAAGCCGGTGCAATTCCGGCGCTGACCCGCAACCGTGAACCGTCTCCGGCCGAACGGCCGGACCGGTGAGCCGGACTGCCCCGGACGGATCGTGACCGGCTCACGTGCCCGGCAGTCCGCCGGTGCACGGCACCGTCGAGGTATACGGAGCCGAGCCGCCGGGGTCGCCCCCTGCCGCCCGGCTCCCTGCACCGGCACCCAGCCGGTACCAAGGGAGAGAGGCACCCGCCGATCATGAACGTCCGCCGCAGCGCAGCGGTCCTGGCCGCCGTCGCCGTGATCGGCGCCGCCGCCCCGGCCGCCGCCGACTCGTCCCCGTCCCCCCAGCCGTCGAAGGCCCTGCCCTACGGCGACAGCGACCCGCAGTACGACGGCGTCTGGCGCCAGTCGCTCGCCCTGCTCGCCCAGGACACCGCCGGCGTCGAGCCGCCGAAGGCCGCCGTCGACTGGCTGGTCGGCCAGCAGTGCGCCGACGGCTCCTTCGCCCCGTACCGCGCCGACACCACGAAGGCGTGCGACGCGAAGACGATGGTCGACACCAACCAGACCTCCGCCGCCGTCCAGGCCCTCACCGCCCTCGGCGGCCACGACGCGGTGACCGACAAGGCCGTCGCCTGGCTCAAGTCCGTCCAGAACGAGGACGGCGGCTGGGGCTACGCGAAGGGCGGCGCCAGCGACACCAACTCCACGTCCGTCGTCATCGGCGCGCTGGCCGCCGCGGGCGAGAAGCCGGCCGAGGTGACGAAGGACGGCAAGTCCCCCTACGACGCCCTGCTGAAGCTGGCGCTGCCCTGTAAGGGCGACGGCGCGGGCGCGTTCGCCTTCCAGCCCGACAAGAAGGGCAAGCTCGTCGCCAACGGCGACGCCACCGCGGCGGGCGTGCTCGGCTCGCTCGGCAAGGGCCTGGTCGTCGAGCCCGCCAAGTCGGGTACGGCCGAGGCTTCCTGCAAGAAGGCCGACACCCCCGAGCAGGCCGCCGCGAACGGCGCCGCCTACCTCACCGACGTGCTGGCGAAGGACGGTCACCTCGTCTCCGCGCTGGGCGGCTCCGAGCAGCCCGACCACGGCAACACCGCCGACGCGGTGATCGCGCTCGCCGCGCAGGGCGCGACGGAACCGGCGAAGAAGTCCCTGGCCTGGCTGGAGAAGAACTCCGCCGACTGGGCGGCCCAGAGCGGCCCCGCCGCCTACGCCCAGCTGATCCTCGCCGCCCACGCGACCGGCGCGGACCCCCGCGACTTCGGCGGGGCGGACCTGGTGAAGCAGCTGACGGCGACGGGCCCGGCCGGGGAGGCCGAGAAGCCCAAGGACAAGGCGAGCGACACGGCCACCGAATCCGACTCCGACTCGGACTCCGGCTTCGGCGTCTGGTGGTACGTCGGTGTGTGCCTGATCGCCGGTATCGGCATCGGCTTCCTGTTCAGCGGCCGCAGGAAGAAGCAGCAGCCGTGATCCGCCGGGCCCTCGTGCTGTTCCTGGCCGCGCTCCTGCCCCTGCTGGCGGGAGCGGGCCAGGCGCAGGCCGCCGGTTACCGCTACTGGTCGTTCTGGGAGCGCGACGGCGAGCAGTGGACGTACGCCACGCAGGGCCCGTCCACCGCCCGCCCCTACGACGGCGACGTCCAGGGCTTCCGCTTCTCCGTCAGCGAGAACTCCGCGGACGCGGCGAAGCCGCGCGGCACCGCCGACTTCGCCACGATCTGCGCGAAGACCCCGGCGAAGGACGGCACGAAGCGCGTGGCCCTGGTCCTCGACTTCGGCACCGCAGCCGACGCCCCGTCGGGCGAACGTCCACCGGCGAACCGCACGGCCTGCGCACAGATCCCGGAGAACGCGACAACGGCCGACGCGCTGGCATCCGTCGCCAAGCCCCTGCGCTACAACACCAACGCCCTGCTGTGCGCGATCGCGGGCTACCCGGAGAAGGGCTGCGGGGAGCAGGTGTCGGCGGACGACACGAAGCAGACCCCGGAGAAGGAGAAGCCCGCTTCGGGCAGCGGCCCGTCGGTGGGCCTGATCGCGGGAATCGGAGCGGTCGTACTCCTGGCAGCAGCAGCCTTCTGGCAAGCACGCCGCAGGCATGCCCGTTAATGGCCGTAGCCGCGGGGGAGGCACCCTGCCGGCGCAGGCAAGCACACCCACCCCCCGCAGCCGACCTCGCCCCCTCCACCCCGGCGCCTGGTGGCTCTGGTCCCTCTCCCTCGGCACCGCAGCCACCCGCACCACCAACCCCCTCCTCCTCACCCTCCTCATCACCGTCTCGGCGTACGTCGTGGCCACCCGCCGCCCCGACGCCCCCTGGGCCCGCTCCTACGGCGCCTTCGTCAAGCTCGCCCTCGCCGTGCTCCTCATCCGCCTCCTCTTCGCGATCGTCCTCGGCTCCCCGATCCCCGGCACGCAGGTGATCCTCACCCTCCCCGAAGTCCCCCTCCCCGACTGGGCGCAGGGCATCCGCCTCGGCGGAAGGGTCACCGCCGAGGGCCTCACGTACGCGCTGTACGACGGCCTGAAACTCGCCACCCTCCTCATCTGCGTCGGCGCAGCGAACGCCCTCGCCAATCCCTCCCGCCTCCTCAAGTCCCTTCCGGGCGCGCTGTACGAGATGGGCGTGGCGGTGGTCGTGGCGCTCACCTTCGCCCCGAACCTCATCGCCGACGTCCAGCGCCTGCGCGCCGCCCGCCGCCTGCGCGGCCGCCCGGACAACGGCATCCGGGGCCTGCTGCACGTCGGCCTGCCCGTCCTGGAGGGCGCCCTGGAGCGCTCCGTCGCGCTCGCCGCCGCGATGGACGCCCGGGGTTACGGCCGTACCGCCCAGGTCCCGCCCGCCGTACGCCGGACCACCGCCGCCCTCACCCTCGGCGGCCTGCTCGGCGTCTGCGCGGGAACGTACGGTCTGCTCACCGCCGCTGGGGCCACGTACGGCATCCCGGTGCTCCTCGCCGGTCTCGCCGCCGCCCTCGCGGGTCTGTGGCTCGGCGGCCGGCGTTCCCTGCGTACGCGCTACCGCCCGGACCGCTGGGACGCCCGCGCCTGGCTGGTCACCGGCTCCGGTGTCGCCGTAGCGGCCCTGCTGGCGCTCGCCGCGGCCCGCGACCCGGCGGCGCTGCACCCCGGCGTGATCCCGCTCGTCGCCCCCACGCTCCCGGTGTGGCCCGCGGCGGCTGTGCTGCTCGGCCTGCTCCCCGCCTTCATCACCCCCGCCCCCGCCTCCGCCTCCGCTGCCAAGGAGCCGTCGTGATCCGCTTCGAGAACGTGTCGGTGACGTACGACGGCGCGAGCGAACCCACCGTCCGCGACGTCGACTTCGAGGTCCCCGAGGGCGAACTGGTCCTGCTCGTCGGCCCGTCCGGCGTCGGCAAGTCGACGGTGCTGGGCGCGGTGAGCGGACTGGTCCCGCACTTCACCGGCGGCACCCTGCACGGCAGGGTCACGGTCGCCGGCCGCGACACCCGCACCCACAAGCCCCGCGAACTCGCGGATGTCGTAGGGACGGTGGGGCAGGACCCGCTCTCCCACTTCGTCACGGACACGGTCGAGGACGAACTCGCCTACGGCATGGAGTCGTTGGGCCTGGCGCCGGACGTGATGCGCCGCCGCGTGGAGGAGACCCTGGACCTTCTGGGCCTCGCCGATCTGCGCGACCGCCCCATCTCCACCCTCTCCGGCGGCCAGCAGCAGCGCGTCGCCATCGGCTCGGTCCTCACCCCGCACCCCCGGGTCCTGGTCCTCGACGAACCGACCTCCGCCCTCGACCCCGCGGCGGCCGAGGAGGTCCTGGCCGTCCTCCAGCGCCTCGTCCACGACCTGGGCACGACGGTCCTCATGGCCGAGCACCGCCTGGAACGCGTCATCCAGTACGCCGACCAGGTCGCCATGCTCCCCGCCCCGGGCGAGCCCCCGCTGCTCGGCACCCCGGCGGAGGTCATGGCCGTCTCCCCCGTGTTCCCGCCGGTGGTGGACCTGGGCCGCTTCGCCGGCTGGTCCCCGCTGCCGCTGACGGTCCGCGACGCGCGCCGCCGCGCGGCCCCGCTGCGGGAACGCCTCGCGGACCGGGAGCAGCCGCCG
>NZ_JAOCQE010000109.1 GCF_025290915.1 Streptomyces sp. 15-116A | reverse complement strand
CACCAGCGCGCGCGCCGCGGCGTCGGCGGCCTCCGTGGCGTCGTCGAGGAGGAGCTGGTTGAGGCGGTCGAGGACGTCGGCGACGCGGTAGCCCTCGCGGGCGAGGAGGCGCAGCCAGGGGCGGGCGAGGCCGATGACGACGGCGGCCTCGGGGCCCTTGCCCTGGACGTCGCCGAGCGCGAAGCACCAGCGGCCGTGGCCGGCCGGGAACAGGTCGTAGAAGTCACCGCTGGGTCCGCCCTTGTCGCAGGGCTCGTAGACGAGGGCGGAGCGCACGCCGGGGATCTCGGCGACGGCGCCGGGCAGCAGGCCGCGTTGCAGGACGGCGCTGATGGTGGCCTGGCGGGCGTACTGCCGTGCGGCCCCGATGGCGAGGGCGACGCGTCGGCTGAGATCCTCCACGAGCCCGGTGATCTCATCGGGGAAGCGGGCGATTCCGCCCCGCCCGATGACCAGCGTGCCGAGCGGCCGCCCTCCGGCGACGAGCCGGTAGGCGAGGGCGACACCGGGTGCGCCGGCCGGTTCGGCGAGGGGCGTGTCCAGCGCCTTCTCGGGCCACGGGTACGGGGCGGGCCCGGCGTTCGGCGGATCCGACGCTCCCGGGGGGTTCTGCTCCAGGGCCTCCCGGAGCTCCTCGATGCGGTGCTCGCTGGCGTGCCACACGCGGGCGAGGCGTGCGCCGCCGGTCCACGCGCTCGCGCCCCAGCCGCCGTGACCGCTGGTCTCGTCCTCCAGCCAGACCGCGCACCAGTCCGCCAGCCGGGGCACGATCAGCTGCCCGGTGAGCGCGGCGACCAGATCCTCGTCCAGCTGCCCGGCCAGCAGATCGGAAGCCTCGGCGAGAAACGACAGGGCCCCCCGCCCGAGCCAGGCCCCGTCCCGCCGAGCCCGCCCCACAAGCCAGTCGTCCCCGAAAACGGCTCCCATGCCCGCCCGAGCCGACTCACCCGGGCCGCTCGCGCCGCCCGAGCCCTGAGCCCAGCCGACCGCAGAAGCCCCCTGCGCCTCGGCTAAGCCACCCGGGGAGGCGGCCCCCGTTGACACCCGCGACAAGCCGCCCGTGCCGGCCACCCCACCCGACGCCTGCGACACGCCGCCCGTGCCGACCGCACCACCCGACGCCCCGGACAAGCCCCCCGAGGCGGTCCCCTGCCCCGGCCCCTGCAACAAGCCGTCCGCGCCAGCCACCCCACCCGACGCCTGCGACACGCCGCCCGTGCCGACCGCACCACCTGACGCCCCGGACAAGGCCCCCGAGGCGGTCCCCTGCCCCGGCACCTGCGACACGCCCTCCGGACGCTCCAGCCCCTCAGCACCGGCCGCGCTCTCAAGCACCTCAGCACAGCCCTCCGGGCCCACAGCGCCGCCCAGCGCCTCAGCACAGCCCTCCGGCCCCAGAGCGCCCCGCATCGCCTGCGGCGAGCCCTCCGGACCCGCCTCACCCTCCGACGCCAGGAACAAGCCCTCCGGACCCCCCGCGCCCTCCGGGCCGACGCGGGGCGGCCAGTCGGGCCGCCCGCCCCGCGTCGGCCCGGACGAGAAGAGGTCAACCGTCTCGACATCCCGCCCCGATGTGACGAGTCCCGCCGTCTCAACGTCCCGCTCCGGGATGAGAAGCCCCGCCGCCTCAGCGTCCCGCCCCGGCACCAGGAGCCCCGCCGCCTCAGCGTCCCGCCCGGGGCCGAGAAGTCCCGGCGTCTCAGCTCCCCGCGCGGGCGTGCGCTCCCCCGCGTGCGCCTCACCCGCGTGCGCCTCACCCGCGTGCGCCTCGGCGCCCTCGCCTGCCCGGCACTCCCCGCCGGGCAGCCGGGCCCACACCGTCTTCGTGCCCGGCCGGTAAGTGATCCCCCACGCCTCGGACAGCGCAGCGACAAGGTGCAGACCGCGGCCGAACTCGCCGGGTTCGTGGATCGCCGCCGTCGCCGGTTCGCTGTCGCGCGGGGCGCGGAACGGGTGCTGGTCGGCGACCTCGATCACCACCGCGCCCGTGCCGTCCTCGAGCCTGCACGTCAGCTGCACGTCCGTCCCGGCGTGCACGACGGCGTTGGTGACCAGTTCGCTGGCGATCAGCGTGGCGTCCTCCACGGCACGCGCGGTGAGGCGCTCGGCACCGGGCACCCTCTGCTCGGCCCACTCCCCGAGCGCGGCCCGCACCAGAGCCCGCGCGGAGCCCGGTGCGAGGGAGCTTCCGGGCAGGGTCGCGTCCGCCCGCGCGCACGCCCGTACGTCGGCGGCACGCGAGGCCGTCTCCCGTTGCGTCGGAATGGCCCCCATGGGCAGCTCCCCGGGCAGGTCGTACGAACACACGTCGATCGCTGCCGAACAGGGTGACAGACCGGACCCGCCCATGAGCAACGAGTTACCGAAGTGGCCCGCCCGAGGTGAGAACCACGCTCCCGACACGCTCAAGAACCGGCACACATCCGGTCGGATCCGTGCAACACCGGAAACAGGAGAGGGGCGGGACCCCACCGGAGTCCCGCCCCTGTGCTCAGCGCGCCAGGATCACGCCTCGCGCGTCCCCTCGTACATCTCCTCGATCAGGTGCTTGTACTCGCGCTCCACCACCGGCCGCTTCAGCTTGAGGCTCGGGGTGATCTCGCCGTGCTCGACGTCGAGGTCCCGCGGCAGCAGGCGGAACTTCTTGATGGTCTGCCAGCGCTGCAGCCCCTGGTTGAGCTGGTCGACGTAGCCCTGGACCATCTCGACGGTGGCCGGGGCGGCGACGATCTCCGCGTACGGCTTGCCCTCCAGGCCGTTCTCCGCGGCCCACGGCTGGATGGCGATCTCGTCGAGGGCGATGAGAGCGGTGCAGTAGTTCCGGTCGGCGCCGTGCACCAGGATGTTGGAGACGTACGGGCAGACGGCCTTGAACTGGCCCTCGACCTCGGCGGGTGCGACGTACTTGCCGCCGGAGGTCTTGATGAGGTCCTTCTTGCGGTCGGTGATCCGCAGGTAGCCGTCGGGCGAGAGCTCGCCGATGTCGCCGGTGTGGAACCAGCCGTCCGCCTCCAGCACCTCGGCGGTCTTCTCGGGCAGGTTGTGGTAGCCCTGCATGATGCCGGGGCCGCGCAGCAGGATCTCCCCGTCGTCGGCGATGCGCACCTCCGTGCCGGGCAGCGGCTTGCCGACCGTGCCGGTGCGGTAGGCCTCGCCGGGGTTGACGAAGGAGGCCGCGGAGGACTCGGTGAGGCCGTAGCCCTCCAGGATGTGGATGCCGGCGCCGGAGAAGAAGTACCCGATCTCGGGCGCGAGGGCGGCGGAGCCGGAGACGCAGGCACGCAGGTTGCCGCCGAAGGCCTCGCGGATCTTGGCGTAGACGAGCTTGTCGGCGAGACCGTGCTTGAACTTCAGGCCCGCGGGGGCGCTCGCGGTGCCGGTGCGGCGGAAGTTGTCCTGGGTGACCTTGGCGTACTCGCGGGCGACCCCGGCGGCCCACTGGAAGATCTTGTACTTGGCGCCTCCGCCGGCCTTCGCCTTGGCGGCCACACCGTTGTAGACCTTCTCGAAGATGCGCGGCACGGCCGCCATGTACGTCGGCTTGACCACCGGAAGGTTCTCGATGATCTTGTCGACGCGGCCGTCGACGGCGGTGACGTGACCCACCTCGATCTGGCCGGAGGTGAGCACCTTGCCGAAGACGTGCGCGAGCGGCAGCCACAGGTACTGCACGTCGTCGCTGCCGACCAGCCCGGTCGCGGCGATCGCCTTGGCCATGTACGACCAGTTGTCGTGCGGCAGGCGGACGCCCTTGGGGCGGCCGGTGGTGCCGGAGGTGTAGATGAGGGTGGCCAGCTGGTCCTTGGTGATCGCGGAGACCCGCTCCTTGATCAGCTCGGCGTCCTTCTCCAGCCGGGCCGCGCCGCGGCTCTCCAGCTCGGCGAGGGTGATCACCCAGTCGTCGGTGGTGACACCGGCCGGGTCGATGACCACGACGCGGGTCAGCTCGGGCAGCTCGGCGCGCTTCTCGACGGCCTTGGCGACCTGCTCGGCGTTCTCCGCGATCAGCACCCGGCTGCCGGAGTCCGACAGGATGTACGCGGACTCGTCGGCGTTGGTCTGCGGGTAGATCGTGGTGGTGGCGGCGCCCGCGCAGAGGATGCCGAGGTCGGCGAGGATCCACTCGACGCGCGTGGCGGACGCCAGCGCGACGCGCTCCTCGGGCTGTACGCCCAGCTCGATCAGACCGGCCGCGATGGCGTTGACCCGCTGGGCGGTCTGGCCCCAGGTGAGGGACGTCCAGTCGTCCGGGCCCTCGCCGGAGGCGGCGGGGACGGGGTAGCGGTATGCCTCGGCGTCCGGTGTGGCCGCCACGCGCTCCAGGAAGAGGGCCGCCACGGTCGGCGGACGGTTCTCGATCAAAGTCTGTGCGTCGCTCACGACATCCTCCGGGGCCCGCGACAGTGCGGCTGGCTCAGTGCGGCTGGTTTCACTCGCGCGCCGTTGTTTAACTCGCGAGTAACTATCGAGCAGGGACAGAGTAAAGGTCGACCGGCCGCCGCGTAAGGGTCCGCGGCCTGTCGCTTCGTACAGAGAGCTACCCCGTGGAAGCGGAAGGGTCCGCCACACTTTCGTGCAGCGGACCCTTTTTTGCCCGTATTGGACGGTGACCCACGGTCAACCGGCCGTCACTTCTTGCCCTTGCCCGAGCCCGCGCTGTCGTCGCTGGACAGGACGGCGATGAAGGCTTCCTGCGGAACCTCCACGGAACCCACCATCTTCATCCGCTTCTTGCCTTCCTTCTGCTTCTCCAGCAGCTTCCGCTTACGGGAGATGTCACCGCCGTAGCACTTGGCGAGGACGTCCTTGCGGATGGCGCGGATGGTCTCGCGGGCGATCACCCGCGAGCCGATGGCGGCCTGCACCGGCACCTCGAAGGCCTGCCGCGGGATCAGCTCCTTGAGCTTGGCGACCAGCCGCACGCCGTACGCGTACGCCTGGTCCTTGTGGGTGATCGCGGAGAACGCGTCCACCTTGTCGCCGTGCAGCAGGAT
Source organism: Streptomyces sp. 15-116A (assembly GCF_025290915.1). GTDB lineage: Bacteria > Actinomycetota > Actinomycetes > Streptomycetales > Streptomycetaceae > Streptomyces. The sequence goes on along the minus strand of NZ_JAOCQE010000109.1, from coordinate 14,066 downwards.
GTCGACCTTGACCAGGCTGGAGGTCTGCTCGCCGGTGGGCTCGTAGTCCAGGGAGGCGTAGCCGCGGGTCTTGGACTTCAGCTGGTCGAAGAAGTCGAAGACGATCTCCGCGAGCGGGAGCGTGTAGCGGATCTCCACCCGGTCCTCGGAGAGGTAGTCCATGCCGAGCAGCACACCGCGCCGGGTCTGGCACAGCTCCATGATCGCGCCGATGAACTCGCTGGGCGCGAGGATGGTGGCCCGCACGACCGGCTCGTACACCTCCGCGATCTTCCCCTCGGGGAACTCACTCGGATTGGTGACGGTGTGCTCGCTGCGGTCCTCCATGACCACGCGGTAGACCACGTTCGGCGCGGTCGCGATCAGGTCGAGCCCGAACTCGCGCTCCAGCCGCTCACGGATCACGTCCAGGTGCAGCAGGCCGAGGAAGCCGACGCGGAAGCCGAAGCCGAGGGCGGCGGAGGTCTCCGGCTCGTAGACCAGGGCGGCGTCGTTGAGCTGGAGCTTGTCCAGCGCCTCGCGCAGCAGGGGGTAGTCGGAGCCGTCCAGCGGATACAGCCCGGAGAACACCATGGGCTTGGGGTCCTTGTAGCCGCCGAGCGCCTCCTCGGCGCCCTTGTGCTGGCTGGTGACGGTGTCACCGACCTTGGACTGGCGGACGTCCTTCACCCCGGTGATCAGATAGCCCACCTCGCCGACGCCGAGGCCGTCGGCCGGCAGCATCTCCGGGGAGTTGGTGCCGATCTCCAGCAGCTCGTGGGTGGCGCCGGTGGACATCATCCGGATCCGCTCGCGCTTGTTGAGCTGGCCGTCGATGACACGGACGTACGTCACCACACCGCGGTAGGAGTCGTAGACCGAGTCGAAGATCATCGCGCGGGCCGGGGCGTCCTTGACGCCGACCGGGGCGGGGATCTCCGCGACGACCTTGTCGAGCAGCGCGTCGACGCCGACACCGGTCTTCGCGGAGACCCGCAGCACGTCGTCGGGGTCGCAGCCGACCAGGTTGGCGAGCTCCTCGGCGAACTTCTCGGGCTGCGCGGCCGGCAGGTCGATCTTGTTCAGCACGGGGATGATCGTGAGGTCGTTCTCCATCGCCAGGTAGAGGTTGGCGAGGGTCTGCGCCTCGATGCCCTGGGCGGCGTCGACGAGGAGGATCGTGCCCTCGCACGCGGCGAGCGACCTGGACACCTCGTAGGTGAAGTCGACGTGCCCCGGGGTGTCGATCATGTTGAGGATGTGCGTGTTGCCCTTGTCGTGGGTCGGGGCCCACGGCAACCGCACCGCCTGGGACTTGATCGTGATGCCGCGCTCGCGCTCGATGTCCATGCGGTCGAGGTACTGAGCGCGCATCTGCCGCTGCTCGACCACCCCGGTCAGCTGGAGCATCCGGTCGGCGAGCGTGGACTTGCCGTGGTCGATGTGCGCGATGATGCAGAAATTGCGGATCAGAGCCGGGTCGGTACGGCTCGGCTCGGGCACATTGTTTGGGGTCGCGGGCACGCAGGGTCCTGTCTCTTGAGGCGCCTTATGCCTCGGGTCGGATCGATACGTAGTCTCCATGGTCCCACGGGTGGGGACCGGCGACCGGTTTGGGCCGGGGAAAGAGCCGCTGGTAGTGTAGGGCGCTGTGTCTCATGCCCTCTCTGCGCGAGGCACACCAGCAAAATTCAACTCTGAAGAGGCTCATTCGTGGCGAACATCAAGTCCCAGATCAAGCGGAACAAGACCAACGAGAAGGCCCGGCTGCGCAACAAGGCCGTCAAGTCCTCTCTGAAGACCGCGATCCGCAAGGCTCGCGAGGCCGTTGCCGCGGGCGACGTCGAGAAGGCCACCGAGTACCAGCGCGCTGCCGCGCGTCAGCTCGACAAGGCCGTCTCCAAGGGCGTCATCCACAAGAACCAGGCCGCCAACAAGAAGTCGGCGCTGGCTCAGAAGGTCGCGACCCTCAAGGGCTGATCGCTCTCCCTGAGCTGATCACCTTCCTGATCTGATCGATCTGATCGCCGGAAGGACCCGGGCGGGCCCTCTCTCATCCGCCCCCGACCGGCACCCCGAGCTCGTACGCGGCCTGCGTTCGCCACGCGGGTACGAGCTCCTCGGCTTCAACCGGAGACCCCGTCCGCTCGCCCTTCCCCAGGGCGGTGGGCGGGGTCTCCGGCGTTGGCCGGACCCGGGTGCGCTAGGGGGTGTCCGCAAAGTCCCGTCGTCCGCCCGAAGGGCGGGCCCTGCGGCGTCCGGTGCGTGCTCTGGGGGTCCCCCCGGCCGGAGGCTGGGGGAGTGCCGGGCGGACACCCGCGTACTGGTGGTACTCGGGTGTTCGCCCGGTGCGGCGAGTGGGGGCACCTCCCACGCCCTTAAGGCAGTGGGGGGGCGTGCCGGGCGTCGCGGGGCTGGGGGTACCCCCTCTGGGGGAGGGACTTTGCGGACACCCCCTAGGCCCAGAAGTCGTTCACCGCGTCGAGGTCGGCGACGCACTCGTCGAGGTCGGTGATCTTGTCGCCGACGATGCGGAAGACGAGGCCGCCGTCCGTCTCCAGGTGCTTGCCCTGCCGGTCGCCGGCCATGTGGTGCAGGGACACCGCGTGCCCCCGGTCGTCGACGAGGATCTGCCGCAGCTCGACCCGGAACGTCCCGCCGGTCTCCTCACCGAGCCGCCGGTACATGTCGATGATCGCGTCCTGCCCCTTGAAGTCGCCCGAGAGCATCCCGGTCCCGGGCACATGATGTGTGGCGTCCGCCGCCATCAGTCCGCGCAGGGTGTCCATGTCCCCTTGCGTGAACGCCTCGTAGCCCTTGCGGACGAGCATTGCGTGCGGGTGTTCAGCCATGACGCTCGCCACCTCTCCGTCTGTCTGGGCGACCTACGGCTGACAGTCCCGATTCTCCTCTTCTACGCCCGTCCCCTCGACCGCGCCGCACGGGCGATCGTGACGACCGCCTTCTCCAGCGCGTACTCCGGGTCGTCGCCGCCGCCCTTCACTCCCGCGTCGGCCTCGGCGACCGCGCGCAGGGCCACGGACACGCCGTCCGGGGTCCAGCCCCGCATCTGCTGCCGCACCCGGTCGATCTTCCAGGGCGGCATGCCCAGCTCGCGGGCCAGGTCGGCGGGTCTGCCGCCGCGCGCCGACTGCAGCTTGCCGATGGCCCGCACGCCCTGCGCCAGCGCGCTGGTGATCAGCACGGGCGCGACACCGGTGGCGAGGGACCAGCGCAACGCCTCCAGCGCCTCCGCCGCCCGCCCCTCGACCGCGCGGTCGGCGACCGTGAAGCTCGACGCCTCGGCGCGGCCCGTGTAGTACCGGCCGACGACGGCCTCGTCGATGGTGCCCTCGACGTCCGCGACGAGCTGGGACACCGCCGAGGCGAGCTCCCGCAGATCACTGCCGACGGCGTCGACCAGCGCCTGGCACGCCTCCGGTGCGGCCGAGCGGCCGGCGGCGCGGAACTCCCCGCGCACGAACGCCAGCCGGTCCGCCGGCTTCGTCATCTTGGGGCAGGCCACCTCGCGGGCACCCGCCTTGCGCGCGGCGTCCAGCAGGCCCTTGCCCTTGGCTCCGCCGGCGTGCAGCAGAACGAGTGTGATCTCCTCGGCGGGCGCGCCGAGGTACGCCTTCACGTCCTTGATGGTGTCGGCGGACAGATCCTGCGCGTTGCGTACGACGACGACCTTGCGCTCCGCGAAGAGGGAGGGGCTGGTCAGCTCGGCGAGGGTGCCGGGCTGGAGCTGGTCCGGGGTGAGGTCCCGTACGTCCGTGTCGGCGTCGGAGGCTTTCGCGGCGGCGACCACCTCCTGCACGGCACGGTCGAGGAGGAGCTCCTCCTGACCGACGGCGAGCGTCAGCGGGGCGAGGGGGTCGTCTTGAGCAGCTTTCCTGGCCATCGCGACAAGGATGACACGGGGGACTGACAGCGGGGGGTGCGGTCACGCGCGCTGCGACCCACCCCCGCCGCACCCGGACTCACGGCTCCTCGCGCCAGCCGTCCCACTCCCCCGCGAACTCATCCAGCTCCGCAGGATCCAGGCGCCCGTCCTCGTCCCTCAGCGCCACCAGCCACTGCGCATCCTCCGCATCGTCCTCCCCCGCCAGCGCGTCCCGAACGACCCGAAGCTCCTCCGCCACCCCGAAACGCTCCCTCAGCGCCTCCACGACCTCCTCCGCGGCATCCCGATCCGGCAGCACCAGTACATGTCGCACATCACTCACGACACCCATTCTCGGCCTCCCCCTCTTCTGCCGGCTCACCCCCGACCGCCGGCAGGGATCCGCCGGCCAAGTTACCTGTGCGTTCCGCACGTCACAGTGATGACAGTGGTGACTGTCGACGGCGCAGCGGCGCATGACAGCGTCTGTCCCGGCAGCGATCCGGTCGGAGGGAGCAGGCGTGAACAAGGGCTACGCCGTGTACTGCGACGCAGACCCGCACTTCTACGACGCGCCGCACCGCACCGCCCCCGGCACCCTCGCGGCGAACTCCCGGTACGCGGCGGCCCTGCTGCCCGTGCCGACCGGATGGCAGCGCACAGAGAGCGGCGACTGGCTCGCCCTGCGCCCGCTCGACGCGACGCTGCCGCCCCAGGGCTGGAAGATCCACGTCTCGGCCTGCCTGGACAACGCCGAGTCCGTCCTCGAGCGCGTCCGGGCCTACTGCCTCCAGCGCCGCGTCGCGTTCAAGTTCGTCCCGAGCCGCTATCTGCTGCACCAGCGCAACGCCAAGTACGCGGACCGGGCGGGCAGCGGCAAGTTCATCACCGTGTATCCGGCGGACGAGGAGCAACTGGAAAGCGTCGCCGCCGAGTTGGCCGCACTGCTTGCCGGTGAGCCCGGACCGCACATCCTGAGCGATCTCAGGCTCGGCGACAGCCCGGTGCACGTGCGCTACGGCAGCTTCACCCGCCGCGACTGCTACGACGAGAACGGGGAGTTGCGGCCGGCCGTCGCGAACCCCGAGGGGGTCCTCGTCCCCGACCTTCGCGGCCCGGTGTTCCAGGTCCCCGGCTGGGTGCGTGTACCGGCCTTCCTGCGGCCCCACGTCGACGCGCGGGCGTCGGTGACCCTGGCCGGCATCCCGTACACCGTCGAGGCGGCCCTGCACTTCTCCAACGGCGGTGGCGTCTACCGGGCACGCGACCACCGCACGGGTGAACCGGTGGTCCTCAAGGAGGCCCGCCCCCACGCCGGGCTGGCGGCCGACGGCGCCGACGCGGTGACCCGCCTGCACCGCGAACGCCGGGCCCTGGAAAGGCTGTCGGGTCTGTCCTGCACGCCCGAGGTGCAGGACAGCTTCACCGTCGCAGGGCACCACTTCCTCGCCCTGGAGTACCTCGACGGCCAACCGCTCAACACCTTCTTCGCCCGCCGCCATCCGCTCATCGAGGCCGACCCCGGCCCCGGGCGGCTGGCCGAGTACACCGAGTGGGCGCTCGGCATCCACGCCCGGGTCGAGCAGGCCGTCGCCGAGGTGCACGCCCGGGGTGTCGTCTTCAACGACCTGCACCTGTTCAACATCATGATCCGCGACGACGGACGGGTGGCCCTGCTGGACTTCGAAGCCGCCCACCACGTCGACGAGCCGGGCCGGCAGACGGTCGCCCATCCCGGATTCGTAGCGCCGCCCGGCCTCAAGGGCACAGCGGTGGACCGGTACGCGCTGGCCTGCCTGCGGCTGGCCCTGTTCCTGCCGCTGACCAGTCTCCTGGCACTGGACCGGCGCAAGGCCGAGCACCTCGCCGACGTGGTGGCAGGGCAGTTCCCGGTTCCGCGGGCCTTCCTCGACGCGGCGGTCGAGGAGATCACCGGCGCCACGCCCCCGCGTCCACCGGCGCGGCGCGGCGGAACGCGTTTCGTCCCGGTGGCGCCGGGAGACTGGCCGCGCAGCCGCGACTCGATGACGGCGGCCATCCGCGCGTCGGCGACCCCGGCCCGCGACGACCGCCTCTTCCCCGGCGACATCGCCCAGTTCGCCACCGCGGGCGGAGGGCTGTCGTTCGGCTACGGAGCCGCCGGAGTGCTGTACGCCCTCGCCGAGAGCGGCGCCGAGCGCGACGACGACGAGGAGCAGTGGCTGCTCGAACGGACCAAGGAACCACCGTCGGGCATGCCGCTGGGCTTTCACGACGGCATCGCGGGAATCGCGTGGACCCTGGACCACCTCGGCCACCGGGACCGGGCGCTCGAGCTCACCGGGCTGCTTCTCGACCACCCCCTCGAGGCTCTCGCCGCGGACCTGCACAGCGGCACGGCCGGGGTGGGCCTGATGCTGGACTCGCTGGCCGCCTCCACCGGCGACACCGCCCTGCACACCGCGGCCCTGCGGTGCGCCGAGCTGAGCGCGCGGTGCCTGCCGCGCGAGGGGACCGACCCGCGGCCGGGCGGCCCGCGCCGCCGGGCAGGTCTGCTGTACGGCGCGACGGGCAGCGCCCTGCTGTTCCTGCGCCTGTACGAACGCACCGGTGACACCGGACTGCTCGACCTCGCTCGGGCCGCGCTGCGCCAGGACCTCTCGGCGTGCGTGCGGAGCGCGAGCGGCGCCCTTCAGGTGGACGAGGGCTGGCGCACGATGCCGTACCTGGGCGCCGGCAGCGTGGGCATCGGCATGGTGCTCGACGACTACCTGGCGCACCGCGCCGACGACCGGTTCGAGCAGGCGCGGACCGAGATCGTACGCGCCGCACAAGCCATGTTCTACGCACAGCCGGGCCTCTACCGCGGCGTGGCCGGGATGGTGCTGTACCTCGGCCGGACCACGGCCACCGGCCCGGGCACAGGACCGCGGGCCGTCCGGCGCCAGGTCGACGCGCTGACGTGGCACGCCATGTCCTACCGCGGCCGTCTCGCCTTCCCCGGCGAACAGATGATGCGGCTGTCGATGGACCTGTCGACCGGGACCGCCGGATGCCTGCTGGCCCTCGCGTCCGTACGCGGTGACCGCCCCGCCGGACTGCCGTTCCTTCCCAGCCCGCGGCACACGCCGCGGCCCACGAGCCGGTCCACCAGGGACCGTGAAAGAGAACACCCGTTGCCGTACGAAGGGAAGATGACATGAACCTGTTCGATCTGCAGTCGATGGAGACCCCCAAGGAAGAGGCCATCGGGGACGTCGAGACGGGCAGCCGCGCCAGCCTGCTGCTCTGCGGCGACAGCAGCCTGAGCGTCACGACCTGTAACTGACGTCCGAGGCGGCGGGCCCGTCGCGGCGACCGCGGCGGGCCCCCGGTCCGGCGCCCCGGGCTCACCCCCGGGGCGCCGGTTCCAGCGCGCCTCGTCTCCGCCGCGGAGGGCGACGGCCACGAGGAGGGACAGCTGGTGGCGATCATCCCGGTCCGGCGGCGGCGAAAGCGCCCGGCGCCGGACCCGCACGACACCGGTCCGGGCCGCACGCCCGAACTGCTCGTCCTGGTGTGCTCGGTGGCGGCGGCAGCGGTCGCGGTCGCCCAGCCGTTCGTCCTCGGCCGCACCCTGGACCTGCTGCTGCACGACGGCGCCGCCGGAGGCTGGCTCGCGGCGAGCGCCGCACTGCTCGTCGGTGAGGTCCTGCTCGACAGCCTGACCGCGCTGCTCACCGGCCGGTGCACGGCCCACTGGACGGCCGCGATCCGCTCCCGCGCCCTCACCGGCATGCTGCATGCCGTCCCGGACCCGGTCAGCCGGTACTCACCCGGGGACATCGCAACCCGGCTGACGCTCAACGCCTCCGACGCCGGCGGCACTCCGGCCGCCCGGGCCGCACTGGCGGCCTCGCTCATCACCCCGGCCGGCGCGCTCGTCGCGCTGGCCGTCGTCGACGTATGGGTCGCCGTATGCGTCCTGGCCGGGCTGCCGGCCCTGGCCCTGGTGCTGCGGGCGTTCGCCCGCGACACGGGAACGTCGGTACGGGCCTACCAGCGCGTGCAGGCGGACATCGCAGCCCGCCTGCTGGAGACCATCGAAGGCGCGGAGACCGTCGCCGCCGCCGGGACGGCCGTCCGTGAGCGTGAGCGCGTCCTGCGTCCGCTGACCGAGCTCGCCGAACTGGGCGGGCGCATGTGGGTGCTGCACGGCAGGGCGCTGGCGACCGGAGGTGTCCTGGTCCCGCTGCTGACCGTGGCCGCCACCGCCGTCGGCGGTCTCCGGCTCGGCGCGGGGGCGCTGAGCGTGGGAGAACTGCTGGCGGTGTGCCGGTACGCGCAGCTGACCGCCGGCTTCGGCAGTGCGGCCACCCTGCTCGGCGCGCTCGTACGGGGACGGTCCGCGCGGGAACGCACCACGGCCCTGGAACACCTGCCCGCCCTGCCCCACGGAACCCTGACCCTCCCCCCGCACGGCCCCGGTGCCCTCGAACTGCGCGGCGTACGGGTCCTGCGGGACGGAACGGAGGTCCTGCGGGCGGACCACGTCGTCGTGCCCGGCGGCCTGACCGCCGCGGTGGTGGGCCGCAGCGGTGCCGGCAAGTCCGTGCTGGCCGCGGTGGCCGGCCGGCTGCTGGATCCCGACGAGGGGGAGGTGCTGCTGGACGGCACACGTCTCGACCAGCTGACCCGCCCGAGCCTGCGCGCCGAGGTCGGCTTCGCCTTCGCCCGCCCGGTCCTGGGCGACGGCACCGTGGCGGAAGCAGTCGCGGCCGGACCGCGCACCGTGTCGCCGCACCGGATACGGGACGCCCTCCGCGTCGCGGGCGCCGACGCCTTCGTACGCCGCCTTCCCGACACGTACGACACGCGGCTCGCCAACGCCCCCCTGTCCGGCGGTGAGTACCAGCGTCTGGGCCTGGCGCGCGCCTTCGCTCACGCGGGCCGGCTGCTCGTCATGGACGACGCGACGTCCAGTCTCGACACGGCCACGGAACACGCGGTGGACCAGGCACTGCGCCGCTCACTCGGCGCCGCCACACGGCTCGTCGTGGCACACCGCCCGTCGGTCGCGGCCCGGGCGGATCTGGTGATCTGGCTGGAGAGCGGACGGGTACGGGCGGTCGGCACCCACCGTCATCTCTGGCAGGAGACCGCCTACCGGGCGGTGTTCACCGGCGAGGAGCACGGCGAGGAACCCGTCGGCCCCGCAGGCGGCGACGAGCCGCCCCGGCAGCAACGGATGGCATCCCCGCACGGAAAGGCGCGGCCGTGACGCCCGTCGGCAGCGGCCGTTCCGCCGCGCCGCCCCCCGGCGGGTCAGGGCCGCTGCGCCGGCTCGCACCGCCCGCCCGTCGCTTCCTCGCCGGACGCAGACGCGTCCTCGCGCGGCTCGCGGCGTGGTCCGTGGCGGAGTCCGCACAGACCTTCCTGGTCGGCTACGGCGTCGCCCAGGCCGTCGACCGGGGATTCCTCACCGGCGACACCCGCAAGGGACTCGGCTGGCTCGCGGTCGCCGGCGTCGCCGTGGTGCTGGGGGCGCCCGTGATCAGGGGTGTGTTCGCCCAGCTGGCCGGGCTGACGGAACCGCTGCGCGACCAGCTGGTACGGCGGGCGGTCGACCAGTCGATGGCCCGCGCCCTGGCCCGCCCCGGAGGCGGGGACCGCTCCGCGGTCTCACGGCTCACGAACCAGGTCGAGATCGTGAGGGACAGTTTCGCCGGGCTCGTCCTGACCCTGCGTTCGTTCGTCTTCACCGCCGCCGGGGCCCTGGTGGGACTGTTCTCACTGGACCCCGCCCTCCTCGTGGTGGTCGTGCCGCCCCTCGCCGCGGGCCTCGCCCTGTTCCTGGTGACCCTGCGGCCCATGGCCACCGCGCAACGGCGGGCGCTCACCGCCGACGAGGCACTGGGCGATCACGCGGCGCGCACCCGCCGGGCGCTGCGCGACATCACCGCCTGCGGCACGCAAGCGGAAGCGGCCCGGCACGGAACGCGGCTCATCGCCGAAGCCGCGGCCACCTCGCGTGTCCTCGCCCGCTGGGCCGCGGTCCGCACCCTGGCCCTCGGCGTCGCGGGCCAGCTGCCGGTGCTGCTGCTGGTGGTGGCCGCGCCATGGCTGCGGGGACGAGGAGTCACCACGGGCGCCCTGCTGGGGGCGTTCACCTACCTCGCGCAGTCCCTGCTGCCCGCACTGCACACCCTCATGACCGCGCTCGGCGCCGCGGGAACCCGGCTGCTCGTGGTCCTGGACCGGTTCACCACGACGGCGTCGCCTCCGCTCCTCACCGGCACCGCGCGCGCCGCTCTCCCGCAGCAGGTCCCCGGCCCGCTCCGGAACCTCCCTCGGGTGTCGGGCCCACCCCCGGCGGTGGAACTGCGGGCCGTGACCGTGGCCTACGGAGCGCGGGCCGAACCGGTCCTCGACGCACTCGATCTTCGGATCGAGGACGGCGAACACCTGGCCGTCGTCGGTCCCAGCGGCATCGGCAAGTCGACGCTCACCCGCCTCATCGCCGGGACACTCGCGCCCAGCAGCGGCGAGGTCGCCGTGGCGGGCCGTACGATCGCCGGCCGGAGCACGGCCGAACTCTCCGCCCTGCGCGTCCTGCTGCCCCAGCAGGCGTACGTCTTCACCGGCACGGTCCGCGACAACCTCGGCTACCTGCGGCCGGACGCACGGCGGGCCGACATCGAGGCGGCCGTACGAGAACTCGGGGCCGGGCCGCTCGTCGAGCGCCTGGGCGGGCTCGACGCGCCGGTACGGCCCGGCGACCTCTCACAGGGCGAGCGCCAACTGCTGGTCCTGGCCCGCGCACACCTGTCGACGGCTCGCCTGCTCCTCCTCGACGAGGCGACCTGCCATCTCGACGCGGCGTCCGAGGCACGGGCCGAGCAGGCCCTCGCACGACGTCCGGGAGCCCTCCTCGTCGTGGCCCATCGCATGTCGTCGGCGATGCGGGCCGACCGGATCCTGGTACTGGACGGCGCCGACGCGGCGTGCGGCACCCACCAGGACCTCCTCGCCCGCTCGCCCCTCTACCGCGACCTGGTCGGGCACTGGAGCGGAACCCGGGAGTGACGCGCGGCGGGCGGGCAGCCGAGGGCGAAGGCGAGGGCGGCCGAGGGCGAGGGCAGGCGAAGGCGAGGGCGGCCGGAGGCGAGGGCGAGGGAAGCCGAAGCAATGGCGAGGGAAGCCGAAGCAATGGCGAGGGCGGCCGCCTCACATCCAGCCGGCGCTCTGCACGATGCGTATCGCGTCCACGCGATTGCGTGCCCCCACCTTCCGGATCGCGCTGGCCATGTAGTTGCGGACGGTCCCCCGGGACAGGTGCAGAGAGACGGCGATCTCCGCGATGGGGGCGCCCTGCGCCGCCAGGGAGACCACACTCAGCTCACGAGTCGTCAGCGGCATCTGCGAAGCCTCCAGCAGCGCGACGGTGAGTCTCTCGTCGACGAACCGCTCGCCCTTGGCGACGGCGTGCACCGCGGCGATCAACCGCTGTGAGGTGGCGTCCTTGTCGACGAAACCCAGCGCTCCCGCGTCGAATGCCCTGCGCAGCACGCCGGGCCGCTGGGAAGCCCCGAGCACGACGAGCCCGGCCCCGCACCGGCCCCAGGACGACGCACGGCCGACTTCTCCCGGCCCCCCGAGGCAGTCTCCGTCCACCACGCACACGTCCGGGGGTAAGTCGTTCCCGACGGGAACGACATCGCGGGAGGACATGGACGAGACCTCGAATCCGTCGGCCGACCGCAGCAGTTGCACCAGTGCCGTCCGCAGCAGTGCCGCATCGTGCACCACGAGAACACGGATCATGCGCGATCATCCCCCTAGGTTCCCCAGTCGCCTCACCGGCGCCCCGGGCTCGTCCCCCATGTCCTCACCCATCTGCCCCGGCCCCCGCAGAAAAAGGCAGGACGCCCGATCAAAGGCAGGCCCCAACGGCAGCAACACGCCGTCCTCAGCGAGCCCGGGGGCGGGAGAGCGAGGGCGAAGAGTCCGGAACGGGTGCTTGACAGGGCTGGGGACGCCGCCGCTACGGCGAGGACGGCGTGAGAGAGGGTCACTGCCTGCCTGCGCCACAGACCGAAAACCCACGAAACGAATGTGGCCCGAACCTTGCGGTCCCTCTTGAGCAGCGTTGCACAGGGCACCGTTGCTCTACGGCAGTCCGCGTACCGTCGGCACCCGTTCGAGCTGGATACCGAAACGCTCCCGGTACGCGGCCAGCACCTCCTCGTCCGTCCCCAGCTCGCGCTCCTCCCGCCCACCACCGGCCGCGCCCGTCAGCACGAGCTTCCGGCCGCTGAGCGTGACCCTGCCCCCGTCCTCGGTGACCCGCGAGCACACCAGCGACTGCCGGAAGTGCGACCGGGGCGAGGTGCTGTGCCACCAGGCCCCGGTGACGAAGTCCCCGAGCACCCGAGGCCGCAGCTCCAGCCGGTACGCCGGCGTCCCGTCCCGCAGGACGTCCAGGTCCCCGGCCCCAGCCGAGGCGGGTCCGCCGCCCGCCCCGGCCGCGTCCGGCCCCGCCTCGGCGATCCGGAACGTGCCCCCGGGGTCCGCCTGGTCGTCCCGCTCCCGGAAGGCCAGCGGGAAGTGGCTGTGCGCCCCGAAGCCCACGTCGGACAGCCAGTCGCCCCCGTCCACCGTCCGCACCCGCAGCGCGAGATGGTCGTACGGAACACCCAGCCGGCCCTCCTCCCCGTACACCCGCGCCGCGAAGAGGGTGACGTCGTAGCCGAGCGAGGCCAGCAACGCCCCGAACGCGCCGTTGAGTTCGTAGCAGAACCCGCCCCGCCGCGCCCCCACCACCTTGTCCAGCAGCTGCTTCTCCTCCAACACGATCTCCTCTCCGAGATGGATGGAGAGGTTCTCGAACGGCACGGTCCGCAGATGGCACAGTTGCAGGGCGCGCAGGGCGTCGGTGGTGGGCCGGGCGGGGCGCTTCGCGCCCAGGCGGCGCAGATACGCGTCGATCTCTTCGGAGTCCATGACCTCAGTCTCCCGCCACGGCGAGGCCACCGCCCGTACCGATGACCGCCAACGCCCCCTCCTGGTCCGTCCGCCGCACCATCGCCCCCTGCGCCTCCAACGCGGCGACCGTGCTCGGTGCGGGGTGGCCGTAGGAGTTGTCCGCGCCCGCGCTGATCAACGCCAGCCGCGGCGCCACCCGGCGTATCAGGTCCAGGTCCTGATACGCCGAGCCATGATGGGCGACCTTCAGCACGTCCACCTCCGCCAGTGCCGGACCCGCCGGTGATCTCGCCAGAGCCCTCTGGGCGGGGGGCTCCAAGTCGCCGAGCAGCAGCAGGCGCAGGCCCGCCGTCCGGACGAGCATGGCCACGCTGGCGTCGTTCGGCCCCTCCGGCTCGTCGGCCGGGACCGGGGCGGGGTGCCCGGGTGGATACGCGGTCTCCTGTGCCGTTCCCGGCGGCCACACCACCTCCCACGCCAGCTCCCCCGTGCGCCGCTGCTCCCCGGCGACCGCCCGCGTCACCGGGATCCGCCGGGCCGCCGCCAGTCGCCGGACGAACCCCGCCTGGTCCTCGGGCTCCTCGAAGCCCGTCGTCTCGATCGCGCCCACCGACCTCCCGCGCAGCACACCGCTCAGGCCCGCCACATGGTCGGCGTGGAAGTGGGTGAGGACGACGAGCGGGATCCGGGTGATGCCCAGGGAGTGCAGGCAGTGGTCCACCAGGTCCGGATCGGGGCCGGCGTCCACGACCACGCCGGTGCCCTCGCCCGCCGCCAGCACCAGCGCGTCGCCCTGACCGACGTCGCACATCACCATCCGCCAGCCCGGCGGGGGCCAGCCGGTGATCGCCTTCGTCAGCGGCGCCGGCCGCAGCACCACGAGCACCAGCAGCAGCGCGCACGCCCCGCACCACCAGGGGTGCCTGAGCATCGACCGCCCGACGAGCAGCGCGGCCAGGGTGACCACGCCGAGCAGGGCCGCCCCGGCCCAGCTGCCGGGCCAGTCCACCCCCGCGCCGGGCAGCGCGGCACCGGTGCGGGCGATCCACGCGATCCACTCCGCGGGCCAACTCGCGCACCACGCCAGTGACATCGCGACCGGCATCGCCAACGGGGCGGTGGCCAGCGCGCCGAAGCCCAGCACCGTGGCCGGTGCGAGCGCGAACTCCGCGAGGAGATTGCACGGCACCGCGACCAGGCTCACCCGGGCCGACAGCACGGCGACCACCGGAGCACACAGGGCCTGCGCGGCACCCGC
>NZ_JAOCQE010000108.1 GCF_025290915.1 Streptomyces sp. 15-116A | reverse complement strand
ATGCGCGGCGTGCAGGGCGGGCAGGGGGTCTCGGGCGGACAGCGGGGTCAAGGCGGACTGGAGACGGTCGGCGGTCAGGGGCTGCCGGGTGGGCAGCGCGTGCAAGACGGGCTGTGGGTGCCAGGCGGGCAGGAGATGCCGCTGGGGGTGTCGCAGCCGTATCCCCAGCCCGCGCCGCAGCCTGCGCCTCAGCCTGTCCCGGCTCCTGTTCCCGCCCCCGTGCCCGCGCCTATGCCTGCCCCCGAGGCCGTGCCCGCACCGGCCGCCGCGGCCCCCTTCCCCTCCCCCGCGCAGATGCCGCCGCCCACCGGCCCCACCCCGCCGGGTGTCCCCGCTCGCGGTGGCCTGACGGCGGCACAGGTGCGGGGCACCAACGGTCTTTCCCCGGCCCCGGCGAGCGGCTGGCCCGGTGCGCAGGCGTGGCCGAACGCGGCCGGGATGGGACAGCAGGCGGGATGAGGCACGCGCGTGCGGGTGTCGCCGTCGCCGTCGCCGTCGCTCAGTAGGCGACGGGCCAACCGCTGTTCCAGTTCAGCAGGTTGATGCCCAGCTTGGGTGCGCCGTTGTCGTTGCCGTCGTAGTAGTGGTAGACGATCAGGTCGCCGTCGACGTCCTTCATGATCGACTGCCCGGTGCTGGAGGTGGCCAGCCCGATGGCCGAGGTGTTCGAGCCGAACGACGAGACCGAGTAGTACATCAGGTACGTGCCGCCGTGGTACGAGATGTCCGGCGCCCACGCCTCGGGCACGGAGGAGCAGGTGCGCCACCAAGCCGGCCGGGAGGAGAAGGCGTCGGCTCCGGCGGAGAAGGCGATGCGGTCGCCGGAGGTCTTGTGGGCGATGCCGCCGCCGGTCGCGTAGAGCAGGTACTGGCCGGACGAGGTGCGGATCATCGACGGGTCGTGCGCGATGTCGAACAACGATCGCCGAGTCGGACGGGACCGCAGAATCGACCCCCTTGCGCGTCAATGCTTCACACAGAGCTGGTTCACCCGGGCAACGACACCCAACGGCCGGGGAACAGACGGTGACTTGGTTGACGCGGGGATGAACTCGGGGCGGAAGGTCCGCGCAGGGCCAGTCGGTCACTGCCCCCTACAGCCACCATGGCCTCCCGCCCCCCACGCGCTTGCTGCCCCTTGTCTCCGCCCTGCCTCGGGAGTCGGTCATGCCCAGTGTGTCCTGGGAATCCGTGATAGCGGTACTCGGCCTCGCCGTGCCGGTGGTGGCCGCGGTCTGGGAGTTCGCGCTGGCGGGCCGCAAACGGCTCGGCTACCGCGTCCAGATGGACACCACCGCCCGCGACTCCTCCGCCTCGCGCGACGAGACCCTGGTGCTCCAGCGGATGCAGTGGGACGGCCAGCACCTGACCGACCCGTCGGTGGTGCTGCTGCGCATCGAGAACGCCGGCTGGACCCCGATCGTCGACACCGACTACGTCGGGCCCCCCAACAACCCGGTGGGCATCCGCATCACCTTCCCGGGGCGCAAGGTGGTCGGCATGGCCGTCACCGAGCGCAGCCCGGCCGTCCCGGACACCTACTTCCAGCAGGGGGCGGAGGGTTTCGACGTCACGGACGGCGAGATCACCCTGCCGAAGGTGGCCCTCAACCGCAGAGCCCACTACAAGGTCCTCGCGGTCCTGGACCGCAACGAGGACTTCCGTGAGATCGACTTCCCCGACCCGGTGGTCAGCGCGAGCATCGTCGGCGGAGTGCGCGGCGGAACCATCAGGAGAACCGCGTACTACCCCTTCGCCTCCCGGCCGGTCCGCTGGCTGCTGGCCGTCCTCGTCCTGGTCAGCGTCACTCAGTCCGTGTCCGTGTTCGCCCTGGACGACAACACCCGGGCGACGCCGCTGGACTGCGCGGAGGGCACGCTGCACCTGTCCGGCTCGACCGCGTTCCAGCCGGTTCTGGAGGAGGCCGCGAAGCAGTACACCAAGACCTGCACCAAGGCCCGGATCCCGCTCACCGGTGACTCCTTCAAGGGCAGTGTCGCGGGCCTGAACACACTCGCCCGGGCCGGCGAGAAGGCCGACTTGAAGAACGGTGAGGGCCTGGGCACCCACCTGTCCTTCAGCGACGGCCCGAAGAGCGACGGCCGCCCCCAGCTGCTGCCCCGGCCGGTCGCCCTGTCCCTGTTCACTCTTGTGGTCAACGAGGACGTCGGGGTCCGGGACCTGTCCCTGAAGCAGGTCCGGGACATCTACGCCGGGCGGATCACCAACTGGAGCCAGGTGCGGGGCAAGGACCTGCCCATCCAGCTGGTCAGCCGTAACCCCGGCTCGGGCACGCGCTCGACCCTCCAGCAGCAGGTCCTCGACGGCAAGCCCCTGTTGGCGACCACGACCGGTGACTGCCAGGCCCTGGACACCGGCGCACCGGGCCGCTGCGAGGTCTCCGACACCCCGACCCTGCTGGACACCGTGGCCGCGACACCCGGCGCCCTCGGCCACAGCGAGGTCGGCGCCGCCACCGCCCACACGGGCGTCCAGCAGGTCCGCATCGACGGCTACCCCGCGACGCTGGAGGGCGCCGACCAGGGTGCGTACCCCTACTGGCAGACCGAGATCGCCTACACCTACGGCGAACCCCCGGCCGACTCCGTCGCCGCCGGCTTCCTGCGCTACCTCGCCAACGAGGTCGGCAAGGACATCCTCCGCTCCCAGGGCCACCGCCCGTGCGCGGAACTGGACAAGCCGCTGGTGTGCAGGCCGGACGAGCCGTGACGTCACACCGGTCAACGGCCGTTGAGATCGACTTCGGCGCGGACGGTCTTGGCGGGCGGGGCCGCGTCGACGACCTCCCAGCGGTCGGCGAGAGCGTCGACGAGGAGGAGTCCGCGCCCGTGCTCGTCGAGCGTGCGCGCGGGCCTGACCGCGGGGCGCGGGGGTCCGCTGTGTGTGTCGGTCACCTCGATCCGGACGCGGTCGGCGAGATGCGTGAGCCGCAGCTCGAAGTCCCGCCCGGGAACGCGCCCGTGGGTGACGGCGTTGGCGGCGAGCTCGGCGACGATGAGGGCGGCGGTGTCGGACAGGTCGGTGCCGTACGGGATGCCCCAGGCGTCGAGCTGATGCGTCGCCAGATGCCGGGCGAGGCGGGCTCCGCGCGGGGTGGAACTGAAACGCTGCGTGAACACACGTACGGTAACCGGGGCTTGGGTCATGGCCCCAATCTGGCGCCCACGCACGGCACTTCTCCAGGCCGGCGCCGCGTACGCTGCGTCGGCGTACGCGGTCACGCGCTGGACAGTACCGCTCACCGACCGTGACCATGGGTGCGGGAGGTGACCGACGGTGGTCGATGGTGCGGTGGGGACGGGCGAACCGGAGTCCTCGGACAGCCTGCGGACGTTCGGCGCGGTACTCCAGGCGCTGCGCGAGCATGCGGGCCTGGGGAGGGAACAGTTCGCCGAGCTGGTGCGGTACTCCAAACACACGGTGGCGTCCGTGGAGTTGGGCCGGCGCATGCCGGACGCGGCGTTCGTGGAACGGGCGGAGGAGGCCCTGGGGAACACGGGGGCGTTGCGGAGGGCGGCGGGGTGCGTGGCCCGGCAGCCGGGCTTGGCGGCTTGGTTCCGGCGGTGGGCGCGGTTGGAGCAGGATGCGATCACCTTGTACACGTACGAGTGCCGGATGGTGCCGGGGTTGTTGCAGACGGAGGGCTACGCGCGGCAACTGTTCGTCGACGAGCTGCCGCCCCTGAGCGACGAGCAGGTCGAGGCGCAGTGGGCGGCGCGGGCCGATCGACAGCGACTGTTGCGGGAGCGCCCGAACACCACGTTCAGCTTCATTCTCGAGGAGCACCTGTTCTTGCGCCGCACGGGCGGCGTCGCGGTCACACGGGAGCTCATCGATCACGTGCTGCAGATCGCCGAACTGCGGAACGTCGAGATCCAAGTCATGCCGTTGGTACGTGAGTCGCATGCCGGACTGCACGGTCCTCTGCAACTACTGGAAACCCCTGAGAACCGGTGGTTCGCCTACGTTGAAGGGCAGCAGAGCGGACAGTTGATCAACGACCGCAAAGTGGGCAGCGTGCTTCAGAGGAGGTATGTCAGGATGCGTGCGCAGGCTCTCTCCCTCCCGGACTCCGTGAGCCTGTTGCAGCGGATGCGAGGAGACCTATGAGCACCGGAGAACTGGACTGGCACAAGTCCAGCTACAGCAGCAGCGGTTCCGGCGACTGCGTCGAGGTAGCGGCCCGCCCCGCCACCATCCACGTACGCGACTCGAAGGACGAGGACGGCCCCCAGCTCGCCCTCTCCCCCACCGCCTGGACGGAGTTCGTCACACGGCTGCGGGACTGAGCAGCGCGCCCAGGATCAGCGGTGCGTCGCGCCTTCGCGTGGCGATGAGCACGTCCCGCTCACCGTCGCGGCACTCGATGACGACGCCGTTGAACTTGTACGTGCCGGGCCAGGCATCGGGGTCCTCGCCGAGTCGCCAGCCCCGTACGCGCTCCACGGTGAGCGTGTCCGGCAGGGTGACGCGGGCGACGCGCCCGGCAGGGTCGGCGGTGGCGGCGGGAGGCCCGTCGCCGAGCACGAGGAGGCCGTAGCCGGCGCGGCTGTACGGCACGTCGCCGTGGATGCCAACCCGCACGGTCACCCGGGCGGTCGGGACGCGCGGCACGATGTCGCTGGTGTCGTCCGCCTTGCGCAGCCGCCGCCGCATCAGCCGTGCGAAGAGCGCGCCGAGGGCGGCGGACGGCGGGATGCCGCAGACGGCGACCAGGAGGACGTCGGTCACGCTGTCACCGGCGGCGCAGGCGAAGAAGGCGAAGGTGCCCGCGAGGATGCCCGCCACCCACACGGCGCCGGCATTCACGATGTGCCGTGCTCGGGCGGTCGGGTAGCGATGCCGGTTCCACCAGGCCGTCCAGAACAGAAGCACCCCCAGGGGCACAAGTCCCTGGCCGATACCCATGGGCAGCCGCCAGTCGCCGCGCGGGGACGCGTGGGTCTGCTGGGTGAGGCCGTCGAAGGTCACGGCGCGGGCCTCGCCACGCCAGTACACGAGGGTGACGCGGTCGCCGGGGCGTACGGACTCGTAGAGGGCATCGCTGCCGTAGTCGGACATCCGCAACCGCAGGCTCGTGCCGGACCCTTGCTCGCTGACATGCAGCCAGTGCCGGACGGTCCGGGAGCGGTGCTCGTCGACCCGGGCCTCGACAGTGGCGGGTACGGAGGTCAGCCGGGCGGCGTCATAGGCGCGCTCCTCGCCCAGACGGCCGTGCACGGTGACGAACATCCACGCGGAGACGGCCAGCACGACCAGACCAAGCCAGGCAGGCACAGCCGTCCGCCAGGCGGGGGGCGTTCTCGGCACCGTTCCTCCCACGCTCGTGCTGCCGGTCGACAGCGCGGGAACGATACCTGCCGCCATACCCACACATCAGCCCCCAGTACGGCAGCCCCGGGCCCCACTCCATTGCCAGACCCCGGCAAGCCGAGTGCCTTGTCGGTCGCACGCCGCCGAACCGGCCCGGCGTGCCGGCGAGACGCGACCGCTCACCGCAAACCCCGGCCGAGCCACTCAACCCGCCCCAGCCGCGAATCTGCCTGGGCCCCGCTCTCCTCCGGGCCGCTCGCTCGCTTCTCACCCGTGCCGGAGCGGGCGAGTCAGGACTTGCGGTCCGTGGCGCGTGGATGCCCCGTCCCTGCGAAGGTGATCCAGCAGGTCTCGCGGGTGGTGTCCAGGAGGTACCAGATGCGGCCGGCGCCGGTCACCTCGATCTGCCACTGCTCGCAGGTCTGTCCGCGGTGGGTGCCATGCGCAAGGGTGCCCTTGAGTCGGTGGTGCCGGGGTGTCTCGGTGGCCGGTCTGGGGTTCGAGCGCATGGTGAGCCAGGCGCGGTACGTGTTCTCGCGGGCCTGCTGGGTGAGGTTCTCCCAGCCCTTGGCCGAGGCGGCGTCGACGAAGCGGACTTCCCAGTGGCCGTCCGGAGCCGGGGGTGCGGCACGGTCGCCGCGGCTCGGGGTCATGTGGCGTCCCGCGGGTCCGGTACAGGACCGTGGTCCTCGTCGTGGTCCCTGGTCAGCGCGGCCAGCAATGCGGGGTCGGAGTAGACCTCGGCGGTGTGCTGCCAGGCGATGAGCAGTTGGGCGACGGACGCGCTGTTGCCGAGGGAGTCGGCGGCGCGCATCGTGTCGACCAGTTCGAGAGCGAAGGCGTGGAGGTCGGACTCGGGCAGGAAGCGGACCCATGGGAACGCGTCCGGCAGTATGTCGAGGAGCAGCTCCATGCTGCCGGGCTCCCGGCGCGCCATCGCGGCCAGCATCCGTGTGGCCGCCGACACCACGGTCTGGTCCTGTTCGGCCCGCGCCGCCGTGGTGAGGACCAGATCCTCGCCGTCTCTGCGATGCAGAAGCAGTCTCGGCGTTTCCTTGAGCCGGGCCAGTGTCTGCTTGTTCTTGTTCACCAGCTCGGAGAAGTTCACCGCCGCGTTCTCAGCACCCATGACTTTGAAACTACTTTGAAACCCGCTCCGCCGCCATCACCCGAACGAGGGGCGAGGGCGGCCCGCCCTGCGCCGCAGGCACGCGACGGGCCGCCCCCCTCAGACCGTTACGACTTCTCCGGGCACTCCTTCCACGCCAAGTGGTAGATCGTGCTGATGTCTCCGTCCGTGGAGTCCATCGTCATGAAGCTGACCTTGTCGCGGGACGATGTGCCCGCGCTCACGCGCAGCTCCGTGTTGATGTTGAAGTTGCGCTGGACTCCGCACGGGGCCCAGACCAGTTGGGCCCAGTCCGTGGTGTCGGTGGCCTGCCAGTTGTTCTCGTAGGGGCCCGTGAAGGGGTGGCTGCGGTACTCCGTGTTCGGGGAGCCCTGGAAGTAGTACGACGCTCTCTGCGTGCCCTTCGCGCCGGGCTGGAGTGCGGCGAAGCCGCGGTAGTCCGCGCTGGCCACGGCGTAGGTGAAGCCCTGGGGGACGTGGACGATCAGGCTGAGCTGGCAGTTCTTGCGGAAAGCGGTCGGCTCGGAGTCGCCGCCCGCCTGGGCGAGGTACTCGCTGTAGGTGACGGTGAAGGCCGTGTTGTCCTCGGAGACGGCGACCGCCGTCGTGCCTTGGGGGCAGCCGGAGCCGTTCACCGTGGCGACCTTGATGACGATCTTGTCCGGGGGCGGGTCCTCGAAACCGGAGGACGGGTTGTGCGCGGGTAACGCGGCGGTGAGCAGCGCGGACGCCGCCGCGGCGGTCAGGAGCAGGCCCGTAGCCATGGGTCTCCATCCAATCGGTGGGGGGTGAAACGCACAGAGTCGCGCAGAATCGTGCAGGCACTCCCGGCCCTCGTGAAGGAGGCATGAAGACGTTGTGAAGGCCGGGAGCGCTCGCATCGTATGGAGCGGGGAGGGTGGCCGACAGAGTCATCTCCGGCCATTCACTTCCGGCTCGGCAGCCCGGGAGGAAAGGGGCGTAACGGATCCCCCGTGTGAACGGGCGGCGGACCCTTCGTAGACAATGGCCCACCAGCACCCCTTGTGGCACCCCAACAGGAGGCGCTCCCTTGGAGCTCAGCAGGCGTACCTTCACCGCCCTGGCCGGTACGGCGGCGCTCGGTCTCGCGCTGGCCGGCAGCGGCGGTGCGGCGACCGGCCCCCGCACGGCCCGCACCGTGCCCACGGGCCCGCCGCCCGCTCCGCCCGCCGCCGACGGCAAGCGGCACCGGGTCGGCCACGACCGGTACTCGCTGCTGGTCGACGGGCGGCGCCTGGTGCTGTGGTCGGGCGAGGTGCACTACTTCCGCCTGCCCAGCCCCTCCCTCTGGCGGGACGTGCTGCAGAAGCTGCGCGCGCTCGGGCACAACGCCGTCACCGTGCCGGTCGCCTGGAACTACCACTCCCCCGCGCCCGGAAAGTACGACTTCACCGGCGTGCGGGATCTCGACCTGTTCCTGCGCATGGCCGCCGAGGAGCGGCTGTACGTCGTGCTGCGACCGGGGCCGTACATCGGGGCCGATGTGGACGCGGGCGGTCTGCCCGGCTGGCTGACGGTCGCCGACGGCACGGCGCGCACCGCCGACCCGGCGTATCTGCGGCACGCCGACGAGTGGCTGAGCGCCGTCGACGCCATCGCCGTACGGCATCTGTATGCGGCCGGTGGCGGCACCGTTCTGCTGTACGAGGTCGAGGACGGGCCCGGCGGGCAGGCCGCCTACGCCGAGCATCTGGTCCGCAAGGTGCGCGGGGACCGAATCGCCGTGCCGCTGCTCCACAGCGGCGGCGAGCTGGACCGGCTGTGGGTGCCCGAGGCCGTCGAGACCGGGCGGCCGGACGCGTGGGGCGGGGCCACGTCCGGTGGCAAGGGGTACGTCGAGGTGTACGCCGAGCAGGATCCGCGCGCCGTGCGGGGCACCGCGCTCACGCAGCTCGCCGACGGCTTCAACGTCCAGAACGTCCGCATGGCGTTCGGCGGCACCTCGTGGGGCTGGCTGCCCGGGCCGGGCGTCTACACGTCGTACGACTACGGGGCGCCGGTCAACGAGGGGCGCCGCGTGACCTCCAAGGCCGCCGCCACGCACCAGCTCGGGCATCTGTTGCGCACCGTGCCCGAGCTGGCCCGGCTCGACCGGGGGCGGGACGTGCGAGTGAAGGACGAGCGGCTGAAGGTCACGCACCTGACCAACCCGGACACCGACGCCGACTTCTACGTGCTGCGCAACGACGCCGACGAGCCGGTGACCGCGAACCTGCCGGACACCGGCATCGAGGTCCCGGTCACGGTGGCGGCCGGGGACACCAAGCTGCTCGCCGCCAACCTGGACGTCGGCCGGCGCAAGCTGGCGTACACGACCGCGCAGCCCATGGTGAGCCTCACCGCGGGGCGGCAGGACATCGTGGTGTTCACCGGCCGCAAGGGCGAGACGGCACAGCTCGCCCTGGACTGCGAGGTCCAGCCGACCACCACCCGCCTCGACACCGAGCCCGCCTGGTCCTACCAGCAGGGCCGGCTGAACGTCGTCGTGCCGCTCGGCGTGGGCTGGCTGGCCCGCGTGCTGGTGGAGGGCGGCGACTCCGACACACCCATGCTGCTGCTGTTCGCCGACGACGCGACCGCGCTGCGGCTGTGGCCCTGCGAGACCCCGTCCGGCTCCCTGTTGGTCTACGGCCCTGCGCTGCTGCGGTCGGCCACCGTGCGCGGCTCGACCGTCCACCTCACCGGTGACGTCGTCGGCGAGACGGGGCTGGAAGTGTGGGCGCCGCGCGGGGTCACCGCCGTCACCTGGAACGGGCGGCTGCTGCGGACCCAGGTCGGCCGCACCGGCAGCCTCGTGCTGGAGGGGCTGATGCCCGCCGCGCCCACCGTCACTCTGCCGACGCTGGACGGCTGGCGGCGGCGGACCGAGAACCCCGAGTCCGGCCCCGAGTTCGACGACGCGGACTGGCCGGCGGCCGACCGTACGTCGTCGCGCAGCTCCACGCCCGTGCCCGAGGGCGGTCCTGTGCTCTTCGCGGACGACTACGGCTTCCACTACGGCGACGTCTGGTACCGGGGGCGGTTCGAGGACGCGCGCGAGGTGGAGTCGGTGTCGCTGTCGTACAGCACCGGCACGCAGGGGCTGCTGATGGCGTGGCTGGACGGGGAGCCGCTGGGCACGCACCGGATGCCGGAGCCGGACGAGGACACGGCGGACCGCGGCACCTGGACGGCCACGGCCACCTTCGACGTGCCCGAGCGGCTGCGTGAACCGGGGGCGCATGTGCTGTCCGTGCTGGTGCGGCCCATGCAGCACGACGGCGAGGGGGCCGCGGAGGGCGCGTACAAGGCGGCGCGGGGGCTGATGGCCGTCGAGTTCGAGGGCGCGTCGCCTGCGGTGAGCTGGCGGATCCAGGGAGCCGGGGAGCCGGACCGGGTGCGGGGGCCGCTGAACAACGGTGGGCTGTACGGGGAGCGGAAGGGGTGGCATCTTCCCGGGTACGGCGACGGCGGCGACGGCGGCTGGGAGTCCGTGGAGTTGCCGCGCGAGGACCGGCGGCAGGGGGTGACCTGGTACCGGACCGAGTTCGCGCTGTCGGTGCCGAAAGATCTCGACGCGTCGGTGGGGCTGGTGCTGGACGACGACCGGGAGCGGGCGTATCGCGTCCAGGTCTTCCTGAACGGCTGGAACCTCGGCCAGTACCTCAACGATGTGGGTCCCCAGCACACCTTCACGCTGCCGAACGGGATCCTCCGCACACGTGGCTCCAACACACTGGCTCTCGCCGTCCTGTCGGACGGCACCACACCGGCGGGACCGGGCGACGTACGGCTGACGCTGCTGGGCACGGCGGCCGGAGGAGTACGGGTGGAAGCCGTGGACTCCCCCGGCCGGTGAGCCGGTGTGCGGTGTCCGATGTGCGGTGTCAGGCGAGCCGGATCACGTTCCAGGAGAGCGGCTCCAGTACGGCGGTGAGCCGGCCGGCCTCGACGGTGGTGCCGTCGACCGTGTGCGGGACGACCCGGTCGGGGTCGTCCTTGGTGTTGCGGGCGTCGGGGTCGGCGTCCGCGAGGGCGCTGTGCTCGACGACCATGGTCAGGTCGAGTCCGTTCAGGGCGACGTCGAGGGGCAGCGGCTCGGTGCGGCTGCGGTTGACCGCGAAGACGGTGACCGTGCCGTCGTCGGCGCGTACGGCGGTGGCGTGGAGCAGGTCCGTCTCGCCGTACTTGGCCGTCTCGTACGTCGGTGAGTCGACGCGGACATCGAGGACCTCACCGCGTCCGTGGCGGCTGGCCTGCGCGAACGGGAAGAACGTCGTCTGCCGCCAGGCCGGGCCGCCCGGCTCCGTCATGATCGGGGCGATCACATTGACGAGCTGCGCGAGGCAGGCGACGGTGACGCGGTCGGCGTGCCGCAGCAGGGCGATGAGGAGCGAGCCGAAGACGACGGCGTCGGTGACGCTGTAGTTGTCCTCCAGCAGCGGCGGGGCCTCCGGCCAGTCGTCCTGCGCGAAGGTCGTCGCCTGCTCCTGCCAGCGGGACATGTACCAGACGTTCCACTCGTCGAAGGAGAGGTTGATCTTCTTCTTCGACTTCAGCCGGGCGCCGATGTGGTCGCAGGTGGCGACCACGTTCTCGATGAAGGACTCCATGTCGACGGCCGAGGCGAGGAAGGAGTCGATGTCGCCGTCGAGGGGCTCGTAGTAGGCGTGCAGGGAGATGTAGTCGACGAGGTCGTACGTCTCGGCGAGGACCGTCGCCTCCCACTCGGCGAAGGTGGGCATCGACTGGCCCGAGCTGCCGCAGGCGACCAGTTCCACGCCGGGGTCCTGCTGGCGCATCGCGCGGGCCGTCTCGGCGGCGATGCGGCCGTACTCCTCGGCGGTCTTGTGGCCGGTCTGCCAGGGGCCGTCCATCTCGTTGCCGAGGCACCAGAGCCTGATGCCGTACGGGTCCTTGTCGCCGTGGGCCGCGCGGAGGTCGGAGAGGGCGGTGCCGGAGGGGTGGTTGGCGTATTCCTGGAGTTCGAGGGCTTCGGCGACGCCTCGGGTGCCGAGGTTGACGGCCATCATGGGTTCGGCTTCGGGGCCGAGCTTCTTGAGGAAGTCGATGTATTCGGAGAGGCCGAAGCGGTTCGACTCCGTCGAGTGCCAGGCGAGGTCGAGGCGGCGGGGGCGGTCCTCGGCGGGGCCGACGGAGTCTTCCCACTTGTAGCCCGAGACGAAGTTGCCGCCGGGGTAGCGGATGGCGGTGACGCCGAGTTCCTTGACGAGGGCGAGGACGTCTTGGCGGAGGCCGGCCGCATCCGCGGTGGGGTGGCCGGGCTCATAGATACCGGTGTAGACACAGCGGCCCAGGTGTTCCACGAAGGAGCCGAAGAGGCGGGGGTTGACTTTGGCGGTGGTGAAAGCGGGGTCGAGAGTAAAGCGGGCGGTGTGCATGGTCGCCTTTCCAAAGGGGTGGTTCTGAGTCGTTGGCGTCTGCGGGTTCGTGGGGGCTGGTCGCGCAGTTCCCCGCGCCCCTAAGCCACGTGGGGCCAGCCGTTCTTTGACCAGTTCAGCTTGTTGAGCCCCAGCTTCGGGGTGCCTTCGTCTTCTGCGTCGTAGTAGTGGTACGCCAGCCAGTCCTGGCCCTTGTCCCTGAACGTCGACTGGCCGCCTGTGCCCACGTAGCGGCCGTGGCCCTCCAGGACGAGGTCGCCGCCGCCCTCCAGCATGGGTTTGCCTGTGCTGTCGATGTACGGGCCCTTGATGGACGTCGATCGGCCGACTCGGATCTTGTACGTCGAATTCACGCCCTGGCAGCAGGCGTCGTAGGACGCGAAGAGGTAGTAGTGGCGGCCGTGTTTGACGATCTCCGGGCCTTCCACCGCGTACGGGGCGTCGGGGCGGGTGGCCAGGTGGTGGACGGTCGCGTTCTGTTTCGCCTTGCCCGTCTCCGGGTTCAGTTCGACCATGCGGATGCCCGTCCAGTACGAGCCGAACGACATCCACAGCTTGCCGTCGGCCTGGATGATCGACGGGTCGATGGCGTTCCAGTGGTCCGTCGTCTCGGAGGTGAAGACCTTGCCGTGGTCGGTCCAGGTGCCGGGCAGGCCCGTGCGGGACGTGGCGACGCCGATCGCGGAGTGGTTGGTGCCCCAGGAGGAGACCGCGTAGTAGAGCCAGTAGCGGCCGGCGCGGTAGGTGAGGTCCGGGGCCCAGGGGTCGCCGGTGTCGTTGTACTCGTACCACCAGCTCGGCGGTTCGGCGAAGGCGTTGCCCGCGTCGTCCCAGTGCGTGCCGTCGTCGGAGAGGCGGGTGCCGATGATGCCGCCGGTCGAATACGCCACGTAGCCGCCCGACTTGAGGCGCATCACCGTGGGGTCGTGGATGATCTCCTGGCCGGTGAGGGGGCGGGGATCGGGGTAACTCGGCGTCGCTTGGGCGGTGTTGGGCAGGAGGGCCACGAGTGTGGCCGTCGCCGCCGCCATGAGGGTTCTGCGCATACTCACTGGCCCGCCAATCCGGTGTGTGCCACGCCCGCCACGATCTGGCGCTGGAAGAAGACGAAGACGACGATCAGCGGGAGGCCCGCCATGAGGCCGCCGGCCATGAGCTGGGCCCACTGGATGCCGTAGGAGTTCATGACGGTCGCGATGCCGTTCGGCATGGTCATCAGGTCGGGGTTGTTGGTCACCATGTACGGCCACAGGAAGTTGTTCCAGGAGCTGATGAAGGTGAAGATGCCGACGGCCGCGAGGGAGGGGCGGGAGAGGGGGAGGACGATGGTGAAGAAGACCCGCCAGCGGCCGGCGCCGTCGATGAAGGCGGCCTCCTCCAGTTCGCGCGGGATGCCCTGGAAGAACTTGTAGAGGATGTAGACCATCGCGGCGGGCGCGCACTGGGGCAGGATCATGCCCCAGTAGGTGTCGACCATGCCCATCTGCTGGACGGTGGTGAACAGGGGGACGCCGAGGACGGCCGGGGAGATCATGAGGCCGGCCATGACGACGCCCATGAGGACGTTCTTGCCGCGGAACTCGGTGCGGGCGAAGCCGTATCCGGCGAGGGCGGAGACGACGAGGACGACGGTCGTCACGCAGACGGAGACGACGACGGAGTTCACGAACCAGTTGGTGATGTTGCCCGTCTCGAAGATGGCCGACCAGGCCTGGCCGGTGAAGTCCTTCGGGAGCCAGTGCGGGGGGACTTCGACCGCTTCCGTCTCCGATTTGAGGGACGTGAACAGGGCCCAGAGGAGCGGGGAGAGGATCACCGCGGAGACGGCGGCGCCGAGCAGGGTGAGCACGATCTGGCTGGGGGTCCAGGGCCTGCGGGTCCTGACCGGGAGCTGTGGTGCGGCGGTGGTCATCGGCCAGCCTCCTCACGGGTGCGCAGCAGCCACATCCGCGCGAGGGCGACGGCCGCGATGAGCACGAAGAAGATGATGGAGATCGCGGAGGCGTAGCCCACGCGGTAGGCGGTGAAGCCCTCTTCGAGGGTGAACTGCACGAAGGTGCGAGTGGAGTCCTCGGGTCCGGGGCCGAAGTCCATCATGACGACGGCCTGGTCGAAGACCTGGAGCGAGGCGAGGATCTGCAGGGCGATCACCAGGCCGGTGATGTTGCGGAGCATCGGCAGGGTGATGTGGACCATGCGGTGCCAGGCGTTCGCGCCGTCCAGTTTGGCGGCCTCGTAGAGGTGGGCGGGGATGCCCTGGAGGGCGGCGAGGTAGAGCAGGAAGCTGAAGCCGACGGTCCACCACAGGGTGCAGATGACGACGGCGAGCATGGCGTACGACTTGTCGGACAGCCACGGTGTCTCGATGCCGAAGACGTGGTTGATCATGCCGGTGCCGGGGTTGAACAGCCACTGCCAGAGGTTGGCGGCGACGGTGGACGGCAGGAGGAACGGCATGAAGAAGCAGAGTCGCCACAGCCACTTGGCGCGCTCGATGTGGTGGGCGAGCATCGCCAGGAGGAAGGCGAGGACGGTGATGCAGGGGACGACCAGCAGCGTGAAGTAGGCGCTATGGCCGAGGGAGTCCCACATCAGGTCGTCCTGGAGGGCCTCGCGGTAGTTGTCGAGGCCGATGAACTGCGCGCCCTCGCCGGAGATGTTGGCGTCGGTGAAGCTGAGGTAGAGGCCGCGCAGCAGGGGCCAGATGATGAACAGGGTGAACAGGGCGAGGAACGGGGCCACGAACCAGGCGCCGTGCTGGAAGCCCTGTTTGCGGCGGGCGGTGGTGGCGTTGGCGGCGGTCTTCGCGCGGGCCGGGGCGATGACGGTCTCGGCACTGGTCGTCGTCATGCGACCGGACCTCCCTCTGCGGCGGTCTTGCCGTCCATCGGGTTCTTCATGGCGAGGAGCTGGGTGAGGACGCCCTTCATGCGGCGGGCGGCGGCCTCTGGCTTGGCGGATCCGGCGGTGGAGGCCATCACGACGGGGCCGATGCGCTGGGCGAGCAGGCCGGTGGAGCCGGCGAACCACACCTTCGGCTCGGTGGCCTGGTGGTCCATGGCGGAGACGTACTCGCTCTGCGGCTGGAGCTTCTTGTACGCGGGTGAGGTGAGGGTGGGGGTGTAGGCGGGGATGTGGCCGCCGCCGGCCCACTGCTGGGCGTGCTGGACGATGTAGGCGGCGAGGCGGTGGGCGGCGTCGTTGGCGGCGCCGCCGCGGCCGGACTGGTGGGGCAGGACGAAGGCGTGGGACTCGGCGTGGGTGGCCTGCTGGCCGAAGACGGGCGGCAGCGGGGTGGCGCCGTAGTCGAGCTTCGCGCCGTCGAAGACGGGCACGGACCAGTTGCCTTCGAGGGTGAACGGGGCGCCGTTGACGAACTGTTCGGCGTCGGCGGCGCCTGCGATGGCGTAGCCGTCGGTGATGTGGCGGCGCAGGAACTGAAGGACCTGGGTGGCCTTGCCGGTGTCGAAGGTGACGTCGGTGCGGGCGGCGTCGAACCAGGTGCCGCCGAGCTGGGTGTAGAAGGCGACGAACATCCACCACTGGATGTTGAGGTCGTTGACGTGCAGGCCGAGGGTCTGCAGGCCCTTCTTGGTGGCCTTCTTGGCCTCCTTGAGGACGTCGAACCACTCGTCGGTGGAGGTCACGGGGACCATGCGGCCGTCGGCGCCGAGCAGGCCCGCCTTCTTCAGGACGTCCTTGCGGTAGAAGCAGAGCTGGACGTGGATGTCGAGGGGCAGGGCGTAGAGCTTGCCGTCGACGACGGCGCGTTTCCACAGGTCGGGGTTGAAGTCCCGTTCGTGGACGCCGTACTCGGCGAGCAGGTTCACGTCCCAGGGGTCCAGGAGGCGGCCCGGGGAGAAGCCGGGGACCCGGCCGAGGTGCATCACGGCGAGGTCGGGGGCGCGGTTGCCCGAGGCGGTCATCGCGAGCTTGGTGTAGTACGGGTTGCCCCACTGCAGGGTGGAGTCCTTCACGTCGATGCCGGGATGTTCCGCACGGAAGGAGTCCAGCATCGCGATCATGTTGTAGCCGTCGCCGCCGCTGAAGAGGTTCCAGTAGCGCACGCGGGTGCTCGCGCTGGACGCGAGTGCGTCGGCGCCGGTGCCGAGGGCGGCGAAGCCGAAACTGCCGGCGACCGCGAGGCCACCGGCCGCGGTCAGTAGGTGCCTGCGACTCAGGCCAGGTCGTCCCATGCCCTGCCCCATCTATACGCTCGAGAAAGAATTGTTCGAGATTTCGGATAGCGCTCGTAACTTCGAACGGGACCGTAAGGGGGGAGGGCGGGCGCGTCAATGGTTCGGACAAGAACTTGTGCGGGCGTGACGCGGACACATCCAGGCGCGGTAGTCTCGAACGTCCCTGAGAGCAGCGGGACATGAGAGCGAGGGGCCCGATGGAGTTCGCGGACGCGGCCTTGGGTCCGGCCTCGTTCCTCAGCGAGTTCTACACATCCTTCTGGTGGATCCCGGCCGGCGTCCTGGCCGCCGCCCTGGCGATCAAACTGCCGACGATCATCCGGCTGTGGACCGACCCGCTGCTGCGCGCGGTCGGCGGTCTTCTGCTGCTCGCCTGCGCGGTGTTCGTCTTCGTCGCGCCCTCGACCATCGTCTGGGTCAACCGCGTCACCGGCGTGCCGAACATCTCCGCGCCCTGGGTGTACTCGCTGCTGACCGCGTTCTGCGGCTCCTGCCTGGTGCTGATCATCGCCTGGCGCAACGGGCTGTCCGACCACTCCGCCTCGACCCAGCGCACCACCCGCTGGGTCGTCTGCGCGTACGGCGGTGTCATCGTCGCGCTCTGGGTGCTGTTCGCCCTCGCGGACGTCCCCGTGGAACGCACCCGGGACCTCGACACGTACTACGCCAACACGCCGTTCATGCGCGAGGAGATCCTGCTGTACCTCCTCGCCCACACCACCGCGGCGCTCATCACCTCGAAGCTGATCTGGAACTGGATCCGCACCGACGGACTCGACGCGTGGCTGCGCGGCGGGCTGAAGTTCCTGGGCGCCGGCTACGCGCTGAACCTGGGCTTCGACGCCGCCAAACTCACCGCGGTCGTGGCCCGCTGGACCGGCAACGACCTGGACTGGCTCAACCTGAACGTGGCACCGGCGCTGGCGTGCCTGTCCGCCGTGTCGATCGCGGTCGGCTTCATCCTGCCGCACGCCGGCCAGTATCTGCACGAACGCTGGTGGATCCGCCTCGCCCACCACCAACTGCGCCCCCTGTACCTGCTGCTGAAGGACGTCACCGGCACCGGGGTGCCGTTCACGCTCCGGTCGAGCCCAGAGCTGCGCCTGACGCGCCGTGAGACCTTCATCCGGGACGCGCTGCTGCCGCTGGTCCGGCACCTGGACGAGTCCCTGCACCGGCGGGCCCACGAGGCGGCGCTCGACCTCGGGTTCCCGCCGGAGCGGGCCAAGTCCCTCGCCGCCGCCGTGGCGATCCTCGATGTCATCGAGGCACCGCCCGACGCGAGCGGGAGCAACGACACCACCGATCTGCTCCGGGAGATCGGCGCCGTCTCGCGCGCCCTGCGCCGTCCCGACGACATACGGGCGGTCCGCGCCCACGCCCTCGCCCTCGCCGGCCCCGCGGCGGTCACCGAGTGACGCCGCACGCGCGGACGGTGGCAGGAACGGCACTCGACTTGGCATATTGCACAGGTGACCGAGCGACGCCCAGGGGAACAGGGAGACAGCGGTGCGTACCAGGAAGGAGATGCGTCGACTCGCTGACGCCCTCATCGACCCCATCCGAGTACAGGTCCCGGCCGACCCCGAGGTGCTGTTCGAGGCGCTGGTCGCGTCCGTCAGCGCCTGGCGGGGACGTGAAGTCGTCGTCCACCGGGCCGCGTTCCCGCCGCACACCGCGAGCGGACTGTGGCTGGAGCGCGAGCACCACGACGACATCGTGGTGGACGAGCGGGCGGCGGTGTGGCACCAGATCGTGATCCTGTGCCACGAGGTGTGGCACATGAACCGGCGCGCCTCGGACGGGCGTTCCGCCGACCCCGGCCAACCGGTGGCCGCGCGTACGGACTTCAGCCTGGCGGAGGAGCAGGAGGCGGACCGTTTCGGCATGCTGATGGGCCGTCGGCTGCGCACCTGGCTCGACGCGTCCGCCGATGCGGTGCCCGCGGCGCCGGCCGGTGCCCCCGAGGACCCCCAGGATCTCGCCGGACGCATCGGCGCGGCGCTCAACTACCGCGGGACGAAGAGATGAGCGGGCTGATCAACTACGTCAGCTGCGGGGTGCTGTGGCTGGGCCTGCTGGTCAAGGCGCCGGACCTGCTGCGGCACCGGCGTGATCCGTATCTGCGGGCCATCTGCGCGGTGCTGGGGCTCGCGGGGCTGTGCTTCTTCCTCGGGGCGCCGCCCACGGTCGGCGTCGTCAACCGGCTCGGCGGGACACCGAACCTCGCGGCGCCCCTGACCTACGCGGCGATCACCGCCTATTGCGCGGCCTCACAGGTCCTCGTCGTGTACTGGCGCGGAGGTCCCCGGGTGCACCGCACCGCCCGCCGCTGGATCCTCGCCTACGCCGGTGTCGTCGCCGGTATCGCGGTGCTGTTCGGCCTCGGGGACGCGCCGGTGGAACGCCGTACGGATCTGGACACCTATTACGCGACCACGCCGTTCATCGCCCAGATGATCGTGCTGTACCTGGTGGCCCATCTCGTCGCGGCGACCGTCACCGCGGTGTCGTCGTTGCGCTGGGCGCGCCGGGTGCGGGGCGGGCTGCGGGTCGGGCTGACCCTGCTCGGCACGGGGTCGCTGTGCGGCGCCGGTTACAGCGTCGCCAAGCTCACCGCGGTGATCGCCCGCTGGTCCGGGCGGGACTGGTCGGCGCTGGGCACGGCCGTCTCCCCGGCCGCCGCAGGTCTCGGGGCGCTGCTGACGGTCGTCGGCGTGCTGGTCCCGCTGCTCACGCCGTGGGTGGCGGAGGTACGGCAGGCGCGGCGGGCGTACGCGCGTCTCGCACCGCTGGAGCAGACCCTCGACGAGCTGCTCACCCGCCGTGCGCTGCGGCTGCCCCGGCCCCGGTTCGCTTCGCCCACGACCCGGCTCGTGTGGCGCCAGACCAGCATTCACAACGCGCTGAGCCACCTGGACGCGTACTTCGACCGTGACCTGTACGAGCGGACCCGCCGGGACGTGCTCACCGCGACGGGCGAGCCGGACCGGGCCGAGGCGGCGGCCTGGGCCACGGTCATAGCGGCGGCGGCCCGGGAGGAGGCCGGCCCAGGGCAGGAGACGCCCCGGCCGGGCACCACCGGCCGCCTTCTCGACCGAATCCCGGACCCCCACACCCTGACCCGCATCGCCGACGCCCTG
>NZ_JAOCQE010000107.1 GCF_025290915.1 Streptomyces sp. 15-116A | reverse complement strand
ATAGTGTTTCGGTGGTCATAGCGTAGGGGAAACGCCCGGTTACATTCCGAACCCGGAAGCTAAGCCTTACAGCGCCGATGGTACTGCAGGGGGGACCCTGTGGGAGAGTAGGACGCCGCCGAACAATACTTCGAAAGGGTTGGACCCGGAACTTCCGTTCCGGGTCCAACCCTTTTCTGTTCTGTGTCACTTGAAGTTCACGTTGCGCAACCACCATCCCTTACATGGGTACTGCTGCGCTGCTCAGGGCCGCCGGAGTCGGTGTCGGTGACGAGGTCGTCGTGCCGGCCTTCGGGAACGTGGAAGTGGCCGAGGCCGTGACGCTCGCGGGCGCGCTGCCCGTGTTCGCGGACATAGATCCGGTCACGTACTGCCTCCAGCCGGCGGCCGTGGAAGCGGCCGTAACTCCGCGGACGGCGGCGATAGTTGTCGTCCACCGCTTCGGACGGCCCGCTGACGTCAGGCCGTTGCTCGCCCTCGGGGAGCGGCGAGGGCTGCTGGTGCTGGAGCATCAGGAGTCCGAGGCGCCGTACGACGAGGTGGCGCAGCGCAGGGAGCGGGCCGCCTACCTCGACGCGAAGCTGCGGGGGGTGCGGACTCCTGACGGGGCGGTGGGGCACACCTACCAGCAGTACGTCGTGCGGGTGCCCGGGAACGGGCGGCCCGACCGGGACGCCTTTGCGCGGGCCATACGAGCCAAGGGAGTTGAGTGCCGGGTGCCGGTGAAGACGCCGGTGCACAGGCTGCCGGAATTCCGGCGGTGTGTGTCGCTGCCCGAGACCGAACGTGCCGCCGATGAGACCCTTGCGCTGCCGGTCGAGGCCTCACTCACCAAGCGGGACATGCACCGCATAGCGTCCGCGTGCAATGCGCTCGGCGGGCTGCTGCAGCCGGCCTTCTGACGCGGTTGGGAGCACGGGTCTGTTCGGGGTATGATCTATTCCGTTGCCGAGGGGGAAACCCGGAGGGAAACCTCAGCGCAGCAACAGGCCCCTATAGCTCAGTCGGCAGAGCGTCTCCATGGTAAGGAGAAGGTCAACGGTTCGATTCCGTTTGGGGGCTCAGACAAAAGGCCCCGCCCATCTGGGCGGGGCCTTTCGCATGTCCGGATCGGATTCCTCAGTCCTGGTGCGGCTCCGGGACGCGCATCGCCAGGATGGCCATGTCGTCGGACGGGGCGTCCGACGCGAAGCGTTCCACAGCACGCATGATGCGCGCCGCGACCGCGCCGGCCGTCAGACCCGTACAGGTCGTCAGGACGTCGGCGAGGCCGTCGTCGCCCAGCATGCGGCTGCCCTCGCGGCGTTCGGTGACGCCGTCCGTGACGCAGAGCAGGACGTCGCCCGGGTCGAGGGTGACCGTCTGCTCGTAGAGCTCCAGGTCCTCCAGGACGCCGAGGAGCGGCTGGGGTTCGGCCGCCGGTTCGACCGAGCCGTCCTGGCGGAGGCGCAGGGGGAGCGGGTGGCCGGCGCAGACGACCTTCAGTTCCGCGCTGCCGTCCTCCTGGGGGCGCATCTCGCCGTAGAGCAGCGTGAGGAAGCGGCTGCGGGCGCCCTCGTCGAGGATCGCGGAGTTCAGGCGCTCCAGGACCGCCGGGCCGGTGAGACCCTCGCGGGCCAGCAGGCGCAGGGCGTGCCGGGCGAGGCCGGTGACCGCCGCGGCGTTCGGGCCCGTACCGCAGACGTCGCCGATGGCGAAGCCGTAGGCGCCGTCGCTGATCGGGAAGAGGTCGTAGAAGTCGCCGCCGACCTCGTTGCCCTCGCCGGCCGCGCGGTAGATGACCTCGACCTCGACGCCGTCGATCTGCGGGAGCTCCGGGGGCAGGAGGCTGCGCTGGAGGGACTGGCTGATGGCGGTGCGCTCGGAGTACAGGCGGGCGTTGTCGAGGGCGAGGGCCGCGCGGCGGGAGAGGTCCTCGGCGAGTTCCAGGATCTCCTGGCGGAAGTGTTCGTCGGTGGGCTTGCCGAGGGTGAGCATGCCGATGACACGGTTGCGGGCGACCAAGGGAAGGACGACCGTCTCGCCGCCGACGGCGCCCGCGGTGGCGAGGGTGGGGCCGATGCCCGGGGTGACCTGGTTGCTGGGGCCGCCGCTCAGGCCCAGGCTGCGCATGGAGGTGCGCAGGGCCGCCTGGTGGGCCACCTCGCCGGGCGCCGACCAGACGCGGGCGCCGGGGGTGGGGACCGGGTCGGGCGGCGGGATCTTCGACAGCAGGGACTTGATGCCGTCGATGAGTTCCTCGTCCTCGTGCAGCACGTAGGAGAGGTACGGCTCGGAGGCCTGGTCGGCGATCGTGTAGACGGCGCACCAGGTGGCCAGGGTCGGGACCGTCATCTGGGCCATGAGGGCCAGGGTCTGGTCGCGGTCCAGGGTGCCGGCCAGCAGGTCGGACGCCTCGACGAGGAAGCTCAGCGAGCCTCGGCGCAGGCGTTCCAGTTCGCCGAGGCGGGCCGATTCGACGGCGAGCGCGATGCGGTCGGCCGCGAACTGCAGGCGCAGCGCCTCCTCGTTGGAGTAGCGGCCGGGTGCCTCCGCGGCGACGCCGAGGGAGCCGGTGAGGCGGCCCTCGACCTTCAGCGGGACAGTGACCACCGAGCGCATGCCGGTGCCGTTCAGCAAGGGTACGGCGCCGGGGACGGCGGTGAGGTCGTCGTGGACGGCCGGCATACGGGCGGAGCCGTAGCGGCCGGGGCCGGCCTCGACGGGGACGCGGGCGAAGCGCTGGCGGGCGGAGGGCAGGCCGGTGGAGGCACGGACCTCCAGTTCCGTCTCGTCGTCCGTGGCGAGCAGCAGGAAGGCGGAGTCGCCGTCGAGCATGTCGCGGGCGCGCTCCACGGTGCGCTGGAGCAGACCGTCGAGGTCGTCGGGAGCGGGGGAGCCGATGAACACCTCGAACGGGTCGGTGCTCTGCCCGTCGGAGGACCCGGAGGTGTCGGAGGCGGGTCCGCGCAGGGGAGTCTGCAGCACCGCCCGTTCGTGGTCCCGCACGAGGAGGCAGACCGTTGACGGCTCGCCGTCGGTGTCGCGGACGCGGAGGTGGGAGGCGTAGACGGGGGTGACGCGGCCGTTGGCGCCTCTGATGCCGTAGCTGCCCTCCCAGCGGGACAGCTGGAGGGCCTCGGCGATGCCGGTGCCGGTGCCCGGGGTGTGCGGCCAGGCCGCGAGATCGGTGAGAGGTTTGCCGGTGACCTGCTCGGCCTGGTAGCCGAAGAGCTCCTCCGCGTCCTCGTTCCAGGAGCTGATGGTGCCGGCCCGGTCGATCTGCACGACGGCGACCCGGACCCGGCTGTCGGCGAGGGGGAGGAGGTCGGCGGGCAGAGAGGGGCCTGCTGCGCGGGTGCCCACCGGGCGGTCGGGCAGGTCCAGCTGGAACCAGACGGTCTTGTGCGTCGGCGTGTACTCCACGCCCCAGCGGCCGGCCAGCGCGGCGCAGAGCTGGAGGCCGCGGCCGCCCTCGCGGTCGGGGCTGCCCATGCTGACCGCCGAGCCCTGCACGGGGATCTCGCGCTCGGGATATCGGTCCGCCACCTCGATGCGCACGCCGTCCTCGCTGCGCAGGCAGAGCAGGTCGGCGGAGGTGCCGGCGTGGACCACGGCGTTGGTCACCAGTTCGCTGGTGAGAACGACCGCGTCGTCCACGATGTCCCCGAAGCCCCACCCCTGGAGGGTGTCGCGGACGAAGGAGCGGGCGCTCGCGACCGATCGCCCGACGGGCTCGAAGCTGGCGGCCGCGCGCGCGGTGATCACAGAACTCCTCGACCGGTTCTCGACGGGCATGGCTCCGTGGCCGACCGGCTCGTGCCGCTGGTGCGGCAGGTCGCCCGTCGGCCGGGGGTCCGGGGGCTGCTCCCCAGGGATCAGTCCGGTGGTCATGTCTGCGGCCGCCCCTCCGTGCCCGCTCGTCTCCCGTGCCACCGCCCAGGCCGGACGGACCGGCGTGGCTGGACAGCCGGATGCAAGGTTACTTACCTTCGCGGTCCGAGCGGATGCCGGTCTGCTGTGTTTCCGTCCGGAGGGTGTGCGGACGATGTGCGAAGCTGCCGAACTGTTATGGCCTGGTTCGGCGGGGGTGAAACACTGGGCAGGCTTGTTGTGAAGGTTCGGGCAGGCCGGGTGTCATCCGCTTCGGGTGGGCAGCAGCCCACGGGTGGGCGCCCTGGTCGGTCCGCCGGGACTCGCAGTAGTACAGGTATACGCAGTAGTAACAGGTACGCCTCCGGTGGTACCTGAGCACAGCAGTAACGGTCGACCCCTGCGGGAGGGACACAGTGGAGTCTGGCGCAGCGACGCGTGGCACGAAGACGCGCGCGAAAGGCGGACAGTCCCTGAGCAGCGCGGGCAAGGGGAGGGGCGCCACCACGACGGTGGACACGGCGGCCCTGAACCGGCTGCTGACGGCGCTCGTGGCGATGCGGGACGGCAACTTCCGCAAGCGGCTCACGGTGTCCGGCGACGGCGTGATGTCGGAGATCGCGGCGGTCTTCAACGAGGTGGCCGACCGCAATCTGCATCTGACGGGCGAGCTGTCCCGGGTGCGGCGGATGGTCGGGCGTGAGGGGAAGCTGACCGAGCGGCTGGAGACGGGGGCCTGCGAGGGCTCCTGGGCGACCGCGATCGACAACTCCAACGCGCTGGTGGACGACCTGGTGTGGCCGGTGTCCGAGGTCAGCCGGGTGCTGTCCGCGGTGGCCGACGGTGATCTGTCGCCGCGGATGGAGCTGCGGACGCAGGCGCCGGACGGGACCGGGCACCCGCTGCGGGGCGAGTTCCTGAAGGTCGGCCGGACCGTCAACAACCTGGTCGACCAGCTGTCGACGTTCACCGACGAGGTCACGCGCGTGGCCAGCGAGGTCGGCACCGAGGGCAAGCTGGGCGGGCAGGCCCGGGTGCGCGGGATGTCGGGTTCCTGGAAGGACCTCACGGACTCCGTCAACACGATGGCGGAGCGGCTCACGGCTCAGGTGCGGGACATCGCCCTGGTGACGACCGCGGTCGCCAGCGGTGATCTGTCACGCAAGGTGACCGTGCATGTCGAAGGCGAGATGCTGGAGCTGAAGAACACCGTCAACACGATGGTGGACCAGCTCTCCGCGTTCTCCTCCGAGGTGACCCGCGTCGCGCGCGAGGTGGGCACCGAGGGCGCGCTGGGCGGTCAGGCACAGGTGCCGGGTGTGGCCGGCGTGTGGAAGGAACTCACCGACTCGGTGAACACCATGGCCGGCAACCTCACCGCCCAGGTGCGCGGGATCGCCGAGGTGACGACGGCGGTCGCCAACGGTGATCTGTCGCGCAAGGTGACGGTGCCGGCGCGCGGTGAGGTGGCGCAGCTCGCCGAGACGATCAACCAGATGACCGAGACGCTGCGGATCTTCGCGGACGAGGTCACGCGCGTGGCGAACGAGGTCGGCGCCGAGGGACGGCTCGGCGGTCAGGCGAACGTGCCGGGCGCGGCGGGGACGTGGAAGGACCTGACGGACTCCGTCAACACGGTCTTCCGGAACCTCACCACTCAGGTGCGGGACATCGCCGCGGTGACGACGGCCGTGGCCAACGGTGATCTGTCGCAGAAGGTCACCGTGGACGTGGCCGGCGAGATGCTGGAGCTGAAGAACACCGTCAACACGATGGTGGACCAGCTGTCCGCCTTCGGCGCCGAGGTCACGCGCGTGGCCCGCGAGATCGGCGTCGAGGGTGAGCTGGGCGGCCAGGCGCAGGTGCCGGGGGCCGCCGGTACGTGGAAGGACCTGACGGACTCCGTCAACACGGCGTTCCGCAACCTCACCGGACAGGTGCGGAACATCGCCCAGGTGACGACGGCGGTGGCCAACGGTGATCTGTCGCAGAAGGTCACCGTGGACGTGTCCGGCGAGATGCTCCAGCTGAAGAACACCGTGAACACGATGGTGGACCAGCTGTCGAGCTTCGCCGACCAGGTGACCCGGATGGCGCGGGACGTGGGCACCGAGGGGCGCCTCGGCGGCCAGGCGCGCGTGGACGGTGTGTCGGGCACGTGGAAGGAACTCACCGACTCCGTCAATTCGATGGCGGGCAATCTCACCTCCCAGGTGCGCAACATCGCGCAGGTGACGACGGCCGTCGCCCGGGGTGATCTCTCGCAGAAGATCGACGTCGACGCGCGCGGAGAGATCCTCGAGCTGAAGAACACCATCAACACGATGGTTGATCAGCTGTCGTCGTTCGCGGACCAGGTGACGCGGGTGGCCCGTGAGGTGGGCACCGAGGGGCGCCTCGGCGGTCAGGCGCAGGTGCCCGGCGTGGCCGGTGTGTGGCGGGACCTGACCGACTCGGTGAACGGCATGGCCGGCAACCTCACCGCGCAGGTCCGCAACATCGCCCAGGTGGCGACCGCGGTGGCCCGGGGTGACCTCTCCCAGAAGATCACCGTGGACGCGCGCGGGGAGATCCTGGAGCTGAAGAACACGCTGAACACGATGGTGGACCAGCTGTCGTCGTTCGCCCAGGAGGTCACGCGGGTGGCCCGTGAGGTGGGTACGGAGGGCATCCTCGGCGGTCAGGCCGAGGTGCAGGGTGTCTCCGGCACCTG
The DNA here is from genome assembly GCF_025290915.1 of Streptomyces sp. 15-116A. Lineage (GTDB taxonomy): Bacteria > Actinomycetota > Actinomycetes > Streptomycetales > Streptomycetaceae > Streptomyces. Next base: position 12,843 of record NZ_JAOCQE010000107.1, on the reverse strand, counting down.
GAAGGACCTCACGCAGTCCGTGAACGGCATGGCGAACAACCTGACCCTCCAGGTGCGCAACATCGCCGAGGTCACCACGGCCGTCGCCAAGGGCGACCTGTCGAAGAAGATCACCGTCGACGCCAAGGGCGAGATCCTCGAGCTGGTCACGACCGTCAACACGATGGTGGACCAGCTGTCCTCGTTCGCCGAGCAGGTCACGCGCGTGGCCCGCGAGGTGGGCACCGAGGGCATCCTGGGCGGCCAGGCGCATGTGCCCGGTGTGACGGGCATCTGGAAGGACCTCAGCGACAACGTCAACCTGATGGCCAAGAACCTGACCACTCAGGTGCGGAACATCTCCCAGGTCTCCGCCGCCGTCGCCAACGGCGACCTGACGCGGCAGGTCAGCATCGAGGCGCGCGGTGAGGTGGCGCAGCTCGCCGACACGATCAACACGATGGTGAAGACGCTGAGCGCGTTCGCCGAGCAGGTCACCAAGGTGGCCCGTGAGGTGGGCACGGACGGCATCCTGGGCGGTCAGGCGCACGTGCCGGGTGTGGCGGGCACGTGGAAGGACCTCACCGAGTCGGTGAACCAGATGGCGTCCAACCTGACCGGTCAGGTGCGCAACATCGCCATGGTGACCACCGCCATCGCCAAGGGTGACCTGACGAAGAAGATCGACATCGACGCGCGCGGTGAGATCCTGGAGCTGAAGACGACCATCAACACGATGGTCGACCAGCTGTCCTCCTTCGCGGAGGAGGTCACGCGCGTGGCCCGCGAGGTGGGCACCGAGGGGCAGCTGGGCGGTCAGGCACGCGTGCGTGACGTCGACGGCACCTGGCGGGATCTGACCGAGTCGGTGAACGAGATGGCCGGGAACCTGACCCGGCAGGTGCGTGCCATCGCGCGCGTGGCGACCGCGGTGACCCGCGGCGACCTGAACCTGAAGATCGACGTGGACGCGTCCGGGGAGATCCAGGAGCTCCAGGACTACATCAACAAGATGATCGCCAATCTGCGCGACACCACGATCGCCAACAAGGAGCAGGACTGGCTCAAGGGCAACCTCGCCCGGATCTCCGCGCTGATGCAGGGCCGCCGCGATCTGGAGGACGTGGCCTCCCTGATCATGAGCGAGCTGACGCCGGTGGTCTCCGCGCAGCACGGCGCGTTCTTCCTGGCGATGCCGCTGGTCGACGGCGAGGACCTGAGCGCCGCCGACGACGACCAGTTCGAGCTGCGGATGCTCGGCTCGTACGGCTACTCGATGGGCTCCATGCCGACGTCGTTCCGACCCGGCGAGGGGCTGATCGGGACGGCGGCGGCGGAGAAGCGCACGATCCTGGTGGAGAAGGCGCCCAGCGGCTATCTGAAGATCTCCTCGGGGCTCGGGGAGGCGCCGCCCGCCCAGGTGATCGTGCTGCCCGTGCTGTTCGAGGGGAAGGTGCTCGGCGTCATCGAGCTGGCCTCGTTCACGCCGTTCACGCACATCCAGAAGGACTTCCTCAACCAGATCGCCGAGATGATCGCGACCAGCGTCAACACCATCTCGGTCAACACCAAGACCGAGCGGCTGCTGGCGCAGTCCCAGGAGCTCACCGAGCAACTGCGTGAGCGCTCCGCCGAGTTGGAGCAGCGGCAGAAGGCGCTGCAGGCGTCCAACGCCGAACTGGAGGAGAAGGCCGAGCTGCTGGCCCGGCAGAACCGCGACATCGAGGTGAAGAACACCGAGATCGAGGAGGCCCGGCAGGTCCTGGAGGAGCGCGCCGAGCAGCTCGCGGTCTCCATGCGCTACAAGAGCGAGTTCCTCGCCAACATGTCGCACGAGCTGCGTACGCCGCTCAACTCGCTGCTGATTCTGGCCAAGTTGCTCGCCGACAACGCCGAGGGGAACCTCTCCCCGAAGCAGGTGGAGTTCGCCGAGACGATCCACGGCGCCGGTTCCGACCTGCTGCAGCTGATCAACGACATCCTCGACCTGTCCAAGGTCGAGGCGGGCAAGATGGACGTCTCCCCGACGCGTATCGCGCTCGTCCAGCTCGTCGACTACGTGGAGGCGACCTTCCGGCCGCTGACCGCCGAGAAGGGCCTGGACCTGTCGGTGCGGGTCTCGCCGGAGCTGCCCGCCACCCTGCACACCGACGAGCAGCGGCTGCTGCAGGTGCTGCGCAATCTGCTGTCCAACGCGGTGAAGTTCACCGACTCAGGATCGGTCGAGCTGGTCATCCGGCCCGCCCGGGACGACGTACCGCAGCAGATCCGCGAGCAGCTGCTGGAGGCCGGCTCGCTCACCGACCCGGACGCCGACCTGATCGCGTTCTCGGTGACCGACACCGGTATCGGCATCGCGGCCAGCAAGATGCGGGTGATCTTCGAGGCGTTCAAGCAGGCCGACGGCACCACCAGCCGCAAGTACGGCGGTACGGGGCTCGGGCTGTCCATCTCGCGGGAGATCGCGCAGCTGCTCGGCGGTGAGATCCACGCGCAGAGCGAGCCGGGCCGGGGCTCCACGTTCACGCTGTACCTGCCGCTGCACCCGAGCGAGCTGCCGCCGCACGGCTACCAGCAGCCCATGCCGGCGCTGGAGGCCGGTGACCTGGTCGCGTCGTCCGAGCGCACCGGCGAGCCGGCCGAGACGCAGATCGAGACGCCGGCCGAGGTGAAGTCGTACCGCGAGACGCAGAACGGCCCGGCGGCGCTGTTCCGGCGCCGGCGCAGGCCCGCGGCCGGGGCCGCGCAGCAGCGGCCGGAGCTGGAGCAGCGGTCCGCGCCGCAGCCGGAGCAGTGGCAGGGCGTGGAGCAGGAGGCGACGCTCCGGCCGCAGCGCGGCATCCGCTTCGGCGGGCAGAAGGTGCTGATCGTCGACGACGACATCCGCAACGTCTTCGCCCTCACCAGCGTCCTGGAGCAGCACGGGCTGTCCGTGCTCTACGCGGAGAACGGCCGGGAGGGCATCGAGGTCCTGGAGCAGCACGACGACGTGGCGGTGGTGCTGATGGACATCATGATGCCGGAGATGGACGGCTACGCGACGACCACGGCCATCCGACGGATGCCGCAGTTCGCGGGGCTGCCGATCATCGCGCTCACCGCGAAGGCGATGAAGGGCGACCGGGAGAAGGCGATCGAGTCGGGCGCCTCCGACTACGTGACCAAGCCCGTCGATCCCGATCACCTGCTGTCGGTGATGCAGCAGTGGATGCGCGGGGAGTGAGGCCGACGGCAGCGGCCGCGCGGGAAGTGACGCCGACGGCGGAGCCCCCCGAGCGGAGATCACGGAGACCGCGTGAATATGACGGGAAGCTTCGGTGAGCGCGCCGAGTTGCCGACGCGGTGCTGGTGAAGTCGTGTAGAAGTACGGGATTCGGGGAACCTTCTGGTCTCCCGCCGCGTTTCCGCTATGTGCACAGTGACATCGCGGTGACAGGGTGTGGCGACAGGCGGGGTGCAGCTACGATGACCGGCACAAGGACGGGCGGCGCAAGGGAGTCGTCCCCCGGGTGGGCACCCGCCGGTGCTTCCCCGGGTACTGCGGACAGGGGAGGCCCCAAGCCGGGGCGAGGAGGGCGGGCCATGGTGCAGAAGGCCAAGATCCTCCTGGTCGATGACCGGCCGGAGAATCTGCTGGCGCTGGAGGCGATCCTCTCTGCGCTCGATCAGACGCTGGTGCGGGCATCGTCCGGGGAAGAAGCACTCAAGGCACTGCTCACGGACGATTTCGCGGTCATCCTGCTGGACGTCCAGATGCCGGGCATGGACGGATTCGAGACCGCCGCGCACATCAAGCGGCGCGAGCGGACCCGGGACATCCCGATCATCTTCCTGACCGCGATCAACCACGGCCCCCACCACACCTTCCGAGGTTACGCGGCGGGCGCGGTCGACTACATCTCGAAGCCGTTCGACCCGTGGGTGCTGCGCGCCAAGGTCTCGGTGTTCGTCGAGCTGTACATGAAGAACTGCCAGCTGCGGGAGCAGGCCGCGCTGCTGCGGCTCCAGTTGGAGGGCGGCGAGAAGAACGAGGGCGAGGCGAAGGAGTCCGCGGGACTGCTCGCCGAGCTGTCGGCGCGCCTGGCGGCCGTCGAGGAGCAGGCCGAGGCGCTGACCAAGCAGCTCAACGACGAGTCGACCGACGCCGCCGCGGTGGCCACGGCGGCTCATCTCGAGCGCAAGCTCACGGGGTTGCGGCGCGCGCTGGACGCGCTCGAGCCCGGCGCGGGCAACGCGTCGTCGGTGCCGTCGCAGAACTGACGCCCGGCACAGGGGCGTTGCCCGGCCTCCCGGCGCACAACGCGCGGGAGGCCGCTTCATGCGGCGTCAACTTCACGCCCCCGCAAGAAACGACACGAACGGGTGAAGCATCGGGCACGCGTGTCCCCTGCCGTCTCCACCGGTAACCTCACACCTATGGCCTCACGTCCCTCCGCAGCCAAGAAGCCGCCGGCGAAGAAGGCGGCCGCTTCCGCGAAGGCTCCGGCGAAGAAGGCCGCCGCCAAGAAAGCCCCCGCGAAGAAGGCTCCCGCCAAGCGGGCCCCGGCGAAGAAGGCCGCGCCCAAGCCGGCACCGAACCCGACCGGGGGCGTGTACCGGCTCGTGCGCGCCCTCTGGCTGGGCCTGGCGCACGCCGTCGGCGCCGTCTTCCGCGGCATAGGGCAGGGTGCCAAGAACCTCGACCCCGCACATCGCAAGGACGGCCTCGCGCTGCTGCTGCTCGCCATCGCCCTGATCGTCGCCGCCGGCACCTGGGCCGACCTCAAGGGCCCGGTCGGCGACCTCGTCGAGATCCTCGTCACCGGCGCGTTCGGCCGGCTCGACCTGCTGGTGCCGATCCTGGTGGCCGTCATCGCCGTGCGGTTCATCCGGCACCCGGAGCAGCCCGAGGCCAACGGCCGCATCGTCATCGGCCTGTCCGCGCTCGTCATCGGCGTGCTCGGCCAGGTCCACCTCGCCTGCGGCTCGCCCGCCCGCAGCGAGGGCATGCACGCCATAAGGGACGCCGGCGGCCTCATCGGCTGGGCCGCGGCCACCCCGCTGTCGTACACCATGACCGACGTCCTCGCCGTGCCGCTGCTGGTGCTGCTCACGATCTTCGGTCTGCTGGTGGTCACGGCCACCCCCGTCAACGCCATCCCGCAGCGGCTGCGGCTGCTCGGCGTGAAGCTCGGGCTCGTCCACGACGGCATCGAGCCCGAGGAGTTCGGCGAGGACGACGAGCGCTACGACGAGCAGTGGCGCGAGGCCTTGCCCGCGAGCCGTCGCAAGCGCGGCCGCGCGGCGCCCCAGGACTACGACCCCGACACGGCCGAGGAGGAGGCGCTGTCCCGGCGCCGCGGCCGGACACGCAGATCCGCGGTGCCGCAGCCCGACATGGACCGGCCCATGGACGCCGTGGACGTGGCCGCCGCCGCTGCCGCCGCCCTCGACGGCGCCGTCCTGCACGGAATGCCGCCCTCCCCGGTCGTCGCCGACCTCACCCAGGGCGTCCGTGCAGGCGACCGCGAGCCCACGACACCGACGCCGGTCCCGGCCGCCCGCCCCCAGCAGGACAAGCCCACCCCGGGCAAGCCGAAGCAGCAGAAACTCGACACCGGCGTCCCCGACCTCACCAAGACCCCGCCCGCCGAACCCCGCGACCTGCCCGCGCGCGCGGAGCAGCTCCAGCTGTCCGGCGACATCACCTACGCGCTGCCGTCCCTCGACCTGCTCACGCGCGGCGGCCCCGGCAAGGCGCGCAGCGCGGCCAACGACGCCATCGTCGAGTCGCTCACCACCGTCTTCACCGAGTTCAAGGTCGACGCCCGCGTCACCGGCTTCACCCGCGGGCCGACGGTCACGCGCTACGAGGTGGAGCTCGGCCCGGCCGTGAAGGTCGAGCGGATCACCGCGCTCACCAAGAACATCGCGTACGCCGTCGCCAGCCCCGACGTGCGGATCATCAGCCCGATCCCCGGCAAGTCCGCGGTCGGCATCGAGATCCCCAACACCGACCGGGAGATGGTCAACCTCGGCGACGTGCTGCGGCTCGCCGAGTCCGCCGAGGACGACGACCCGATGCTGGTCGCCTTCGGCAAGGACGTCGAGGGCGGCTACGTGATGCACTCGCTGGCGAAGATGCCGCACATGCTGGTCGCCGGCGCCACCGGCTCCGGCAAGTCGTCCTGCATCAACTGCCTGATCACCTCGATCATGATGCGGGCGACCCCGGAGGACGTCCGGATGATCCTGGTCGACCCCAAGCGCGTCGAGCTCACCGCGTACGAGGGCATCCCGCACCTGATCACGCCGATCATCACCAACCCCAAGCGGGCCGCCGAGGCGCTGCAGTGGGTCGTGCGCGAGATGGACCTGCGCTACGACGACCTCGCCGCCTACGGCTACCGGCACATCGACGACTTCAACCGCGCGGTGCGCGAGGGCAAGGTGAAACCGCCCGAGGGCAGCGAGCGCGAACTCCAGCCGTACCCCTATCTGCTGGTCATCGTCGACGAGTTGGCCGACCTGATGATGGTCGCCCCCCGCGACGTCGAGGACGCCATCGTGCGCATCACCCAGCTCGCGCGCGCCGCCGGCATCCATCTGGTGCTCGCCACCCAGCGGCCGTCGGTGGATGTCGTCACCGGTCTGATCAAGGCGAACGTGCCCAGTCGGCTGGCCTTCGCCACCTCCTCGCTCGCCGACTCCCGGGTCATCCTCGACCAGCCGGGCGCCGAGAAACTCATCGGCAAGGGCGACGGGCTGTTCCTGCCGATGGGCGCGAACAAACCGACCCGTATGCAGGGCGCGTTCGTGACCGAGGAGGAGGTCGCGCTCGTCGTCCAGCACTGCAAGGACCAGATGGCACCCGTCTTCCGGGACGACGTGGTCGTCGGGACCAAGCAGAAGAAGGAGATCGACGAGGACATCGGCGACGACCTCGACCTGCTGTGCCAGGCGGCCGAGCTGGTCGTCTCCACCCAGTTCGGGTCGACGTCGATGCTCCAGCGCAAGCTGCGCGTCGGCTTCGCCAAGGCCGGCCGGCTGATGGACCTCATGGAGTCCCGGAACATCGTCGGACCGAGCGAGGGTTCGAAGGCTCGTGACGTTCTTGTGAAGCCTGATGAGCTGGATGGCGTGCTCGCCGTGATCCGCGGGGAGTCTGAAGGGTAAGCAGTCGGGGCACGGTCGTCGCCCGGTGAGAGCCAGGTGGACGATCGTGACTCACCCGTAAGGGATCATTGAGCAACCGTTTCCCTGCGACGTACGTCAAGTTGAGGGAAGCGACAAACAGCAGGCCCACCATCGGGATGTCGGGCCATTCCGATGGCGTACAAAGTCCGACCGCCCGGTTGCCCCACCCTTTTGTACCCCCCCTAGACTGAACCTCCAGCACAGGTGGCTACACGCTCGAAAGGCGCCCCCGTGTCCATCGGCAACTCCCCTGAAGACGAGCGTCCGTTCGAAGACGCGTCCGAGGAAGCCCGCCCCTCCGTCGGCCGTGCGCTGCAGCAGGCGCGCATTGCCGCCGGGCTCACCGTCGACGACGTCAGTACCGCCACCCGGGTCCGTATCGCCATCGTGCACGCCATCGAGGCGGACGACTTCGCCCCCTGCGGCGGCGACGTCTACGCCCGCGGGCACATCCGGACCCTGGCCAAGGCCGTCCACCTCGACCCCGAACCGCTGATCGCCCAGTACGACGCCGACCACGGCGGCCGTCCCGCGCCCACCCCGGCCGCACCGCTGTTCGAGGCGGAGCGTATCCGTCCCGAGCGGCGCGGGCCGAACTGGACCGCGGCCATGGTCGCCGCGATCGTCGTCGTGATCGGCTTCGTCGGCTTCACCATGGTGAAGGGCGGCGACGACAACGGCGGCGCGGACAACATCGCCGACGGCGCCGTGACCGAGATGTCCGCCTCGCCCACCCCGAAGTCCAAGAAGCCCGCCGACCCCAAGCCCGAGCCGTCGGACAGCGCCATCGCCGCCGCACCGCAGGACAAAGTGACCGTCAAGGTCACCGCCGCCGACGGACGCAGCTGGATCTCCGCCAAGGACCACAACGGCCGGCAGCTCTTCGACGGACTGCTCAAGGAGGGCGACTCCAAGACCTTCCAGGACAGTTCTAAGATCAACCTGATCCTCGGTGACGCCGGCGTGATCGACCTGTACGTGAACGGCAAGAAGATCGAGGACGACTGGCAGCCCGGCGCCGTCGAGCGCCTGACCTACACCAAGGGCGACCCGCAGGCCGGATAACCGGGACGAGGGGCGCGCTTTCACGACGGGGTTGGCCGAGTTCGGTCAACCCCGTCGACGTGGGGTGTCAGCGGGACGAAGTAGTCTTGAGCCCATGCCTGAACGCCGTACCGTCGCACTCGTCACCCTTGGCTGCGCCCGTAACGAGGTGGACTCGGAGGAGCTCGCAGGCCGTTTGGAGGCGGACGGCTGGCAGCTCGTGGAGGACGCCGCGGACGCGGACGTCGCCGTCGTCAACACCTGTGGATTCGTCGAGGCCGCCAAGAAGGACTCCGTAGACGCCCTCCTGGAGGCCAACGATCTCAAGGAGCATGGAAGAACGCAGGCCGTGGTGGCGGTGGGCTGCATGGCCGAGCGATACGGCAAGGAACTCGCCGAGGCCCTCCCGGAGGCCGACGGAGTCCTCGGCTTCGACGACTACACCGACATCTCCGACCGCCTCCAGACCATCCTGAGCGGCGGCATCCACGCCGCGCACACCCCGCGCGACCGGCGCAAGCTGCTGCCGATCAGCCCGGCCGAACGGCAGGAGGCCGGCGCTTCGGTCGCGCTGCCCGGGCACGGTCCGGCGGAGGCGCCCGAGGAGGGCCCCGGCGACCTTCCGGAGGGCGTCGCGCCCGCCTCCGGCCCCCGCGCGCCCCTGCGGCGCCGGCTGGACGGCTCCCCGGTCGCCTCGGTGAAGCTCGCCTCCGGCTGCGACCGGCGCTGCACGTTCTGCGCCATCCCCTCCTTCCGTGGCTCCTTCATCTCCCGCCGCCCCAGCGACGTGCTCAACGAGACGCGCTGGCTCGCCGAGCAGGGCGTGAAGGAGATCATGCTGGTCTCCGAGAACAACACGTCCTACGGCAAGGACCTCGGCGACATCCGCCTGCTGGAGTCCCTGCTGCCCGAGCTGGCCGGGGTCGACGGCATCGAGCGGGTGCGGGTCAGCTACCTGCAGCCGGCCGAGATGCGGCCCGGTCTGATCGACGTGCTGACCTCCACGCCGAAGGTCGCCCCCTACTTCGACCTCTCCTTCCAGCACTCGGCGCCCGATGTGCTGCGCGCCATGCGCCGCTTCGGCGACACCGACCGGTTCCTGGAGCTGCTCGACACCATCCGGAGCAAGGCGCCCCAGGCCGGTGTGCGCTCCAACTTCATCGTCGGCTTCCCCGGCGAGTCCGAGGGCGACCTCGCCGAGCTGGAGCGGTTCCTGAACCACGCCCGGCTGGACGCCATCGGCGTCTTCGGCTACTCCGACGAGGAGGGCACCGAGGCGGCCACCTACGGCAACAAGCTGCCGGAGGACCTGGTCGCGGAGCGGCTGGCCCGCGTCTCGCGGCTGGCCGAGGAACTGGTCTCGCAGCGCGCCGAGGAGCGGGTCGGCGAGACCGTGCAGGTGCTGGTGGAGTCCGTGGACGAGGAGGAGGGCGTGTACGGCCGCGCCGCCCACCAGGCCCCTGAGACCGACGGCCAGGTGCTGCTGACGAGCGGCGAGGGGCTGAGCGTCGGCCGTTTCGTCGAGGCGAAGGTGATCGGCACGGAAGGTGTCGACCTGGTGGCCGAGCCGCTGTTCGAGGGTTCGCTCGCGTGTAGTGAGGAGGCGGGCAGATGACGGGGATCCCGGCATCCGCGGCAGGAGGCCCCTCCGGCGCGCTCGGGGCGGCGGCGAGTACGGCGCCCGGGGGCGGTCTCGGGGGCAGTTCCGGGGTTGGTGGCCGGGTTCCGGGAGCCGGCGTCGGGCTGGGCTCGGCGTCTGGCGGTGGTCGCGTCTCGGGGGCGAGCGGCGGTCCTGGGGAGGGGGCCGGTCGCGTTTCCGGGGCGGGGGCCGGTGGTCAGGTGTCCGACTCGGGTGACGGTCCGGTGTCCGGGTCCGTGGGCGGTCGTGCGGGGCGTGAGGGCGATGTCGTAGGTGGTGTCGCCGGTGAGGCTGCTGGGGTGTCCGGTGCTTCCGGGGGTGGCGGCGCCGGTGGCAGTGGCGCTGGCCTCGGGCTTTCTGATGGCCGTGGGCTTGCGGGCGCCGAGGCCGCGTCCGAGGGCGTGCGGGGGAGCGTGTCCGACGGGGCGGCCGGTGCCGAGGGCGGCGGGAAGCCGGTGCGGGGCGGGAAGATCGCCGCTGCGGCAGTCAACCAGGCCAGCGTCTGGAACATCGCCAACCTGCTGACCATGCTCCGGCTGCTCCTCGTACCGGCCTTCGTCATGCTGATGCTCGCCGACGGCGGCTACGACCCGGCCTGGCGCTCGCTGGCCTGGGCGGCGTTCGCCATCGCCATGATCACCGACCTGTTCGACGGTCATCTGGCGCGCACCTACAACCTCGTCACCGACTTCGGGAAGATCGCCGACCCGATCGCCGACAAGGCGATCATGGGAGCGGCGCTGATCTGTCTCTCCGCTCTGGGCGATCTCCCGTGGTGGGTCACCGGCGTGATCCTCGGCCGGGAACTCGGCATCACCCTGCTGCGTTTTCTGGTCATTCGCTACGGCGTGATCCCGGCCAGCCGCGGGGGCAAGCTCAAGACGCTCACCCAGGGCGTCGCCGTCGGCATGTACGTACTGGCGCTCACGGGGTGGCTGGCCACGCTGCGGTGGTGGGTGATGGCCGCGGCGGTCGTGCTGACCGTCGTGACCGGACTCGACTATGTGAGACAGGCCATTGTGCTGCGCCGGCAGGGAATCGCCGAGCGCAAGGCAGCGTTGGAGGAGACGGAAGAGTGAGTTCCACGGCCACCGAGGTGGTGCGACTACTCACCGTGCACGGCGCGACGCTGGCCGTCGCCGAGTCGCTGACCGGTGGCCTGGTGGCGGCGGAGATCACCTCGGTCCCGGGGGCGTCGAAGGTCTTCCGGGGGTCGGTGACCGCCTACGCCACCGACCTGAAGCAGGAGGTGCTCGGCGTCGACGCCGGGCTGCTGGAGCGCAACGGGGCGGTGGATCCCCAGGTCGCGGCAGAGATGGCCGCGGGTGTGCGCAAGGTCCTGGGCGCCGACTGGGGCATCGCGACCACCGGTGTCGCCGGTCCGGAACCCCAGGACGGGCAGGCCGTGGGGACGGTTTTCGTCGCCGTGGACGGGCCCTTCGCGGAAGGTTCCGGTTCCGCCCGCGGCGGAAAAGTGAGGCACCTGCGGTTGAACGGCGACCGCGCGGAAATTCGTATGGAGAGTGTACGGAGCGTACTCGCACTGCTCCTTGAGGAGCTTGCGGGCGAACAGACCGGGAATGAGCGGGCACAGGATACGGAACGGAACGGGGGGTTTTGATGTTTGCAGCCCTGAGTGAACACGACATCGCTCCCCGCACGGCCGCGGCGCGAGGCGGTACGGTGGGGCGAGAAGGATGCGGCTATGCGGTCCGAGGAGGGAGCCACCGATGATTCTGCTCCGTCGCCTGCTGGGTGACGTGCTGCGTCGGCAGCGCCAGCGCCAGGGCCGTACTCTGCGCGAAGTCTCCTCGTCCGCCCGAGTCTCACTCGGCTATCTCTCCGAGGTGGAGCGGGGGCAGAAGGAGGCTTCCTCCGAACTGCTCTCCGCCATCTGCGACGCGCTGGACGTACGGATGTCCGAGCTCATGCGGGAAGTGAGCGACGAACTCGCTCTCGCCGAGCTGGCCCAGTCTGCTGCAGCGACCCCCAGCGAGCCCGTGCCCACGCCGGTTCGCCCGATGCTGGGTTCCGTCTCGGTGACCGGCGTGCCACCGGAACGGGTGACCATCAAGGCGCCTGCCGAAGCGGTGGACGTGGTCGCCGCCTGAGTGGCGGCATGAAGGTGTGACAGGCCCCGGAGGGGCCCTTCCGGCAGGACCGGGAGGGTACCGCCGGGGTTTTCGCCTGTTCGGGGGCCTTCGGTCGCGGCTGCGGCCGACTGTGGTGGGCTGCAGGGCTTGCGGTGTCTTGAGGCGTCTTGCCGGGTTTGCGGTGGTTTGCAGGGTCTTGTGTGTGGTGCGGTGGCTTGTGTGCGTTTGCCGGTGTGGTGCGGGGCGGTCATCGTTGAGGGACGAGGTGGGGGTGAGCCACGGAGGTGCGGATGTACGTCGTGAAGAGCCCGTTGTCCGATGCGAATCTCAAGACCGTCTCCGAGTCGTTGCAGGGTGCCCTGGTCGACCTGGTCGATCTAGCGCTCGTGGCGAAACAGATCCACTGGAACGTGGTCGGACAGCGCTTCCGTTCGGTCCATCTGCAGCTCGACGAGGTGGTGACCCTCGCGCGCCAGCACTCGGACACCGTGGCCGAGCGTGCCGCGGCACTGGGCGTCTCTCCCGACGGGCGTGCGGCGACCGTGGCCGTGGGCAGCGGCATCGGGGTCACGCCCGAGGGCTGGGTCGACGACACCGCGGCCGTGGGCACGATGGTGGAGGCGCTGGGCGCGGTGATCGCCCGGATGCGGGAACGGGTCGCGGCGACCGAGGAACCGGATCCGGTGAGCCAGGACATCCTCATCGGGATCACGGCGGATCTCGAGAAGCAGCACTGGATGTTCCAGGCCGAGAACGGGTGACGTGGCGGGGTGCATAGCGCGCTGGGGCGCCGTACTGGCGCTCGGGGCCCTGTGGTGGTGGGCGGTGGCACGACTGGTGCTGGCGCCCGGCGCCGGTGTGCTGGAAGGGGCGGTCGCGGCCGGGGGGTGGGGGTTGAGCGTGCTGCCGGTG
>NZ_JAOCQE010000106.1 GCF_025290915.1 Streptomyces sp. 15-116A | reverse complement strand
CGGGCCCAGCCGGCCGTCCTTGTCCCGCGCCCGCACGGTGAACACATACGTGGTCGACGGCCGGAGCCTGGTGACATCCACCATGTGCTCGGAACCGGGCACTTCCTTGACCTTTGTGGGGCCCCGATACACCTCGTACCGGCTGACCTCGGCGTCAGCGGCGGCCACCGCGTTCCACATCACATGCACGCTGGTGGCGCTGCCCGCCTCCGCCGTGACACCCGTGGGCGCACCGGGCGGGCGGCCGCCGTCCCCGCTGCCCGAGGCGCCCCAGCCGCAGGCACCGGTCAGGAGGAGCAGGCCGCCCACGAGCAGACCGCGGAGAGCGAGCCGGCGGCGGGGCACGGCAGGGGGAACGCCTCGCACGATTCAGCCTCCCGGGGCAGCACACCGGAACATTCCGAGCAATGGTCCGGACCAATATGACGCGGATGACGCGATCACATCAAGAGGTGGGGTGTGAGTGGTCGCGGCGCGATTTCGTATGCTGACGTCGTGACGGCTGAACTGCACCCGAACGAGGGGGAGTTCAGGCCCGCGGCGCGGACACCGCTGTCGTCGCAGATCCCGCGCCGACCACGCGGCCGGGCGGCCGGAGCCGGCACCGCCTCGGGCCCCCGGCCGCCCGCCACGTGCCGTTCTCGGTGCGTCGTCCGGCCGCGTTGCGGTGGCCCCGGCACGGCCGCGGGATGAGATTGGCCCTGATTGCCGTCCTGTCCCCCAGTGAGAGGCCCCCTACGTGTCCCGTGTCCAGTCGATCACCCTCGCCGTCGCCGGTGCCGCCCTGCTCGCCCCCACGGCCCTGCACACCACCGCGTCAGGTCCCCGCACGGAGCCCGTCGCCCTGCGCAAGGACTCCGTGACCGCGGCCGAGCTGCTGTCGAAAGTGCGGGACTGCGACCGTGTCTCCAACGGGCGCTACCGCACCGACCAGGGCAGCCCCGCCACCGTCCCCGTGTGCGGGACCTCCGAGGCGGTCTTCTGGAAGGCCGACATGGACATCGACTGCGACGGGCGCCCCGGGACCCACTGCAACGCCCGCACCGACCCGCACTTCTCCGCCTCGACCGCCTTCGCCCAGTCCGACGGCCGCCCGCTGAGCTCGGAGAAGCTGCCCTTCGTGGTGGTGCCCGCGCCCAGCTCCCTGTGGGACTACCGGGCACACGGCGTGCGCGGCGGCTCCGTCGCGGCGGTCGTGTACGGCGACCGCGTGCAGTACGCGGTCGTCGGCGACACCGGTCCCACCGGCATCATCGGCGAGGCGTCCTACGCGACGGCGAAGGCCCTGGGCATCGACCCGGACCCCCACGGCGGAGGCACACCCGCGGGGGTCACCTACATCGTCTTCAAGAACAGCAGGATCACCCCCATCGAGGACCGCGGCGCGGCGGAGAAGACGGGCGAACGCCTGGCCCGCGCCTTCGTGACCGCCGACTGAGGTCTGTGCGCGGCGTCCCGTGACGTGGCCTCTGATGTCCCCTCTGTCTCCTCTGTGTCCTCACACCTTGCGGTACGTGTACGCCTCCGCTGCCGCCGCTTCCACCGCCGCGAGGTCCGCTCCCGTCGCCGCCGTGACCACCGCGGCGACCGCGCCCTCCACGAACGGGGCGTCCACCAGGCGGGTGCGGTCCGGGAGTTCGTCGCCCTCGGCGAGCAGGGCCTTCACGGTGAGGACCGCGCTGCCCAGATCGGTCAGCACCGCCACCCCCGCCCCGCGGTCGACGGACGCGGCCGCCGCGGCGATCAGCTCCGCGCTCGTGCCGAGCTCACCGGACTCGGTGCCGCCCGCCGGTGCCACGGGCACGGCCGCACCCGCACCCGCGAGCCCCTTGGCCAGCTCGGCCACCGACGCGGCCACCTGCGCGCTGTGCGACACCAGCACGATCCCCACCAGCTTCTCGTCACTCACCGCCGGCCTCCGCCGCCTCGGCCAGGGCGGCGATCAGCAGCGCCGCCGAGGTGGCCCCGGGATCCTGGTGCCCGATGCTGCGCTCGCCCAGATAACTCGCCCTCCCCTTGCGCGCCTGCAGCGGCGTCGTGCCGACGGCACCCTCCTCGGCGGCCTCGCGCGCCGCCGCGAAGGAGTCGCCGAGCGCGTCCACCGCGGGCACCAGCGCGTCGATCATCGTCTTGTCGCCCGGCGTCGCACCCCCGAGCCGCATCACCGCGTCCACCCCTGCCCGCAGCGCCTCGGCCAGCTGCTCCTCGCCGACCTCACCGGCGTCACCGAGCGCCTTGCCGGTGCGGCGCAGCAGCGTCCCGTACAGCGGCCCGGACGCACCGCCCACGGTCGAGATCAGCAGCCGTCCCGCCTGGGTCAGCACCGCACCGGGTGTCGTCGGCGGCTCCTTCTCCAGCGCCTCCCTGACCGCGGCGAACCCGCGCTGGAGATTGGTGCCGTGATCGGCGTCGCCGATGGGCGAGTCGAGGGCGGTGAGCCGTTCCGCCTCGCGGTCCACCGACGCGGCGGCCGTCGTCATCCAACGGCGGAAGAAATCGGCGTCGAGCACGGGAACTCCTCGCTTCGTAGACACGTGTGATCCGATGAACCGGCGCCCGTCACATGCCCCAGCGCAGCCCCGGCGTACGCACCGGCGCGTCCCACAGCCGCAGCAGCTCCTCGTCGATCTCGCACAGGGTGACCGACGCACCCGCCATGTCCAGCGACGTGACGTAGTTGCCGACCAGGACCCGGGCGACCGGCACGCCCCGCTCTGACAGCACCCGCTGCACCTCGGCGTTGAAGCCGTACAGCTCCAGCAGCGGCGTCGCGCCCATGCCGTTGACGAGGACCAGCACCGGATTGCGCGGGGTGATGTCGTCCAGGATCGCCTGGACGGCCACCTCGGCGATCTCGCCCGAGGTCATCATCGGCCGCCGTTCCCGGCCCGGCTCGCCGTGGATGCCGATGCCCAACTCCAGCTCGCCGGGCGGCAGGTCGAAGGTGGGGCTGCCCTTGGCGGGAGTGGTGCAGGCGCTGAGCGCGACACCGAAGCTGCGGGAGTTCTCGTTCACCTGCCGGGCGAGCGCCTCCACCCGCTCCAGCGGCTGCCCCTCCTCCGCCGCGGCGCCCGCGATCTTCTCCACGAACAGGGTCGCGCCGGTGCCGCGCCGGCCGGCGGTGTACAGGCTGTCGGTGACCGCCACGTCGTCGTCGACCAGCACCTTCGCCACCTGGATGCCCTCGTCCTCGGCGAGTTCGGCGGCCATGTCGAAGTTCAGCACGTCGCCGGTGTAGTTCTTCACGATGAACAGCACCCCGGCCCCGCTGTCCACGGCCGCCGCCGCGCGCACCATCTGGTCGGGCACGGGGGAGGTGAACACCTCTCCGGGGCAGGCCGCCGACAGCATCCCCGGGCCGACGAACCCGCCGTGCAGCGGCTCGTGCCCGGAGCCTCCGCCGGACACCAGGCCCACCTTCCCGTCCACGGGTGCGTCCCGGCGTACGACCACCCGGTTCTCCACGTCGACCGCCAGCTCCGGATGGGCCGCCGCCATCCCGCGCAGCGCGTCCGCCACCACGGTCTCCGGGACGTTGATGAGCATCCTCATGGGTACCTCCGAGTCACGTTGACGGGTCGTCAGCCGGGCGGGAGCAGCGGCAGCCGCCCCACGCCAGTATCGGTGGGCTGCCCGCCTCGGGCACCCCTTGGTGAGCCCGAGGCCGGGGTGCGCGGGTTCCCTGCCCGGCCCGGGGCAAGATTGCAGACTCTGCATTTTTGCGTACTATGCAATATGTGAGGGAGAAGGTGGCCGCGGAAGGCGGCTGGCGGGAGCGCAAGAAGCGGGCCACGCGTGCGGCGCTCGTGGAGGCGGCGGTACGGATGGCCGCCGAGCACGGGGTCGAGCACGTGACCGTCGACGCGATCAGCGAGGCGGCGGGTGTCTCGCCACGCACCTTCTTCAACTACTTCGACTCCCGCGACGACGTCTTCGTCATGGTCGGCGCGGAGTCGAGCGCCCGGGTCCGCGGCGCCCTGCTCGACGCGCCCCCCGAGCTGTCACCGCTCGAGGCGCTGCGCGACGCCATGGCGCTGGAGCTTCAGGAGATCGAGCAGCAGCACGAGTTGTGGCGTCTGCACGCCGAAGTGCTGCGCCGGTCTCCCGACCTCCTCGCACGCAGCATCGGTGCCCACATGGCGGACGAGCTCGGCCTGGCCGAGGCGATCGCCGAGCGGATCGGCGCCGGATCGCCCCTGTTCTCCGGCGACCGCGCCCGGTGCACGGCGGCCGAGGCCGAGCAGCGACGGATGGCGCTCGGGCTGTACCCGCGGCTCGCGGCCGCCGTCGGCGTCGCGGCCGTCCGCGTCGCCATCGAGCACTGGTGCGTCCGCCAGGACGAGGCCGCCTTCGACGACGTGTTCCGAGAGGCGTTCGACCACCTCGCGGCCGGGCTGGCAGCGCCGCCGCCCGCCGGCTCCGGGAGCCGCTGACGCCGGCTGTCCGTACCCACCCCACTGGCACGACGGGTCGCCCCCGTGCCGCCGCATCGCGAAAGAGACGACGTGACACCACCCGTGGCGCCCGAAGGGGCGTCCTCGACCCCCATGTCCCACCGACAGATACTCCAGGCCATGTCCGGGCTGATGGCGGGCATGTTCGTCGCCATCCTCGCCGGGACCGTGGTCTCCAACGCGCTGCCCCGGATCATCGCCGATCTGGAGGCCAGTCAGTCCTCCTACACCTGGGTCGTCACCGCCGAGCTGCTGGCCATGACCGCCACGGTGCCCCTGTGGGGCAAGCTCGCCGACCTCTACAACCAGAAGCTGCTGCTCCAGCTCTCCCTCGGCATGTTCGTGGTCGGCTCGCTCCTTGCCGGTTTCTCCCACGACGTGGGTCTGCTGATCTTCAGCCGGGTCGCCCAGGGCATCGGCGCGGGCGGCCTCACCGCCCTGGCGCAGGTGGTCATGGCGGCCATCATCCCGCCGCGCAGGCTCGGCAAGTACGCGGGCATCTTCGGTGCCGTCTTCGCCGTCGGCACGGTGGCCGGGCCGCTCATCGGCGGCGTCCTGGTGGACACCTCCTGGCTGGGCTGGCGCTGGTGCTTCTTCATCGGCGTACCGTTCGCGCTGCTGGCCATCGTGCTGCTGCAGCGCACGCTGAAGCTGCCCACGGTCCGGCGCGAGGTGAAGATCGACTTCCTGGGCGCGTTCCTCATCGTCGCGGGTGTCTGCGCCCTGCTCATCTGGGTCTCCCTGGCCGGCAACCAGTTCGACTGGGCGTCCTGGCAGACCGCCGTCCTGGTCACCGGGGGCGTGGCGCTCCTCGCGGCCGCCGTCTACGTCGAGTCGCGGGTCGCCGAGCCGGTCATCCCGCTGGGCATCTTCCGCAACCGCACGGTGTCGCTGGCCACGCTCGCCAGCCTGCTGGTCGGTGTGGCCATGTTCGGCGGCACCGTCTTCCTCTCCCAGTACTTCCAGGTGTCCCTCGGCAAGTCCCCGACGGTCGCGGGACTGATGAGCCTGCCCATGATCCTGGGCCTGCTCGTCTCCTCCACGATCGCCGGCCAGATCATCAGCGCCACCGGCCGCTGGAAGATCTACCTCGGCTTCGGCGCCGCCGCCATGACGATCGGCCTCGGGCTGCTCTCCACCATCGGCGCCGACACGCACTTCGGTCTGCTCAGCCTGTACATGGCGATCATGGGCATCGGCGTCGGCATGCTGATGCAGAACCTGGTGCTCGCCGCGCAGAACGACGTGCCCGCCTCCGAACTGGGCGCCGCGACCTCGGTGTTGTCCTTCTTCCGCAGCATGGGCGGCACCATCGGCACCAGCGTGCTCGGCGCGATCCTGGCCAACCGGGTCGCCACCGAGATGACCAAGGGCCTGGAGCAGTCGGGGGTGCCCGCGGGGTCCGGCCAGGCCGCCGGTCACGGTGTGCCGGACATGACCACCCTGCCGGCACCGATGCGGGAGATCGTGGAGCACGCCTACGGGGTCGCCACCGGAGACCTCTTCCTCGTCGCCACGCCGTTCGCCCTGCTCGCCCTGATCGCGGTCCTCTTCATCAAGGAGAAGCCGCTGAAGGACACCAGCGGCATGGAACGCCTGGCCCAGGAGTCCGACACCGCCACGCCCACCCCGGCGGCCCCGGTCGGCTGATCCACGACGCGCGTCCCCGGCCGGTCTGACGGCTCCCCGGGCCGTCAGACCGGGAAACACCCGCCCGCTATCTGTACATTTGTCGCCAAGGTGTGACGCCTCCGGGCGGCCGGTTGGCCGCCACGCTGAACGCGAACCTCGCGGGCGAGGACCATATGTTCGACTTGAGCGCGCCGATCGTGACCACGTTCGTCCTGTACGCGGTCGCCATGGTCGCAACAGGCGTCTGGGCCTACACCCGCACGCGCCGCTTCACCGACTTCGCGCTCGGCGGGCGCAGGCTCAGCCCGCTCGTCTCCGGTCTGTCCGCCGGGGCCAGCGACATGTCCGGCTGGCTGTTCCTCGCCCTCCCCGGTGCCGTCTATGCGGCAGGCATCGGCTACGTCTGGATCGCCGTCGGCCTGGCCGTCGGCACGTACCTGAACTGGCTGTTCGTCGCCCCGAGGCTGCGCACCTACACCGAGCACGCGGAGAACGCCGTGAGCCTGTCGGCGTATCTGGAGGAACGGTTCGAGGACCGCACCCGGATGCTCCGCCTGGTCTCGGCGGCGGTCACCCTGGTCTTCTTCACCGTCTACGTCGGCAGCGGCCTCGTCGCGGGCGGCGTGCTGTTCGAGACGATCTTCGACGTCCCGTTCGAGGTGGGCGCCACCCTCACCGCCCTGCTGATCGTCGTCTACTCGGGCCTCGGCGGTTTCCTCGCGGTCAGCACGACCCACGTCATGCAGGCCTCGCTCATGCTCCTCGCGCTCGTGGTGCTCCCCGCGACGGCCCTCGCCTCCCTCGGCGGCTTCGGCCCCCTGGGCGACGCCCTGGACCGCAGGGAGCCGGGGCTGCGCGAGCCCGGCAGCCGGGTGATCTACGAGGACGGCGCGTGGATGTCCGGCGGCGGCCTCGGCGCCGTGGCGATCGTGTCGCTGCTCGCCTGGGGGCTCGGATACTTCGGCCAGCCGCACATCCTGGCCCGCTTCATGGGCATCCGCAGCAGCCAGGACGTCCCCGCCGCCCGCCGCATCGGCACCGGCTGGGTCGTCGTCGTCCTCACCGGCGCCACCCTCGTGGGCCTCGCCGGCATCGGTGAGCTCGGCGTACCGCTGACCGACCCCGAGACGGTGTTCATCGCGCTGTGCCGCACCCTGCTGGATCCCTGGATCGCCGGGGTGCTGCTGATCGCCGTACTGGCCGCCGTCATCTCCACCGCCGACAGCCAGCTGCTCGTGTCGTCCGTCGCCCTGACGGAGGACTTCTACCGCGCGTTCCTCAACCGGCGCGCCTCCGACACCTCCCTGGTGTGGATCGGGCGCGCCGCCGTCGTCGCTGTGATCCTGGTGGCCCTGCTGATCGCCCTGCGCGGCGACGGGGTGCTGAGCATCGTCGCCTACGCCTGGGCGGGCTTCGGAGCCGCCTTCGGACCGGTCGTCGTGCTGTCCCTGTACTGGCCCCGGATGACCTGGGCGGGCGCCATGGCCGGCATCGTGTCCGGCGCCGTCACGGTCCTGGCGTGGGAGTGGATCAACCCGCTGCTCGGCCCGCTCGAGTCGGGCATCTACGAAATGGTGCCCGGAGTGCTGGTGGCCACCGCCGCCGCCCTGCTGTTCGGCCGCTACGTCGGCCGGCCGCCGAAACGGGCCTTCTGGCGCATGCCGGGCGGCGGCCAGCTGATGGTCACCCCGTTCCTGGCCCACGCCCCGGTCGGCATGGCCGTCCTCGACACCGACCTGCGGTACGTCTGGGTGAACGAGCCCCTGGACCGGGTGATCCCCAGCGAACAGCGGCTCGGCCGGCTGATCCGGGAGGTGCTGCCCCGGGAGGAGGCGGAGCCGTACGAGGAGCGGATGCGCGCGGTCCTGCGCACCGGCGAACCCCAGATGGACTTCGAGTTCCGCAGCTCCGAGGACAGCCCCGACCCCGGGCGGGCGCTCTCCGTGTCGTTCTTCGGGATGAAGGACCGCCACGGCCGCACCGTCGGCATCCTCTACATGGTCCTCGACGTCACCGAGCGGCGCCGCGCGCAGGAACGCCTGGCCCTGCTCAACGACGCCGGTGCCCGCATCGGCAGCACCCTGAACGTGACCCGGACCGCGCAGGAACTGGCCGAGGTGGCGGTGCCGTCCGTCGCCGACTTCGTCGCCGTCGACCTGCTGGACTCCGTCATGCGGGGCGAGGAACCCGCCCCCGGGCCGGTCGGCCTGTCGCCGGTGATCCGCCGGGCGGGCCAGCACTCGGTGCGCGAGGGCTGCCCGGAGGCCAGCCTCGCCGTGGGGGAGGCGGTGCGGCGTGCCTCCTCCTCGCCCGTGACGCGGTGCCTGCTGGAGAGCAGGACCCTCGTGGAGCGCACCCTGGACCGCGAGGCCAGCCCCTGGGTGACCGTGGACGAGACGCTGGGCGCGTCCATCCTGCGGTTCGACTTCCGCTCGCTGATGGTGGTCCCCGTGCGGGCGCGCGGCGTCACCCTGGGCGTGGCGACCTTCGCCCGGTCCCGGCGCCTGGGGCCCTTCGAGGACGACGACGTGCGGCTCGCCGAGGAGATCGTCTCCCGTGCGGCGCTGTGCGTCGACAACGCCCGCCGCTTCACCCGGGAACGCACCGCCGCCCGCGCCATGCAGCGCGCCCTGCTGCCGCAGGCGCTGGCCGGGGGATCCGCCCTGGAGGTCGCGTCCTGGTACCAGCCGGCCGACGCGCCCAGTGGAGTGGGCGGCGACTGGTTCGATGTGATCCCGCTGTCCGGGGCCCGGGTCGCCCTGGTCGTCGGGGACGTCGTCGGACACGGCATGAACGCGGCGGCCACGATGGGACGCCTGCGCACCGCGGTGCGCACCCTGGCCAATCTCGACCTGTCCCCGGACGAACTCCTCGCCCACCTCGACGACCTGGTCATCGGCCTGATGGACCCGCACGGCGCGCGGGAGCCGGCCGCCGCCGAGGACATCGGCACGGGCACCGCGTTCCTCGGCGCCACCTGTCTGTACGCCGTGTACGACCCGGTGAGCGGGCGGTGCACGCTGGCCAGGGCCGGTCACCTCCCGCCGGTGGTCGTCGACGCGGACGGCACGCCCGAGGTCCTGGACCTGCCCGCGGGCCCGCCCCTCGGCCTCGGCTATCTGCCGTTCGAGTCCGCCGAGGTGGAGCTGGCCGAGGGCAGTCTCATCGCCTTCTACACCGACGGCCTGGTGGAGACCTTCGACCGGGACATCGACGTGGGGATCGCCCGGCTCGGTGAGGCGCTCGCCGAGCCCGGTCCGTCCCTGGAGGAGATCGGCCGGGGCGTGGTCGACGCGCTGCTGCCGGGGCCGCCGCCCGACGATGCCGCCCTGCTGCTCGCCCGTACCCGGGTGCTGACGCCCGACCAGGTCGTCTCCTGGGACCTGCCCGGCGACCCGGCCGCGGTCGCCGACGCCCGGGGCGCCGCCGTCCGGCAGCTTCACGCGTGGGGCCTGGAGCATCTGGCGTTCACCACGGAGCTCATCGTCAGCGAACTGGTCACCAACGCGATCCGCCACGCGGCCGGGCCGGGCTCCCTGCGGCTGATCCGCGACCGCAGCCTCATCGTCGAGGTCTCCGACGCCAGCAGCACCTCGCCCCGCCTGCGCCACGCCCGTACCACCGACGAGGGCGGCCGGGGCCTGCTGATCGTCGCCCAGCTCGCCCGCCGCTGGGGCACCCGTTACACCCAGACCGGCAAGATCATCTGGGCGGAGCAGGGGCTGACGGCGGAGGTGTAGGGGCTCAGCCGGCCCAGGCGCGGGGCGGCCGGTTCACGCCGGGCCGTCGTGCGGACGGCGCAGCCCCGCGATCAGGAGCTCCACCAGGCGGCGCGCGTCGTACCGGGGATCGCTGTCCGCCCCGATGCAGAGGTTGCCGACGCCCCGCAGGAACGCGTACGCGTCGATGCCGGAGCGGATCTCGCCCGCGGCGGACGCGGCGTCGAGCAGCTCGGAGCAGACGGGCACCAGCCGGTCGAGGAAGTAGGCGTGCAGCGTCTCGAAGCCGGCGCTGTCGGAGCGGAGCGCGGTGGCGAGTCCGTGCTTGGTGACCAGGAAATCGACGAAGAGGTCGACCCACCGCCCCAGTGCGGCATGCGGAGAGGGACCGGCCGCCAGCAGCTCCGGCCCGGCCTCGGCGCACGCGTCGACCTGGTGCCGGTAGACGGCGACGACGAGATCCGCCCGTGTCGGGAAGTGACGGTAGATCGTGCCAAGACCCACGCCGGCCTCGGCGGCGATGTCGCGCACCGGCGCGTCCACCCCCGATCGGACGAAGACCGCCGCGGCCGCGTCGAGCAGCGCCTCCTTGTTGCGGCGCGCATCCTTCCGCCGGGGCGGGGCCGCCTGCCCCGCGCGCTCGTCGCTGTCCTTCACCGCGCTGTTTCCTCCCTGTGCCTCTTGCCAAAGCGGAACAGTGTTCCGTATCGTTCCCATCGTTCCGGAACGACGTTCCGTTTGCTCATGATGCCAGAGGAGACGCAGCCATGCAGTACCGCACCCTGGGCCGCACCGGCGTACAGATCAGCACCCTCGCGCTCGGCGCGATGAACTTCGGGAAGATCGGGCGCACCACCCAGGACGAGGCCACCGCCCTCGTCGACGCCGCCCTGGAGGCGGGCATCAATCTCATCGACACCGCCGACATGTACAGCCAGGGCCAGTCGGAGGAGATGGTCGGCAAGGCCATCGCGGGCCGCCGCGACGACCTCGTCCTCGCCACCAAGGCGGCCATGCCGATCGGCGAGGAGCGCAATCACCGGGGCGCCTCGCGCCGCTGGCTGGTCACCGCGCTGGAGGACAGCCTGCGCCGGCTCGGCGTCGACCACGTCGACCTCTACCAGATCCACCGGTGGGACCCGGGCACCAGCGACGAGGAGACCCTGTCGGCGCTGACGGACCTTCAGCGAGCGGGCAAGATCCGCTACTTCGGGTCCTCGACCTTCCCCGCCCACCGCATCGTCCAGGCCCAATGGGCCGCCCGCGAGCACCGGTTGAGCCGGTACGTCACCGAACAGCCCAGCTACTCCGTCCTGCAGCGCGGCATCGAGGCCCATGTCCTGCCCGTGACCGAGGAGTACGGGCTCGGCGTGCTGGCGTGGAGCCCGCTGGCCTCGGGCTGGCTGACGGGTGCCGTCCGCGAGGGGCGGGAGATCAGCACCAACCGCTCGGCGTTCATGCCGGAACGCTTCGACCTCACCATTCCGTCCAACCGCGCCCGGCTCGACGCCGTCGAGCGACTGGCCGCGGTCGCCGACGAGGCGGGCCTGACGATGATCCAGCTCGCCCTCGGCTTCGTCACCGCGCACCCCGCGGTGACCAGCGCACTCATCGGCCCCCGCACCCTGGACCACCTGCGCACACAGCTCGCCGCCGCGGACACCGTGCTCTCCCATGACGTGCTCGACGCCATCGACGCCATCGTCGCCCCCGGTACCGACCTCGCCCCTCACGAGAAGCACGACACCCCGCCCGCCCTTCTCGACCCGTCACTGCGCCGCCGCTGACCTTCCCGGCGCGCGCGGTGGGTGTCCGGTTATCGCCCGTCCGCGTTAAATGCCTGGACCGCGGCCCTGGTCCGACGGGACACTGCCGGATTCCGACCTCCGGGAGTGTGATGGGGACTTCAGACACACGAGGGCCGGCGCCCGCCAGGAGTGCCGTCGTTCTCGCCCTGCGCCACTACGGCCGCGAACTGCTCCGCCTACGACGCTGGGCCCTGCCCGCGCTGCTGCTGCCGGCCGTGGGCAACATCGGCATCCGCTATGTCGCCCCCCTGCTGATCGCCAGACTGGCGGGCCAGGCCGCCGACGCCGGCGGGCTCACCCTCGCCTCGGCGCTGCCGTACGTCCTGGGCTTCGGCGTCACGCTGCTGCTCGCCGAGGGCGTGTGGCGGATCGGGGTGCACTGCCTGAACCGCGTGGACGCCCTCGGCATGGAACACCTCTATGTCAGCGGCATGGACGAACTCCTCGCCAAGGACGCGGCGTTCTTCCATGACAACTTCGCCGGATCCCTGACCAAACGGGTGCTCAGCTACGGCAGGCGCTTCGAGGACTTCGTCGACACGCTGACGTTCCGGATCGTGGGCAGTCTGGTCCCGCTGGTGTTCGGCGCGGTGGTGATGTGGCGCTACGAACCGATGCTCGTCGTCGGCCTCCTGGTGATGATCGCGGTCACCGTGGCGGCCGCGGCACCACTCATCCGGCGCCGTCAGCGGCTCGTCAACGACCGTGAGGCGGCGATCGCCCGGGTCTCCGGACATGTGGCCGACAGCCTCATGAACATGGAGACCATCCGGGCGTTCGCGGCCGAGCGGCGGGAGGCCGAGGAGCACCGCCGCCGCGTCGCGGACTCCCGCCGCCTGACCCTGAAGTCGTGGGACTACGGAAATCTGCGCGTCGACACCCTGATCGCCCCCTTGTCCGTGGCGACCAACGTACTGGGACTGATGGTCGCCATCGCCTTCGGCGGCTCGGGGCACTCGGTGGAGGCGATCGTGGTCGCCTTCACCTACTACTCCAACGCGACCCAGATCATGTTCGAGTTCAACCAGATCTACCGGCGCCTGGAGAGCTCGATGACCGAGGCCGCGCAGTTCACCGAGCTGCTGCTGGACCCGCCCACCGTGCTCGACCCGGCGCAACCCGAACCGCTCGCCCCACGGGACACCGGCGTCCGCTTCGAGTCGGTGACCTTTGCCCACATGGGTGCGAAGCCCATCTTCCAGGGCCTCGACCTGGAGGTGCCCGCGGGCACACGGGTCGGTCTGGTCGGCAGGTCCGGCGGCGGCAAGACCACCCTCACCCGGCTCCTGCTGCGGATGTCGGACATCGACGGCGGACGCATCCTCATCGGCGGACAGGACATCAGCCGCCTGCGCCAGGTCGACCTGCGCTCACTGATCGCCTACGTGCCGCAGGAACCCGCCATGTTCCACCGCAGCCTGCGGGACAACATCGCCTTCGCCCGGCCCGGCGCCACCGACGAGGAGATCCGCGCCGCGGCCGCTGCCGCGCACGTCACGGAGTTCGCCGACCAGCTCCCCGACGGCTTCGCCACCCTGGTGGGGGAGCGGGGCGTGAAACTCTCCGGCGGCCAGCGCCAACGCGTCGCCCTCGCCCGGGCGGTGCTGCGCGACGCGCCGATCCTGCTGCTCGACGAGGCGACCAGCGCACTGGACTCGGAGAGCGAGCTTCTCGTCCAGGACGCCCTGTGGCGGCTGATGGAGGGACGGACGGCCCTCGTCGTCGCCCACCGTCTGAGCACCGTCGCCGGCATGGACCGGCTCGTCGTCCTGGACCGCGGCAGCGTCGTCGAGCAGGGCAGCCACGGGGAACTGCTCGCCGCGGACGGCGCCTACGCCAAGCTCTGGCAGCACCAGTCCGGCGGCTTCCTCGGTGAGAACGCCGAGCCGGCCCCGGAGCACGCGACACCGGAGGCCGGTCTCACCGGGCTGCCGGAACCGGCCGAACCGCTGCCGGGCCCGCACCGCTGATCAGCCGCGGGACGAATGATCAGCCGCGGGACGAGAGCCCCTGCCTCCGCACGCCGCCGGAACCCTCCCGCTCGGCCGGAGCCTGCGAGCCGGACCAGAACGCGCACTGGTGATCGTCCGCGAACGAGGCCGAGACCCGGGTGTGTTCGGGGTTCAGGGCCAGGACGGTGTACCGGGCGCCCGCCACCGGCCACCGCGTCTCACCGGGGAGGTCGGGGCTCCCGGTGCGGGCGAACGCCCCCCCAGCGGCGCTTCATGTCGTCGCCCACGTCACGGCCGTCGGCCGGGCCCGCCGCTGCGGACACCTCGGGCGCGGGCCCGGTGAGGAACCAGCGTGCTTCCCCGGCCGCGTCCAGCAGCGGGTGTGCCAGGAGCCGGACGCGCAGACGCCGGCCGTCGCGATGCCGCACCGCGATCTCCCCGTCCCACGCCTCGCGCCGGGCGGCGCAACGCCGCGCGGCGGCGGGAAGCGGCTGCGCAAGCAGGGTCGCGGCCCTCTCACCGACCACGTCGGCGGGCGCGTACCCGAGCAGCTCCTGCGCACCCCTGCCCCAGGCGACGATCA
This sequence comes from Streptomyces sp. 15-116A, assembly GCF_025290915.1. GTDB lineage: Bacteria > Actinomycetota > Actinomycetes > Streptomycetales > Streptomycetaceae > Streptomyces. Next base: position 5,475 of record NZ_JAOCQE010000106.1, on the reverse strand, counting down.
CACCGTGCGCGTCCACCGCGGCCGAGGGGGCCTGTCGCCGGGCCGGCCGCACATCACCGGGAGCAGCGGCCACGTCGACCTCCCGCGCTTGGCTGGACCGCTCGCGAAGTTCCGCTGCCTTCCAGCCTGCTCCCAGCCGGCCGACGGCTCAACCGAGCGGGCCGTCCTCACCGAAGGGGGTCCGGTGCCGCGCCCCTGGTCAAGTCCAAGATGTCCAAGATTCAATAGCCGTATCGCCGCAGGCGGTAGCGCTCATTCCACTCATGGGCGACAACATAGACACGGGTGTCGGTCACCTGTACGGTGCCAACGCGTGTCCGGAAACGCCGTCTGCGGCACACCGCGAGTCGATCAGTGTGCCTTTCTGTCCGAGGGGGACGTTGTGCGTGCTGCGACATCCGGCGGTGAGGGCACAGACCGTATGACCGCCGTCGACGCCCTCAGCCGCTCCGCCGTCGCCGTGCTCCAGCTCAACGGCCGGTTCGTCGCGCTCCTCAACGAGCTGGCCCGGAACTCCGGACTGAGCGCCGCGCAGTGGCAGGTCCTCGACGCGGTGGGAGACGGGCCGCGGACCGTGTCCGACATCGCGCGGCTGCTGGGCACCACCCGTCAGAGCGTGCAGCGGCTCGCCGACCTCCTGGTGGACCAGGGGCTCGCCGCCTACCGCGACAACCCGGCCCACCGCCGCGCCCGGCTGCTGACCGCCACCGGGCCCGGCCGGGCGGCGCTGCGCGACGTCGGCCCCGGCCACGCCGAACTCGCCGAGCAGCTGTGCGAGAAGCTCGGCGGGGAGGCCGAACTCCGGCGCACCGTGGAGTCCCTGAACGGACTGTCGCGGGCCCTGTGCACCGTCGCGCCGCGCGTCCCGTCCTGAGACGGGTCCGGGCGGCGGCCGAGCTCCCTCCGACCAGGGGAGCAGCCACGGCGTCATACCGCCCGATCCGGCCGCCGGTCGCCGACCGAACGGCATTCCTGCCTTGTTGTACCGTTACCGACCTGTCGAAGGCCGCAGTCCGGGGGGACCGTTGAATCAGTTGGTGTTCAGACTGCTGGGCCCCCTGCACGTCGAGGCCGACGGCGTCCCCCTGCGCATCAAGGGCAGACGCCAGTCGACCGCGCTGGCGATGCTCCTGCTGTCCGCCAACCGGATCGTCTCCGTCGACACCCTCGTCGACGCCGTCTGGCCGAAAGCGCCCCCGGCGACCGCCCGCAACCAGATCGCCATCTGCGTGGCGACCCTGCGCAAGACGTTCAAGGAGGCAGGCGAGAGCGAACTGCTCCTCACCTCCCCGCCCGGATACGTCCTGGCCGGCGGCGAACACCGCATCGACGTCGTGGAGTTCTTACAGCAGGCCGAACGCGGCCGCGACGCCGCCCGGCTGGGGCGGGCCGAGGAGGCGTGCGGCCTGCTGGAGGAGGCGCTCAGCACATGGCGCGGCCCGGCCCTCGACGAACTGACCGGGGAACGCATCGAGGCCGAGGCTGCCCGGCTCGAACAACTGCGCCTCGACCTGATAGAGGAGCGCGCCGGCCTGATGCTGGAACTGGGCCGGCACCGGGCCCTCACCGGTGAACTCGGCGAGCTGGTGGCCCGGCACCCCCTGCGGGAGCAGTCGCGCGAGCACCTGATGCTGGCGCTGTACCGCTCCGGCCAGCGCGCCGAGGCCCTGGAGGTCTTCCGGCAGGGCCGCCGGCTGCTCAACGAGGAGCTCGGCATCGAACCCGGCCCGCCGCTCCAGCAGTTGCACGACCTGATCCTGCACGACTCGCCGGAACTGACCCGGCCGCCCGCCGCCGCCCCGGCGGCATCGGTCACCGTCCACACGGTTCCCGCCCAACTCCCTGCGGACGTACGGCGCTTCACCGGACGGCAGCAGGAGCTGGCCGCACTCGACCGGCGCCTCAAGGAGCCGTACCACCCGCACGCCCCCGCCGTGGCGACGATCGTCGGAGTCGGCGGCGTCGGCAAGACCGCGCTCGCCGTCCACTGGGCGAGCCAGGCGGCCGAGCGCTTCCCCGACGGCCAGCTCTTCGCCGACCTGCGCGGCTACGACGAGGAGAACCCGCCGGTCTCCCCGTCCGCCGTACTGGACCGCTTCCTGCGGGCGCTGGGCACACCCGCCCCTCAGATACCCGAGGAGCCCGACGAGCGCGCGGCGCTCTTCCGCAGTCTGCTGAGCACCCGCAGGGTGCTGATCCTCCTCGACAACGTACGGTCGTTCGGTCAGCTGCGGCCCCTGCTCCCCGGCGGCGGGCGCAGCGTCGTCCTGGCCACCGGCCGCGAGGCACTCGACGACGTCACCGGTGACTACACCGCTCTGCGCATCCGGCTGCGGGTCCTGCCGCAGTCCGAGGCCACCACACTGCTCACCAAGATCGCCGGCGCGGACCGGTTCGGCAGCGACCCGGTGGCCCTGGAGCAGCTCAGTGCCCTGTGCGACCGGCTGCCCCTCGCGCTGCGCATCGCCGGGGCCCGGCTGGCCGCGAAACCCGGGCTGAGCGTGCAGGGGCTGGTGGAGCGGCTGCGCGACCAGCGGCGGCGGCTGGACGAGCTGAGCCCGGAGGAGGGCGGGGTACGGGCGGGCTTCCGCCTGACCTACCGCGACCTGTCCCCGGACGCGGCCCGCATGTACCGCCGGCTCGGGCTGCTGCGTACCGCGGACTTCGCGGCCTGGGCCGCCGCGGCCACCGTGGACACCGATCTGTGGCACGCCGAGGAACTGCTCGACCAGCTCGTCGACGCCCAGCTGCTGGAGGCCGTCGACCCGGTGCCGGGCCGGGCTGCCCGCTACCGCTTCCAGGATCTGCTCCAGCTGTTCGCCCGCGAACGCGCCGAGGCGGACGAGACGCCGCAGGAGTGCGACGCCGTACTGGAGCGGACCTTCGCGGCCTGGCTCTGGCTCGCGGAGGAGGCCCATCGGCGCGTGGCCGGGCGCGAGTTCCCCCTCGGCCGGCCCGCGGAGCCGGCGCCCGGGTTCCTGCGGGGCGCGGCGGACGACCTGCTGGCCTCACCGGTGGACTGGTTCGACTCCGAGCGCGCCGCCATCACCGACGTGGTGGTGCACGCGGCCGAGCTGGACCGGGCCCGCTACGCCTGTGCCCTGACCGAGAGCGCCGTGCTGCACCTGGAGACCCGCAACTACCTGGAGGACTGGCAGCGGTGCGCCGAGGCGTCCCTGTCGTCGGCCCGTCGCACCGGCGAACGGGCCTTCGAGGCCACGATGCTGCGGCTGCTCGGCTCGCTCGCCATCTACCAGCGGCGCTACGAGCTGGCCGAGGGCCGCAACGTGGCCGCGCTGCGGCTGCTGCGCGAGACGGGCGACCCGCACGGGGCGGCGCTCGCGCAACGCAACCTCGCCATGTGCGCCCGGCTGCAGGGTGACTGGGAGCGGGCGCTGGAGCACTGCCGGGCGGCGCTCGACGGTTTCGCCACCGCCGGGGACGTCGGCAACCAGGCCCATCTGCTGGGCTACCTCGCCCAGATCGAGCTCGACCGCGGCCAGGTGGACCGCGCACTGCCGCTGGCCGTGGAGGCGGTCGCCCTGAGCCGGCGTTCCGGATCGGCCCGTGCGCAGACCCAGAGCGTGTACCGGCTCGGCGAAGTACGGCTGCACGCCGGCGAACTGGACCTGGCCGCCGAGTCCTTCCACGACGTGCTGCAGCTGGCCCGCAAGGAGGGCGACCGCATCGGCGAGGCCCACGCCCTGCGGGGACTGGGCGAGACCCAGTGGAGCCAGGGCCTCCTCACGGCGGCGGGCCGCACGCTGGAACAGGCCCTGGTGATCACCGAGCAACTGGCCGACCGGTTCCTGTACGCCCGGGTCCAGACGGACCTCGGCTGCGTGTGGGCCCTCGGCGGCGACCACGCGGAGGCGGCGCGGAGGTTCGAACGGGCCTACGCCGCGCTCGGGGAGGTCGGAGCGCAGCCCTGGAGGGCGGGCGTCCTGCGGCTGATGGCCGCGGTACGCGACGGTGCCGTGACCGGCACCCAGGCGGAACGATGCTTCACCCCGCAGGCGTTGCGCCTGCTGCTGGCGGACGGCAAGGACTGAGCGCCGGGCCGGCGCCCGAGGCACGGCACCGGGTGGGAGAGCCGTGGGCGAGGCGGCTGGGCCGCCGGGACGGCTGAGCATGAGGCCCGAGGGTTTCCGGCGTCGGCGCGCGAGCAGGGCCCGCACCGTCCGTGCACGGTGCGGGCCCTGACCCGAGGGACCTCATGGGACCCTCACCTCGTCACTGCTCGGTACGGGAGAAGCCTCAGCGGGACCGGCGGAGCTCACGGGAGCCCTCGGCGGATCAGCCCCAGGGCATGTCGTCCTCGGCCGACGCCCCCGGCTCGATCGGCTTGACGATGCCCCAGGGCATGTCACCCGCCGTCGTGACGGCGGCCGAGTGTGCGGTGGTACCCAGCCCGGCGCCGGTGCCCGTGACCAGTCCGGCCAGAACGACCAGACCCGCGATCGCCGCCCGCTTCGCCGTCCGAGTGCTGCGCATGGAGACTCCTTCTGCCGGTGGACCGTACAGCCGCTCTTTGCGGTGCAACGGACACTAGGGAGAGCTCCTTTCGAATCCTTGTCCCGGCGCTTTCGCGTCCCGGGTCACCCGTGAAATCGACACGATATCGAGAAAATAACGGGACCCTCTAGCGTCGTTCGCAGATTCTTCGCGTGCGTCACGAACGGGGATGTCATGGAATTCCGAGTGCTCGGGCCGATAGAGGTCCGCCGTGCGGGACACCGGGTGCCGATCTCCGGGACGAAGCTGCACACCGTGCTCGCGGCACTGCTGCTGGCCCGCGGCGAGGTCGTGTCCGACGACCGGCTGAGCCGGCTGCTGTGGGGTTGGGCGCCGCCGGTCACCGCCGGCGCCCAGCTCTACACCTATGTGTCCAGGCTGCGGAAGCTGCTCGGCGCCGACATACTCATCGACCGCAGGCCGCCCGGATATGCCATGGCCATAGGAAATGCATGGGTCGACCTGTTCGCATTCGAGGAACTCGCGCGAACGGGACGGGAAGCGCTGCTCGCGCGGGACCACGAAAAGGCGGCCGACCTTCTCCGGGACGCGCTGGCGCGCTGGAGCGGCCCGCCGCTGGCGAACACCACCGAACATCTCGCCGAGACCGAGGGGCCGAGTCTCCTCGAGGCCCGCGCCGCCACCTTGGAGTACCGGATCGCGGCCGATCTGGAGCTCGGCCGGCACGAGCAGATCACCGCCGAACTCACCGGGCTGGTGGCAGAGTTCCCGCTGCGCGAGCGGGTCCGCGGCCAGCTGATGACCGCGCTGTGCCGCAGCGGACGGCAGGCCGACGCCATCCACGTCTACCACCACGGCCGCGCGGCGCTGGCCGAGGAGCTCGGTGTGGACCCCTGCGAGGAGCTGCAGGCCACCTACCGGGCCCTGCTGGAGGGCACCCTCACGCGGCCGCCGCAGGACCGGCCGCCTCGCGCGGCGGCGCGGCCCGCACGCCCGCCC
>NZ_JAOCQE010000105.1 GCF_025290915.1 Streptomyces sp. 15-116A | reverse complement strand
GGGGCCGGGGCGTGCTGCTGGGGGGCGCCGCCGCGCTGGTGCCGGTCGGGGGCCGGGCCCTTGCCGCCGCGGTCGCGGGCCCAGCGGGCCAGCTGGGCGACCCGCTTGACGACGAACTGGGTGTCGAGGATGCCGAGCATCCCGGCGAGCTGGACGGCGACCTCGTGCTGGGCGCCGCTGTTCTTGATGCGGGCGACGACGGGTGCCGCTTCGTCGAGGGCCGCCGCGCGCCCGGCCGGGGTGTCCAGGTCGTAGCGGGAGACGATCTGGCGCAGGGCGAACTCGAAGAGCGGGGTGCGGGGTTCGACCAGGTCGGCGACCGCCTCGTCGCCCTTGGCGAGGCGCAGGTCGCAGGGGTCCATGCCGTCGGGGGCGATGGCGATGTACGTCTCGGCGGCGAACTTCTGGTCGTCCTCGAAGGCGCGCAGCGCGGCCTTCTGGCCGGCCGCGTCGCCGTCGAAGGTGAAGATGACGCGGGCGCTGCCGTTGTCCATGAGCAGCCGGCGGAGGATCTTGATGTGGTCGCCGCCGAAGGCGGTGCCGCAGGTGGCGATGGCGGTCGTCACGCCCGCGAGATGGCAGGCCATGACGTCCGTGTAGCCCTCGACCACTACCGCGCGGGACGTCTTCGCGATGTCCTTCTTCGCCAGGTCGATGCCGTAGAGGACCTGGGACTTCTTGTAGATCGCCGTCTCGGGGGTGTTGAGGTACTTCGGGCCGTTGTCCGCCTCGTAGAGCTTGCGGGCGCCGAAGCCCACGACGTCGCCGCCGATGTCGCGGATGGGCCACATCAGCCGGCCGCGGAAGCGGTCGATGGGGCCGCGGCGGCCCTCCTGGGCGAGGCCGGAGAGGATCAGCTCCTTGTCGCTGAAGCCCTTGCCGCGCAGATAGCGGGTGAGGTGGTCCCAGCCCTGGGGGCTGTAGCCGACGCCGAAGTGGACGGCGGCGGCCTGGTCGAAGCCGCGCTCGGCGAGGAAGATCCGGCCGGTCTCGGCTTCGGGGCTGGTCGCGAGCTGTTCCGCGTACCACTCGGCGGCGATCTTGTGGGCCTCGACGAGGCGGATGCGCTCGCCGCGCTGGTGGGCGGGGTTGTACCCGCCCTCCTCGTAGCGCAGGGTGATCCCGGCCTGGGCGGCGAGGCGCTCGACCGCCTCCGAGAAGGAGAGGTGGTCGATCTTCATCACGAACGTGATGGTGTCGCCGCCCTCCTGGCAGCCGAAGCAGTGGAACAGCCCCTTGCTGGGGCTGACCTGGAAGGACGGGGACTTCTCGTCGTGGAAGGGGCACAGCCCCTTGAGATTCCCGCCACCGGCGTTGCGCAGCTGGAGGTACTCGGACACCACGGCGTCGATCGGGACCGCGTCCCGTACCGCCTTCACGTCCTCGTCGTTGATCCGTCCAGCCACGCGTGAATTCTACGGGGGCGCACCGACACTCCTGTGCGGCGTGATGTCAGGATGCGAGGCTTTCGAGGGGTACGTGAGGGTCCGCCAGTGCCTCCGTGTCCACCTGGGCCCGGGATCGGATCAGCCGCTGGATCTGGTCCGTGACGTCCCACACATTCACGTTCATCCCGGCCAGCACCCTGCCCTCCCGCACCCAGAACGCGATGAACTCCCGCTTGCCCGCGTCGCCCCGGATCACCACCTGGTCGTACGACCCCGGCGGCGCCCAGCCCGAGTACTCCATGCCCAGGTCGTACTGGTCGGTGAAGAAGTAGGGCACGCGGTCGTACAGCTCCTCGCGGCCCAGCATCGCCCGCGCCGCCGCAGGACCGCCGTTCAGCGCGTTGGCCCAGTGCTCCACCCTCAGCCGCGTACCGAACAGCCCGTGCGGGAAGGACGCGACATCACCGGCGGCGTAGATGTCGGGGTCGGAGGTGCGCAGCCGTTCGTCGACGAGGACGCCGCCCCCGTCGGCCGGGTCCGCCAGCTGAAGTCCCGCCCCCTCCGCGAGAGCGGTCCGCGGGGCCGCGCCGATCGCCGCGAGGACCGCGTGCGCCGGGTGCTCCTCGCCGTCGTCCGTGCGGGCCGCGAGGACCATGCCGTCCTGGCCGGTGATCTCGGTGAGGGTGACGCCGAAGTGGAAGCGGACGCCGTGCTCGCGGTGCAGCTCGGCGAAGAGCTGACCGAGCTCGGGCCCGAGGACCGAGTGCAGCGGGGTCGGACCGCGGTGCACGACGGTGACCTCCGCGCCGTACTCACGGGCCGCCGCCGCGACCTCCAGGCCGATCCAGCCGGCGCCCGCGATCACCAGATGGCCGTTGTCCCGGCCGAGGGAGGTCAGGACGCCCTTGAGGCGTTCGGCGTGGGCGAGGCGCCGCAGGTGGTGCACGCCGGCGAGGTCCGTGCCCGGGATGTCGAGGCGGCGGGGCTCGGCCCCGGTGGCCAGCAGCAGTTTGTCGTAGCGGACGGTGGTGCCGTCCTCGCCGAAGCGGACGGTGCGGGCGGCGCGGTCGACGGCGTCGACGGTCTGGCCGAGGTGCAGCTCGACGTCGTGGCGGGCGTACCAGGCGGGCTCGTGCACGAAGACGCTGTCGCGGGCCGCCTTGCCGAGGAGGTAGCCCTTGGACAGCGGCGGACGCTCGTACGGGTGGTCGCGCTCGTCGCAGATCAGTATCACGCGGCCGGTGAAGCCCTCCTCACGCAGCGTCTCGGCCGCCTTCGCGCCGGCCAGGCCGCCTCCGACGATGACGAATGTCTGATCCGCGTCGACCACTTGATGCCTCCTCGTAAGGGTGCCGCCACTTGCGAGCGTCCCGCACACCGCGTGGTGCGGGAAGAGGGAGTGACCCGATCAGGCCACCGGCGGTCACATTCGGGCGGACTTTGCTCCTGGCGTCTGCCCCGTCATCCCGGCGTCTGCCCCGTCATCCGGGCGTGCAGCGAGCGGGCGGAGGCGTCGGTGAGGCTGGCGATCTGGTCGACGATCACCCGCTTGCGTGCGCGGTCGTCCGGCGCCTGGTCGAACAGCGCGCGGAACTGCGGGTCCAGGCCCTCCGGCGCGCGGGCGGTGAGCGCCTCGGCCAGTTCGACGACGACGATCCGCTGGTCGGCGCGGAGCCGCTCCTGCTCGGCGCGCTGCATGACGTACCGGTCGGCGACGGCCTTGAGGACGGCGCACTCCATCCGCGTGCTTCTCGGGACGACGAGCTCGGCGTCGTAGCGGGCGAGGTCGCCGTTGCCGTAGGTCTGGCGGGTGGCGCCCTCGGCGGCGAGGCAGAAGCGGCCGATGAGCTGGCTGGTGGCGTCCTTCAGGCGGGCCTGGGCGACGGCGGTGCCGTCGTAGCCGTGCGGCCACCACTCCTGGTCGAGGAGACGGTCGAGGGCCTCGGCGAGTTCGGCGGGGTCGGTGGCGGCGTCGACGTAACGGCCGATCGCGACGGCGAAGACCGCCTGGCGTTCGGGCTCGGCGTGCAGGCAGTCCGGGTCGATGTGGCCGGCGTGCAGGCCGTCCTCCACGTCGTGGACGGAGTACGCCACGTCGTCGGCCCAGTCCATGACCTGGGCCTCGAAGCAGGTGCGGGTGCCGGGGGCGTCCTTGCGGAGCCAGTCGAAGACGGGGCGGTCGTCGTCGTAGACACCGAACTTCGGGGAGGCCGGGTCGACGGGGTGGGCGCCTCTCGGCCAGGGGTACTTCGTGGCGGCGTCGAGGGTGGCGCGGGTGAGGTTGAGGCCGACGGAGCCGTCCGGGGTGAAGCGTTTCGGCTCGATACGGGTGAGGAGGCGCAGCGACTGGGCGTTGCCCTCGAAGCCGCCGCAGTCCTCCGCGAAGTCGTTGAGGGCCTGTTCTCCGTTGTGGCCGAAGGGGGGATGGCCGAGGTCGTGGGCGAGGCAGGCGGCTTCCACGAGGTCGGGGTCGCAGCCGAGGGCCGCGCCGAGTTCGCGGCCGACCTGGGCGCATTCCAGGGAGTGGGTGAGGCGGGTGCGGGGGCTGGGGTCCCAGGCGGTGGCGGTGCGTTCGCCGGGGGTGACGACCTGGGTCTTGCCGGCGAGTCTTCTGAGGGCGGAGGAGTGGAGGATGCGGGCGCGGTCGCGTTGGAAGGCGGTGCGGCCAGGGCGTTTGTCCGGTTCCGGGGCCCAGCGTTCCACTGCGGACTCGTCGTAGTGCATGCACCGACAGTAATAGGGGGGACTGACAGATTCGCCCACTCGTCTGCCGGGTTCGGAGAGTTTGCGGGTGCGGGTTGTTCGTGGCTTGTCGCGCAGTTCCCCGCGCCCCTGGGATGCTGGCCCCTCCCGGTGTTCTCAGGCCGAGGCCAGTGCCGGGATGGTCTCCGCCGGGGTTGTCAGGGTCTGGTCGTAGCGGTGGAGGATGAGGTTCGCCATCGCCTCGTGGGTGCCCAAGGGGGACGACGCTATCCAGGGGGCCGCCTGGGTGCACTCCGTGGCGAAGCGGCCGGGGGCCGTGAAGTAGGACGCGACGGCGACCTTGGTGCGGCCGGCGGCCGCCAGTGTGCGCAGGGCGTCGGGGATCGTGGGGGTCGCGGTGGTCGCGTAGGCCGGGAGGACCGGGACACCCAGGCGGGCGGCGAGGAGGTCGGCGGTGCGGTGGGTGTCGATCTTCGACTCGGGGTCGCGGGAGCCCGCGGCGGCGAGCACGACGGCGCTGTCGGCGGTGGGCGTCTCGGGCCAGCCGGCCTCGGTGAGGCGGGCGTGCAGGGCCTCGACGAGGAGGGGGTGCGGGCCGAGGGCGGGGGCCACGCGGGCGTGCACCTCGGCGCGGGCGGCCATCTCGGGGATGTCCCGCTTGACGTGGTAGCCGCGGCTGAGCAGCAGCGGGACCAGGATCGCCTCGCCCGTGCCGAGACCGGCGAGGGTGTCGAGCGTGTCGGGGAGCAGCGGGGCGTTGAGCTCGATGTGGCCCAGGTGGACGGGCAGGCCGGGGCGCAGGGCGCGGACCCGGTCGAGGAGGTCCCGTACGGTGCTCAGGGCACGGGGGTCGCGGCTGCCGTGGGCCACCACGACGAGGGCGGGCGGGGCCGGGCGGCGCCGGCCGCTCAGCGTGACCAGGCCGAGCTGTCCCGCGAGGCTGGTGCCGATCCGGTTCATGAGGTCCGCCGTGGTGTCGAGGTGCGTCGCCGTCATGCACCGATGGTGGGGGCGGCACGTTGCCTTCCCGTTGCGCGGGGGTCACAGGCGTTTTCCGGCCGTTCACCGTGCCGCCCCTCAGGGGTGTGAGCCGCCGTGACCTGTGGTTTCGCCGATCGGGGTGAAGCTGGTCACAGGGGGCAGGGCGAACCGTCGGGGGTGCCCGCACGTCTCTGACGGTCGAGAGCCGACCCGGAGGGGGCCGTCCGATGCGCCGTTTCACCGTCCGCGCCCCGCGTCTGCCGCGCACGCGGAAGGGGCGGCGGCGGCTGGTGCAGGCCGTGATGGCCGGGTGCGTGCTGGCGCTGCTGCCGGCGACCTGGCTGCGGCTGGCCTCGGAGGGCCGGCTGCACACCGTCGCGGACGCGCCGCGGACGGAGGTCGCCGTCGTGTTCGGGGCGGGGCTGTGGCAGGGCGAGCCGTCGCCGTATCTCGCGCACCGGCTGGACGCGGCGGCCGAGCTGTACCGGGCGGGCCGGATCGAGGTGGTCCTGGTGACCGGCGACAACAGCCGGGTCGACTACGACGAGCCGGACGCGATGCGCGCGTATCTGACCCGGCACGGCGTGCCCGACGCGCGCATCGTCAGCGACTACGCGGGCTTCGACACCTGGGACTCCTGCGTCCGCGCGAAGAAGATCTTCGGCGTGGACCGGGCCGTGCTGATCAGCCAGGGTTTCCATGTCCGGCGGGCGGTGGCGCTGTGCCGGGCGGCGGGGGTGACGTCGTACGGCGTCGGCGTCGACGAGCCGCACGACGGCACCTGGTACTACGGGACCGTCCGGGAGGTCCTCGCGGCGGGCAAGGCAGCCGCCGACGCCGCGTTCCGGCCGGACCCGCGGTTCCTGGGACCGAGGGAGCCGGGGGTGGAGCGGGCGCTGGCGGAGGGCGGGGGCTCATGACCTCGCGGGCCCTCACCGTCGTCCCCCGAGCGCGGGGAGGTCGCCGTACCGGGTGTGTAACAGGGGTCGGTGCGATGCGTAACACCGGGGACGCACGCTGGGCGGTATGCAGAACACCGTGACGCCCACGCACTGCCCCTACTGCGCCCTGCAGTGCGGGATGAATCTGACGCCCGCCGACGGCGGGACCGTCGAGGTGAGCGAGCGCGCGGACTTCCCGGTGAACCGGGGGGCGCTGTGCGGCAAGGGACGTACGGCGCCGGCGGTGCTGTCGTCGAGGGTGCGGCTGACCTCGCCGTTGGTGCGCTCGGAGGGCGGCACGCTGGTGCCGGCCACGTGGGACGAGGCGCTGGGGCGGATCGCCGAGGCGCTCGGCCGGACGCGGGCCGCGCACGGGGCGGACGCGGTCGGGGTGTTCGGCGGGGGCGGGCTGACCAATGAGAAGGCGTACGCCCTCGGGAAGTTCGCGCGGGTCGTGCTGGGGACCTCGCAGATCGACTACAACGGCCGGTTCTGCATGTCGTCGGCCGCGGCGGCCGGGACCAAGGCGTTCGGGCTGGACCGGGGGCTGCCGTTCCCGCTGGAGGACATTCCGCGGACGGGATGCGTCATCCTCGTCGGCTCGAATCCCGCCGAGACCATGCCGCCGTCGCTGCGGTACTTCACCGAGCTGAAGGAGAACGGCGGCACGCTGATCGTCATCGATCCGCGCCGCACCCGGACCGCCGAGCACGCCGATCTGCATCTGGCGCCGCGTCCCGGCACCGATCTCGCGCTGGCGCTGGGACTGCTGCACCTGGTCGTCGCCGAGGGCCGCACCGACGAGCGGTACATCCAGGAGCGCACGGTCGGCTGGGAGGAGACCCGGGCGGCGGCGATGGCGCACTGGCCGGAGTACGTGGAGCGGATCACGGGGGTGTCCGTTCCTCAACTGCGGGAAGCGGTAAGGCTGTTCTGCGAGCCGGAGCACGCCATGGTGCTCACCGCGCGCGGGCCCGAGCAGCAGTCCAAGGGCACGGACACGGTGGGCGCGTGGATCAACCTCGTCCTGGCGACGGGCCGTGCGGGGCGCCCGCTGTCCGGGTACGGGTGCCTGACCGGGCAGGGCAACGGGCAGGGCGGGCGTGAACACGGCCAGAAGGCCGACCAGTTGCCCGGCTACCGCAAGCTCACCGACCCGGAGGCGCGGCGGCATGTCGCCGAGGTGTGGGGCGTGGACCCCGACTCGTTGCCGGGGCCCGGGCGCAGTGCGTACGAGCTGCTGGACGCGCTGGGCACGGACATCCGTGCGCTGCTGCTGATGGGCTCCAACCCGGTGGTGTCGGCGCCGCGCGCCGCGCACATCGAGGAGCGGATCCGCTCGCTGGACTTCCTGGCGGTGTGCGACGTCGTGCTGTCGGAGACGGCCGCGCTCGCCGATGTCGTCCTGCCGGTCACACAGTGGGCGGAGGAGACGGGGACGACGACCAACCTGGAGGGGCGGGTGCTGCTGCGACGCCGGGCGATCACTCCGCCGGAGGGCGTGCACAGCGACCTGTATGTGCTGCACGAGCTGGCCGCCCGGCTCGGTGTGGAGAAGGGTTTCCCGACCGACCCCGAGGAGGTCTTCGAGGAACTGCGCCGGGCGAGCGCGGGCGGGCCTGCGGACTATTCCGGGATCACCTATCGCCGGCTGGCGGAGGAGAACGGCGTCTTCTGGCCGTGCCCGGCGGTGGAGCCGGCGGACGACATCGAGGGCTCCTCTCCTGAGGCGGCGGTGGGGGACGACCCCGAGGACGCGTCCCTGGACACGGCGGCCGACGACCCGGCGCGGGACGTGACCCCGGCCGCCGTCCACCCCGGCACCCCCCGCATGTTCCTCGACCGCTTCGCCACCGACGACGGTCGCGCCCGCTTCGTCCCCGTCTCGCATCGGGCGGTCGCCGAGGAGCCCGACGACGAGTACCCGGTGCTGCTGACCACCGGGCGGGTGGTCTCGCAGTACCAGTCCGGCGCCCAGACCCGGCGCGTCGACGAGCTGAACGCCGCCGCGCCGGGACCGTTCGTGGAGCTGCACCCCCGGCTCGCGGAGCGGCTCGGTGCGGCCGAGGGCGACCCGGTGGCCGTGGTGTCCCGGCGGGGCCGGGCGGTGGCACCGGCGCGCATCACCACCGCGATCCGGCCCGACACGGTGTTCATGCCGTTCCACTGGGCGGGCGAGGGCCGCGCCAACACCCTCACCAACCCGGCCCTCGACCCGACCTCCCGCATGCCGGAGTTCAAGGCGTGCGCGGTACGCCTGGAGGCGGTGCGGGCCTAGCGGCCCTCCCTGTCCAGGCGCGTCGGGTCAGCTCACGCCGACTGCGCTCCATGCCGCCGCGACGGCCTTGTACTCCGTGCCGTCCTCGCCGTAGAGGTCGCCGGCCGCCTTCAGGGTGGCCGTGCGGGCGCCCGCGTAGTCCGTCGACGAGGTCATGTGGACGGTCAGGGCGCGGTACCAGATCCTGCCGAGCTTGGCGCGGCCGATGCCGGTGACCGTGGAGCCGTCGCAGGTCGGGGAGTTGTGGGCGACGCCGCCCAGGGTCTTCGGGCCGCTGCCCTCGGCGAGCAGGTAGGCGAAGTGGTTGGCGACGCCGGAGGAGTAGTGGACGTCGAGGTCCTTGACCGAGGTGTCCCAGCAGTCGGCGGACGTGCCGTCCTTCGACGGCTTGTCCATGTAGCGCAGGGCGTCCCGGCCGAAGCCGTCGCGGACGATCTTCTCGCCGATCAGATAGTCGCCGGGGTCCTCGGGGTTGGCCGCGTGGAACTCGACGAGCGTGCCGAAGATGTCGGACGTCGCCTCGTTGAGCCCGCCGGACTCCCCCGAGTACGTCAGGGCGGCCGTCTTCGAGGTCACCCCGTGGGTCATCTCGTGCCCGGCGACGTCCAGCGAGACCAGCGGGCCCAGCTGGGTGCCGTCACCGTCGCCGTAGGTCATGCAGAAGCAACTGTCGTCCCAGAAGGCGTTGTTGTACTTGTTGCCGTAGTGGACGCGGTTGTACGAGCCCTTGCCGTCGCCCGCGATGCCGCGGCGGCCGTGGACGTCCTCGTAGTAGTCCCAGGTGACGTCGGTGCCGTACTGGGCGTCCACCGCGGCCGTGGAGCGGTCGGCGGCGCTGCCGGTGCCCCAGTGATTGTCGGCGTCGGTGAAGACGGTCGCCGGGGCACGGGTGAGGCAGACGGCCAGGACGCACAGGTCGGTCCTGTTGCCCGCGTCGCCGGTGTAGGTGCCGCCGCGGGTGGGGTCCTTCAAGGCGTACGAGGATCCCGTGGGCGTGGTCTCCAGCGGGACGGTGCCGCCGTACAGGGACCTGCCGTCCCCGGAGGCGGTCTCGACGCTGTCCCAGGCGTCGATACGGGCGCCGGTGCGGGCGTCGGTGAGCACGGTGCGGGTGACGGGGTTGCCGAGGCCGTCCTGGGCGACCGCGTCGGTGCGCCAGGCCAGCCGGGGTGTGCCGTGCAGGGCGTCGACGACCAGCCGGGGCTTGGCGGTGAGCCTCTTGAGTGTCTCGCCGAGGTGGGCGGCGCGCAGGGCGCTCGCGGCGAGGTCGGCGGCCTTGGGCGCGGTGAGCTTCGGAGTGACGGTGGGCAGGTCGATCCGGGCCTCGGTCGCGCGGTCGGCGCCGCGGTACGTGCCGTCGGGGTCGAGGTGGAGGACGAAGTCGCCGCCGAGGACGGGGAGCCGGTGGTAGGTGCGGTCGTAGCGGATGTGCTGGGTGCCGTCCTTGTCCACGATCACGTCCCGCACCTCGGTGTCCTGGGCGGCGGTGAGACCGAGGGCGGTTGCGTGCTCGGCGAGTACCGAGGCCGCGTGGGAGAGGGCGGTGGCGCGGGTCGGCCGGTCGGCCGCGCCGGCGGTGGGGGACAGGACGGCGGCCAGCAGGGCGGTGCCGGTGACGGCCACACCGGCGGTGACGAGACGGGGACGTCGGACATGCCGTATGGGGCTCAAGCGGTCTCCTGGAACGGGCGCCCCGATGCGCGTGGGGGGAGGGGCGGCGGGGATGGTGACCGCGATTCAAGTGGCGCCGGACATGGCATGTCCATAGCGAGAATGTGGGGGTGTGTGAGGGGTGAGAATCGTTCCTGCAAGGCTCCGGTGGCACTTCGGTGCAGAGGGGCTCCGCCGACGTCCCCGCAGGTGAACGCGTGACTCTCCCCTTCTTCGTCTACGGCACCCTCCGCCCCGGCGAGGTCAACCACGCCCCCTTCCTCCGCGGCCGCACACGCGCACAGGAGCCCGCCCGGCTGCCGGGCGCGGTGCTGTACGAGGGGCCGGGCTATCCGTACGCCGTGGAGGAGCCCGGCGGGACGGTGAGCGGGGAACTGGTCACGGCTCGCGAGGAGGAGTACGCGGCGCTGCTCGGGGAGTTGGACCGGCTGGAGGAGTACGTGCCGGGCGATCCGCGCAACCTGTACGAGCGGGTGGAGCGGGAGGTGATCCGGGCGGCGGACGGTGCCGCGGTGCGGGCCTGGGTGTACGTGGCCGCCCCCGCCGTCGCCGCCCGGCTGCGCGGCCGGGGGAAGCTGATCGAGGGCGGGGACTGGCACGGGCGGGGGCCCCGGTAGGACGGTCACCCGTTCACAGCCGCGCCGGGCACTCTTCGGGCGGTTCACTCTCCTACGTCCGGCCGGGCGCCGGTGACCTGCTAAAACGCACCGGGCACGGCGTCGGCGCCGGTCGGTCTGACACCCGTTCAGCCCGCCTCCTGACGCTGTTTCAGGGAGCGGGCCGGGCGCGCTGCCACTTACCTCGGTAGGGCAGGGACGCGTCCGACGGCGGCACATGGGGGTGCCGCGGGCCGTGGCCCTTCGTGAGCTCGAGGGAGCATCGATGCGAGGTACCGCCCGGCTGCTGTCGTCCGCGACCGGCGCCGCGCTCGCCGTGGCCGCCGCGGGTGTGCTGGCCGCGCCCGCCGCGTACGCCGGTCCGGCCATCGCCCCGGACGGCCGTCCCTTCGGCACGTCGGCCGGGAGTCTGGACGTCTACCCGTCGTCGGCCGTGCCGGGCGGGCAGGTCACGGTGAACACGGCGGCGTGCGACGACGAGGGCGCGACGGAGGGCGACGCCACCGCGGTGGGCGCGGGCCGTTTCACGCTGGCGCCGAGCACGCACGAGCGGGAGATGATCGGGCAGTTCCGGGTGCCGCCGAGCGCGCAGCCGGGGACGTACGAGATCGTCGCGACCTGCGCGGGCAACGGCCGGCGGGTGACGGGCGACCTGGTGGTCACGCTGTCGTCCGGGGCGCAGCAGGTGTATCCCCGAGGAAGTGTGAAGACGGGGGTCGGGGGCGCGCTGGGCCCCGACCCCGTACAGACCGCGGCAGGCGTGGCGGCCCTGGCCGTCGCCGCCGCGGGCGGTACCTGGCTCCTGCATCGCCGGGCGAGAGGCGACGGGATCTGACGGGCACCCTCCGCTGCCCGTCCGCCGGTACCGCATGTCCCTCCCCCTCCGGGTCCGACGCCCCTCGCGGCCCGGAGGGGGGCACGGGGCCGAATCAGGAGAGGTCAGTCCGTCATGCGCCGCAGCTTCCGCCGCATCGGCAGTCCGGGCAACGCCGCCATAGCCGCGGTCACGGTGTTCGCGCTGTGCGCGGGGACGTGGCTGCTGCGCAGCGGGGCCGAGTCGCAGGCGCCGCCGCAGCCGACGGCCGCGCAGGCGCGCTCAGGTAAGGCCGACGACCACAGCGGCGCCCGGAACGCGGCGCCCGCGCTGCCGCCCTCCCCGCCGGACCGGGTGCGCATCCCCGCGATCGACGTGAACGCCCCCCTGACGGGCCTCGGCCTGACGCCCTCCGGCAGCCTCGACGTCCCGCCCGCCGACCGCAAGAACCTGGCCGGCTGGTACGAGGCCGGCACCACCCCCGGTGAGACGGGCACCGCCATCATCGCGGGCCATGTCGACAACGCCGACGGCCCCGCCGTGTTCTACTCCCTCGGCGCCCTGCGCAAGGGCAGCACGATCGAGGTGGACCGCCGCGACGGCACGGTCGCCGTGTTCACGGTGGACGCGGTGGAGGTGTACGACGCGAAGAACTTCCCCGACCGCAAGGTCTACGGCGCGGCGAATCGCCCCGAACTCCGCGTCATCACCTGCGGCGGCGGCTACTCACGCACGACCGGCTACCAGGGCAACGTCGTCGTCTTCGCCCATCTCACGGGGAGCCGCTGACGCCCGCAGTACGTTCGCCTTGCCCCACTCCCCCAGCGGCTCCAGCGCCGCGTTGAGGGCGACGCCCCTCGGGGTGAGCGAGTACTCCACGCAGGGCGGCACCTCGTCGTGGTCCTCGCGGTGGACGATGCCGTCGGCCTCCATCTCCCGCAGATGCGAGGCGAGGACCTTCTCGGTGATGCCGGGCAGCTCTCGGCGCAGTTCGCCGAAGCGGCAGGCCCGCACCGACAGCGCCCACAGGATGAGCACCTTCCATTTGCCGCCGATCACGTCCATCGCCGCGTCGACCCCGCACACATAGCCGCCCGGCCGCCGTCCCCTCGCCATGCGCGTCACCCCGTCCACTGTCGCCATCTGCACGCTTTCCCCGGAGTAAGCGCCCACTTGAAAGTACGTACTTGATCAGGCACTTCCCCGCGGCGAGCGTAGTCGCCATGACCGACAACACCGTTTCCCCGCGCTCTGCTTCCCCGACCCCCCTGACCGTCCTCGGCACCGGCGACATGGGCTCCGCCCTGGTCCGTGCCTGGCTCGCCGCCGGGCATCCCGTGACCGTCTGGAACCGCACACCGGCCCGCGCCGAGCCGCTGGCCGCCGAGGGCGCCACCGTCGCCGCGAGCGCCGCGGACGCGGTGGCCGCGAGCCGTCTGGTGATCGCCTGTCTGCTGGACGACGCCTCCGTCGGCGAGGCGCTGGACGGCGCCGATCTGGCCGGGCGGGACCTGGTGAACCTCACCACCGGCACCCCGGGCGACGCCCGCGCCCGCGCCGCCTGGGCCGAGGCGCGCGGCGCCCGTTTCCTGGACGGCGGGATCATGGCCGTACCGCCGATGATCGGCGACGAGAAGTCCGGGGCGTACGTGTTCTACAGCGGCTCGCGCGCCCTGTTCGAGGAGCACGAGGACGCCCTGGCCGTCCCGGCCGGCACCCGGTACGTCGGCGACGACCCGGGCTTCGCCGCGCTGCACGACGTGGCGCTGCTGAGCGCGATGAGCGGCCTGTTCGCCGGGGCCACCCACGCCTTCGCGCTCATCCGCCGCGAGAACATCGCCCCGGCGGACTTCGCTCCCCTCCTCGCCTCCTGGCTCACCGCGATGACCCCGGCCGTGCACCAGACCGCCGCGCATCTGGAGAGCGGCGACTACACCGAGGGCGTGGTCTCCAACCTCGCCATGCAGTCCGCGGCCAACTCCACCCTGCTCCGCACGGCCGAGGAACAGGGCGTGAGCCCCGAGCTGCTGACGCCGTACATGGACCTGATGGCCCGCCGTGTCGCCGAGGGCCACGGCGACGAGGACGGGACGGGGATGATCGACCTGCTGGCCGGCACTTCCTGACCCGCCTCAGCTCACGGACGGCGCCCCGTCCAGCAGTTCGGCCGGCAGGACGCGACGGGCCCCGGTCACCTCGATCCCGAGCATGCGGCCCGCCGCGTCCAGGTCGAGCATCACCTCGGCGTCCGGCGCGACCCCGTCGACGGCGACCTGCCGGACGGCGGCTCCGTCGGGGATGCGGGCGACGAAGGACAGATACGCGGTGTCGTTCTCCCGGTCGTACTCGATATGCATGGGAGGACGCTATCGGGCGTCTCAGGCCACCCACTGCTCGTACGCCAGGTTCGCCACCAGCGCGAAGACCACCGTCAGCAGCACGATGCGGACGAAGCGGGTGCCCTTCTTCAGGGCGGTGCGGGCGCCGAGGGTGCCGCCCGCGAGGTTGAAGACGGCCATCAGGGCGGCCAGGTGCCACAGGACCGCGCCCTGCCAGGCGAACATCGCGAGCGCGCCGGCGTTGGTGCAGCAGTTGACGATCTTGGCGGTGGCGGAGGCGGTGACCAGGTCGAGGTGGAGCAGGGCGGTGAGGGCCAGGACGAGGAACGTGCCGGTGCCGGGGCCGATGAAACCGTCGTAGAAGCCGATGCCGAGGCCGGCCAGGCCGATCGCCGCGAGGATCTGACGCGGCGTCGCCGGGCCGGTCGCGGGGGCCGTGCCGAAGGCGGGGCGCAGGATCACGAAGGCGGCCACCCCGAGCAGCACCACCATGATCACCGGCTTGAGGACGTCGGTGCTCATCCCGGCCGCGAAGAAGGCCCCCGCGGAGGAGCCCGCGAGGGCCGCGAGGCCGATGCGTACGGCCGTCCTCACGTCGACCGGGGCCTTGCGGGCATACGTCACCGCCGCGCCCGTGGTGCCTACGATCGCGACCGCCTTGTTGGTGCCGAGCGCATGCGCGGCCGGGGTGCCGGCGGGCAGCCCGAGCAGCAGCACGGGCAGGAGCAGCAGCCCTCCGCCGCCGACCACGGCGTCGATCCAGCCGGCGGCGAGGGCCGCGAGGCAGAGCAGGACGACCATGGTCAACGAGATGTCGGGCATGGCCGCGACCCTATGGAGCGGATAGATGTGGCGTCCATCAAGATGAGCTTCTTCTGAGCTTGACGCTGCTCACAGCGCGGCAGAGCGCCCCCTCGGAACCCTCACACCCACCCCGGCCCCCCGCTGAGGGCAGCGTTCCTCGCGGGAAACAGAAGGGATGCGGCCGGGAAACACCCGCACCGCACGCTCAAGGACATGACCTCGAATGAGCGTGTGGTGGTGATCGGCTCCGGCCTCGCGGGCGTACGTCTCGCCCGGCGGCTCGGCGAGCTCGGCACGCCCGTGACGCTGATCGGCGAGGAGGAGCACCGGCCGTACAACCGGGTGCTGCTCGCCGAGGTGCTGGCCGGGCGCTACAGCCCCGAGGTGATCGCCCTGCCGGCGCCGGCCGCGCTGACCCGGGGCCGGGTCACCGGCATCGACCGCGCCGGCCGGACCGTCACCTGCGCGGACGGCGCGGTGATCGCATACGACCGGCTGGTCCTCGCCACCGGCTCCAACCCGGTGCTGCCGCCGCTGCGCGGACTGTTCACCGCCGGTCACGAGCTGCCCGAGGGGGTGCACGCCTTCCGCACCATGGACGACTGCCTGGGTCTCGCCAAGGCGGTCCGGCCGGGTGTGCGGGCGGTCGTCATCGGCGGCGGCCTGCTCGGGGTCTCCGCGGCCCGCGCACTCGCCGTGCGCGGCGCCCAGGTCGTCCTCGCCCAGCAGTCCGAGCGGCTCATGGAGCGCCAGCTCGACCCGGCCGCGTCCAAGCTGGTCAGGCGGCATCTGACCGACCTCGGCGTGGAGGTGCACACCGAGTGCCGGGTGCGCGACGTGCGCTGCGTCGGCGGCGCGGTCCGTTCCGTGGAGATGGCCGACGGCTACGCGCTCGACGCCGACATCGTGGTCCTCGCCTGCGGGGTGCGCCCCAGGGTGGCGCTCGCGCAGGAGGCCGGGCTCGACGTCGGCAAGGGCATCGTCGTCGACGACGAACTGCGCACCTCCGACCCGTACATCCACGCCGTCGGCGACTGCGCCCAGCACGCCGGCACCGTGTACGGGCTGGCCACCCCGGCGCTCGAACAGGCCGACGCGCTCGCCGCGCTGCTCGCCGGTGACGCGAACTCCCGCTACACCGGCACCCGTTCGCTGACCCGGCTCACGCTCACCGGGCACGAGGGCCCCTTCGACCTCGCGGCGTTCGGCGAGACCGAGCCGCTGCCGGGCGACGACGTCGTCCAGCTCACCGACGCCACCCGGGGCACCTACCGCAAGGTCGTCGTCCGCGAGGACCGCCTGGTCGGCGGGGTCCTGGTCGGCGAACTCGGCACCGTCGGCGCCCTCGCGCGCGCCTGGGAGGGAGCAGAGCCGCTCCCCTCCGACGGCGGGCCCCTGCTCCACCTGCTCACCAACGATGGAGGCTCCTGAATGACCGCCAACCCGGGGGGCACCCCCACGATCGTGCTCGTCGGCCACGGCATGGTCGGCCAGCGCTTCCTCGAAGCGCTCGCCGAGCGCGGCCTGACCGCCACGCACCGCGTGGTCGTGCTGTGCGAGGAGCCGCGCCCCGCGTACGACCGCGTCCAGCTCACCTCGTACTTCTCGGGGAAGACGCCCGAGGACCTGTCCATGACGGACTTGGCGTTCATCGAGGACCACGGCATCGAGCTGCACGTCGGCGACCCGGCCGAGACCGTCGACCGCGAGGCGCGCAAGGTCACCGCCCGCTCCGGGCTCGTCGTCGACTACGACGTCCTGGTCCTGGCCACCGGCTCCTACCCGTTCGTGCCGCCGGTGCCGAACAAGGACGCCGAGGGCTGCTTCGTCTACCGCACGATCGAGGACCTGCTCGCGATCGAGGAGTACGCGAAGAAGGCGACCGTGGGCGCGGTGGTCGGCGGCGGTCTGCTGGGCCTGGAGGCGGCCGGTGCCCTCAAGGGCCTCGGACTGACCTCGCACATCGTGGAGTTCGCGCCGCGCCTGATGCCGGTGCAGGTCGACGAGGGCGGTGGCGCGGCGCTGCTGCGGACCATCGAGGAGATGGGGCTGAGCGTCCACACGGGCGTCGGCACCCAGGAGATCGTGGTCGACGAGTCCGGCGCGGTCACCGGCATGAAGCTGTCCGACGGCTCCGAACTCGCCACCGACATGGTGGTGTTCTCCGCCGGTGTCCGCCCCCGCGACCAGCTGGCCCGCGACTGCGGTCTGGCGGTCGGTGAGCGCGGCGGCATCACCGTCGACGAGCAGTGCCGCACGGTCACCGACCCGCACGTGTTCGCGATCGGCGAGTGCGCGCTGGCGGCGGACGGCCGGGTGTACGGCCTGGTGGCTCCCGGTTACGAGCAGGCCGAGACGGCCGCCGCGACCATCGCCGAGGACGAGGCCGCCTTCACCGGGGCCGACCTGTCCACCAAGCTGAAGCTGCTCGGCGTGGACGTGGCGTCCTTCGGCGACGCGCACGGCACCAGCGAGGACTGCCTGGACGTCGTCTACTCCGACTCCCGCGCGGGCCTCTACAAGAAGCTGG
Source organism: Streptomyces sp. 15-116A (assembly GCF_025290915.1). GTDB lineage: Bacteria > Actinomycetota > Actinomycetes > Streptomycetales > Streptomycetaceae > Streptomyces. The sequence goes on along the minus strand of NZ_JAOCQE010000105.1, from coordinate 2,687 downwards.
TCATCGGCCGCGACGGCACGCTGCTCGGCGGCATCCTGGTCGGCGACGCGGAGGCGTACGGCACGCTGCGCGCCCTGACCGGCTCGGTCCCGCCGATCGCGCCCGAGTCGCTGGTGCTGCCCGCCGGTGCGGGCGGCGGTGCCCAGCTCGGCCCGTCCGCACTGCCGGACGACGCGGTGATCTGCTCCTGCCACAACGTCACCAAGGGCACCATCCGCGGCGCGGTCACCGATCACCAGTGCACCACCGTGCCCGAGGTGAAGAAATGCACCAAGGCCGGTACCGGCTGCGGCAGTTGCGTCAAGGTGCTCGGCCAGCTGGTCAACGCCGAGCTGGAGGCGAGCGGCGTCGAGGTCGACAAGGGCCTGTGCGGCTGCTTCTCGCAGACCCGCGAGGAGCTGTACGAGATCGTCCTCGCCCTGCGCATCAGCTCCTACCAGGACCTGCTCGACCGGTACGGCCGTGAGGGCGCCCGGGGCGGCGACGGCTGCGAGATCTGCAAGCCGGCGGTCGGCTCGATCATCGCCTCCCTCGCCCCGACGATCGGCGCCAGCAACTACGTCCTCGACGGCGAGCAGGCCGCCCTGCAGGACACCAACGACCACTTTCTGGCCAATCTGCAGAAGAACGGCTCGTACTCGGTCGTCCCCCGCATCCCCGGCGGGGAGATCGCGCCCGAGAAGCTCATCGTGATCGGCGAGATCGCCCGTGACTTCGGCCTCTACACGAAGATCACCGGCGGTCAGCGGATCGACATGTTCGGCGCGCGCGTCGAGCAACTCCCGCTGATCTGGGCCCGTCTGGTCGACGCCGGGTTCGAGTCCGGCCACGCGTACGGCAAGTCGCTGCGCACGGTGAAGTCCTGCGTCGGGCAGACCTGGTGCCGCTACGGCGTCCAGGACTCCGTCCGCATGGCGATCGACCTGGAGCTGCGCTACCGGGGGCTGCGCTCGCCGCACAAGCTCAAGTCGGCGGTCTCCGGCTGCCAGCGCGAGTGCGCGGAGGCCCAGTCGAAGGACTTCGGCGTGATCGCCACCGCCAACGGCTGGAACCTGTACGTCGGCGGCAACGGCGGCGCCACCCCGCGCCACGCCGACCTGCTCGCGCAGGACCTCTCCGACGCCGAACTGATCCGCCTGATCGACCGGTTCCTGATGTTCTACATCCGCACCGCCGACCGGCTGGAGCGCACCTCCACCTGGCTGGAGCGGATCCCCGGCGGCCTGGACCACGTACGGGACGTCGTCGTCCACGACTCGCTCGGCATCTGCGACGAGCTGGAGGCGCTGATGGCCGCACACGTCTCGCACTACCGCGACGAGTGGGCCGAGACCATCAACGACCCCGAGAAGCTCGCCCGGTTCGTGTCCTTCGTCAACGCCCCGGACACCCCCGACCCGGTGGTCGCCTTCGTCCCCGAGCGCGACCAGATCAAGCCCGACCTGCCGCTGCTGAACATCGGCCTGCGCCCCGCCGACGAGATCCTGGAAGGAAGCGCCCAGCGATGACCCTGGCACTCGAGACCACCGACCTGAAGGTCCAACTCCGGCTGGACGAGGGCTGGTTCACGGTCTGCGACCTCAGCACGCTGATCCCGGGCCGCGGAGTGGCGGCGCTGCTGCCCGACGGCCGCCAGGTCGCCGTCTTCACCGACCGCGCCGGCCGCCTGTACGCGATCGACAACCGCGACCCGTTCACCGGGGCGGCGGTCCTCTCCCGCGGCCTCACCGGCACCCACCAGGGCCGCCCCTTCGTCGCCTCCCCGCTGCTCAAGCAGCGCTTCGACCTGGAGTCGGGGCAGTGCCTGGACGACGAGGAGGTACGCGTGACGGCGTACGAGGTGAAGGCGGTCTGAGCGGGTCGTACTGAGTGGCGCCGGCGGTGATCCCACGGGGGGGCCGCCGGCGCGCGGCGTGTGGCGGCCGGCGGCCGGGGCTGGTGTGTGACAGCTGGCGGCTGGCGACCGGCGGTGGGCGTGTGACGGACTGCGGCTGACGACCGGCGGCTCGCGGCTGGCGACCGGCAGTGGGCGTGTGACGGCTCGCGGCTCGCGGCCACGACCGGCGTGCAGTACCCGTCGTCGGCCGTCCTGCCCGATCGCACCCACGCCGCTCCCTCGATCGGGCTACGCTCCGTCCCTGCGGAGCCCGTACGACCCTTCCGTTTCATACGCTCCCCGAGTGACTCGTACCCCTGCGCTGAACACCGGGCTCGAGGACTTCCTCGCCTGGGCCGCCCGTGAGCGCGGCACCGGCCTGCCCGAGCGCCCCGCCGACGCCGTACTCACCCTGCTCGCGCTGCGCGGTGCGGACCGCCGCACCGGGGTGCCCGAACCGACGCCGCGGCTGGTCGAGCAGGTGCTCCTCGAGGATCTGCCGGGGCTGCTGGGGGCGAGGCAGGAGGAGACGGCGGCCGTACCGGACGTGCTGCGGACGCTCGCCGACTGCGTCCGGGACGCGGGCCGGCTCAACGCCAAGCGCCACGCCCGGCTGCTCACGGCCGTCGACGACGCCGAGCCCGGATTCCGGCGCGCCATGGCCGACCCGGCGCTGCTGACCTGGCACCGCTGGTACGCGTCCCTGCTGCACGCGGATGGAGTGGCCGCCGACGACCCCGGAGCCGTACGCGCCTGGCTCGACGCCCACGCCGCCGCCCCGCACACCGGGCGGCCCACGCTGCCGGAGTCC